>UROM01000007.1 GCA_900549455.1 uncultured Collinsella sp. | reverse complement strand
ATAATTCGACCTTTGGGATTATCCGGTTCAGCAGTTCATCGAGAAATCCGGACGCCTGCCCACCAAAGGGTTCGGCATCGCGCACGGTCCCGTCGCATGCCCAGGGGCTCAGCTCGCGATTCCAATCGAGCCCGCCAATGGCGACGAGGGTGAATGGCGGGCAGTCGAGCTCAAGACAACGGTTGTAGACCTCGCTGCCGTCGCCCATGACCACGGGGAGGTAGATGACAGGTGCGCTTTCCGCATGATTCGAATAGACGGTTATCTGCTTTTGGTGCGCTTCCATGGCCCGCTTCTCTCAGCGTTGTGATATCGACGGTCTCAATTGTCGCACGCTGGCACATACAGGTTGGGCTGCATTAAGAACAATCGCATACGCACCGCGTGAGCACAAACAGGAAGACGCTACCGCCGGAGGGGAGCTCGACGGTGGCGTTGCTAAACGGTGTGCAGGCTAGCACTTCTGTGGGTGCCGTCCCGTGCGTTAAAGGCCAAAGGCGTCTATGAGCGCTTGCGGCTCACCACGGCGCCTGCGGCGATGGCGGCTGTTCCCGCAAGGGCGGCTGCCACGATGGATGCGCTCGAGGCGTCGCCGGTTGCCACAAGCTTGCCGGTGGTCTTGGCTCCCGTGGCTGCAACTGCAACAGTCTTGATCGTCTTTGTACCCTCGGACTTGGAACCCTTGGGCTTGGTCTCGCCGGGCTTCTCCTCGGGCTTGGTCTCCTCGGACGGTGCGATGACCGTGCTCTTGGCAACAGCTTCGTTATAGGGGGAGTCGACTACGGCATCGCCCGTGCCAATGACTTGGCCTGCCTCGTACATGATGCCGTTACTGAGCTCTTCTTTGTGGCGATAGTCAATGACTTTGCCGCCTTCAGGCGTCAGGATGCTGGCGCCTTCGATTTCGATGGTGCCGATTGCCTTGCCGTCCGCACTCATGGCAAGGGCGAAAATCGCTGCCGTGTCTCCCTCGGCCGTGAGCTTGCTGCGGACGATCGAGATACTCGCGGGCGTGATGCCCTCGTAGGTCTGGGCGAAGATACCGATGTTCAGACCCCTAGGCTCAGGGATGACCTCGCCGCTTTGGTCGTTGCTGTAGTGATCGGGGCCATCGCCACCGGTCTCGACATAGCGGGCTATAGCCTTAACAACGGAGTCGCTGATGTAGATGTGGCCGCCAGCGACGTTTGGCTGGTGGTTTCTGGTAGAGATTGCAACCGAGAATTTGCCTTCTGCGAACGCGTCCACGATGGAACCATTCTTGATGACGATGTCGTCCCCGTCAGTGATGAGGGCGATGGCCTGGCCGCCGCTCGCGCTTGTGCGGACCGTCACGGTCGCGTGATCGAGCGTAACGCCCTTGTAGGCATAGACACCATATTCAACACCGCTTGCGTCAAGGGAGGCGTTCGTGACCGCGAGACTGCCCTCAGCGTCGACGGCAAGATCTCCCTGGGAGCTTGCCTCGACCTGGCTGCCGCCCGAGATGTCGATGTTGCCGTCAGCCCAAATCGCCGCTTCTTCTATCGAGCTTGCTTCTACCTTGCCACCGCCTTTGATGATCAGGTCACTGCCCGCGGCGATGCCGTAACCTTCGCTTCCTTTAGCGATCACTGTGCCAGAGGAATCGATGGTGGTCTTGCCCTTGGATTGGATGCCTTCGGTACCGCCCGTTGCATTCACGGTGCCCGAGCCCGTGATAGAGAGATCGCCCTTTGCCTCAATTCCGTCGGAAGTAGTGCTTGTGGTGTTCACAGTGCCTGGGCCAGAAATGGAGAGGTCGCCTGTGGATTTAATTGCATCGGCCTCAGCTGTCACATTGAGCTCATCCGTGCTATTCGAGCTCGTTATGTTCAACTCTGCTTTCTGGCTAGTGCCATCCTGCGCCTTGATGGCGGCTCCGGTGTAATCGGGCTCGGTTTTCACGGTGTTCTTGCCCTCGTAGGCAATGTTGAGCTTGCCCGCAGCCTGGATCGCACCGCCGTCATAGCCGTTGAGCTTCATATCGTCGGCGCCGTCCCAGCTCCAGGTGCCGGCGGCGTCTCCCGTGGGCCCCGCGGCCGCTTCGTGGCGGACGCCGCCAACGTCCACCCACTCCGCCGCGAGCGAGACGCTCGGCATGAGCAGCGAACTTACCGTGAGCGCGCAGGCCAGGCCGCAGACGATGCGGCGCGTCACGCGGCGCCAGCTGCCGTGCGCGAGCAGCGTGCGACGGTGCACGTCGGGCTCGACAAAATGGGCTCCTGAGGTTTTATCATTGCGCTTGGGGGTCGTGAACAAGGCGGCCATGGTTACTCCCATCCTCATAGGGCCTATGCGATTACGCCCAGCATATCTGCAGGATGTAGCCGGCGGTAGTGCCGTTTGGAGGGCAAAATGTCCAAAACTTGGGAGGCAATACATCGCGCGTCCGTGCGGTGCCTGGCTTTAAAAGAAAAGCGCGGAGCCGCTCGATGCGACTCCGCGCTTTGGTGTTCTGCTTTGGCAGCTTTGCCGTTACGCTACAAAGAAGTAGACGAGGAAGGCAAGGGCTGCGATCCACATGAGCGGCTTGATCTTGGAGGCCTCGCCCTTAACGAGCGCGACGATCACGTAGGCGATAAAGCCCAGGCCAATGCCGGCAGAGATGGAGTAGGTGAAGGGCACGCCGGCGACAATCATGAACGCCGGGAAACCCTGCGACACGTCGGACCAGTCGATCTCGGAGGCCTCGCTCATCATGAGGTAGCCGACGTAGACCAGAGCACCGCAGGTGGCGGCACTGGAAACGATGGTGACGATGGGGGAGAAGAACGCGGCGAGAATGAACAGCACGCCGGTGGTGACGGAGGTGAGGCCCGTGCGACCACCGTCGGCAGCGCCAGAGGTGGACTCGACGAAGGTAGTGATGGAGGAGACGCCCATAAAGCCACCGGCAGCAGCGGCCACGGAGTCGACGACCAGGATGGGACGGATGTCCTCGACATTGCCGTCCTCGGTCAGGAACTCGCCCTGCTTGGCGACGGCCATCGCGGTGCCCATGGTGTCGAAGAAGTCGCTCATGAGCAGCGAGAAGGCAACGACGAGCAGCATCGGGTCGGTCAGAACCTTCACGATGGCCATGTTGCCGTCGGCGGTGCTGGCAAACGGGGCGCCAAAGGTCGAGAAGTCGAGCGGTGCGATGAGGCCCTCGGGCGCATGGGTGACGCCCAGCGGGATTCCGGCGATAACGGCGACGATGATGCCGATGAGCAGCGAGCCCGGCACGTTGCGGGAAGCCAGGGCAACCGTCACGACGATGGAGATGATGCCGACGATAAAGGTGGGGGAGGCGATGTCGCCCAGGCCGACGAGCGTACCGGCGCCAGCGGTGATGATGCCGGCGTCGCACAGGCCGATCATGGCGATAAACAGGCCCAGACCCACCGAGATGGCGTGGCGCAGGACCACGGGGATGGCGTCCATGATGGCCTCGCGCAGGCCGCACAGGACGAGCAGCAAGATGACGATACCCTCGAGGAAGATAACGCTCATGGCCACGTGCCAGTCGCCGCCGCACATGGTGGTGGCGATGCCCGCGATCATGGCGTTGATGCCCAGACCCGACGCGCAGGCGAGCGGGCGGTTGGCGAAGATGCCCATGCAGATGGTCATGATGCCGGCGCCCAGGCAGGTGGCGCAGGCGAGCGCTCCCGCATCGATGCCAGCGCCCGAGAGCACTGCGGGGTTGACGGCGATGATGTAGGCCATCGCCAGGAATGTTGTCAGTCCAGCGCGAAGTTCGGTCCCGATTGTGGACTTGCGCTCACTGACGTGAAAAAGTTCGTCCATGCATACCCTTTCCTTGTTCGGCCCCGAGTTTAGGCCGATTGACACGAACTCACTTACTATATCGTCTTTACAACCTTGCTGTTCCTCGCATGTTGATGTTCGGCGCTTTGTAACAGACGGACGGTATTTATCGCATGAAAATGTGTGGGTACCGTATACTTAAGCGGTTACAACGACCCCTATGGAGGAACGTATGATTAAAGAGCTTTGCCACGACGAGGCTATCCTGTCCCAGCGTTGCGAGGTTGCGACCGTCGAGGACGAGTCGGTTGCTCAGGACCTGATCGATACCATCAAGTCGCTCGACGATGCCGGCTGCCTTGCCGCTAACCAGATTGGCGTTACCAAGAAGATCTGCGTCTACCTGGACGACGCCGGCGAGCCCCACGTGCTCTACAACCCCCGTCTGGTGTTTGGCCTGGGTGCCAGCAAGATGGAGGAGAGCTGCCTGACGCACGAGGAGGTCACCAAGTCCACGCGCTATATCAAGTGCAAGGTTGCCTTTGACCAGATCGTCGACGGCAAGATGAAGGAGTGCCGCCGCGACTACGCGGGCTTTGAGGCACAAATGATCCAGCATATGATCGACCACTGCTTAGGCAAACTCGTCTAGAGTGGTTCAATTGGGGACCGATTTTGCGGTCTTTGCCCCGGGCGTGACATTGTTGTCATGTCCGGGCTTTTTTGTTTAGCGCCTCTTTGATTGGTGACAATAACCTTAGCAAGAACGTAAAGCTAGGAGGCGCTATGTGCACGAGCATTCGATTTACCGATAATTCTGGCCACATGTATCTGGGCCGCAACCTCGACTGGAGCTTTGACTACGGCCAACAGGTTCGCGTGATGCCGCGCGGGTTTCACATCCCGTATTCGTTTATCGACGACGCGACGGCGACACACGCGGTGATCGGTATGTGCATCGATTACAAGAACTACCCCATGTTTTTCGATTGCGGCAACGATGCGGGCCTCGCCGTGGCGGGTCTCAATTTCCCGGGTTATGCCGAGTATGCCGAGGACCCTGTCGACGGCAAGACCAATATCGCGGCCTATGAGTTTCCCCTGTGGGTGGCAGCGACGTTCTCGACGGTCGATGAGGTCGAGGCCGCGCTGCGCGACACGGTGATTGTCGCCAAATCTGCCGGAGAGGGGCTGGGCGTGTCGCTGCTCCATTGGATTATCGGCGACAGCCAGCGTAGCATCGTGGTCGAGATGATGGCTGACGGCCTGCATGTATACGACGATCCGGTCGACACCCTTGCCAATCAGCCCACCTTCCCGTGGCATATGGAAAACCTACGCACTTATATCACCGCCACAAGCGATTTTCCGCAGACGGCGACGTGGCGTGGCGCCGAGCTTAAGCCCTATGGAGCCGGTGCCGGCATGCGCGGCATTCCCGGCGACTGCTATTCGCCGAGCCGTTTTGTAAAGGCAGCGTACCTCAACGCCAATTACCCGCAAAAAGACAGCGAGACCGAAAACGTCGTCCGCATGTTCCGTTCACTCGAGGGCGTGGTGATGATTGAGGGGGCGTCCAGGATGGGCGATGGCAAGTTCGAGAAGACTATCTATACCGGATGCTTTAGCGCGCGCACGGGCAATTATTACTACGCGATGTATGAGGATCCGTCGATTCGCTACGTGAGCCTGATGGATGCCGAGGGCGCGAGCCCCGATAGGCTTGTGGTTCCCGAGCCGCGTCGTTCGTAGCCGAGGGCTTTACTGAAATGCAAAGCGCCCCTGCATCTCCTGTGAGGTGCAGGGGCGCTGTCGTTGATGCGCGACGTCGCTAGAAGTTGGCGTCGTTGAGCTGGGCGCTCTCGAGGCCGTCGAGCAGTTGCTGTTCGGGCGTATCGGCGACGCTCTCGAGCAATTCGGTGGGATCGACGTTCATGTCCCTACCGGCCTCGTTGCCGTTGACCAGGTCGTCCGAGAAGATATCGACTTCCATTTCCTCGGCTTCCTCGATCTGGACCTCGAGCGGCACATGGGTGCGTACGAGTTTGACCGCCGGACGCATGCGGGCAAAGAGAGGCACGTACTCGATGATGATCGCCGAGTTCTCAAGACCGTACCAGCGTGCCGGGCTTCCGCAGGCGCGGCGGACGGCGTACTTGATGGCCATCACGCGGTGGTCGTTGCGGTTGATGTCCGTTTCGGGGGCAAGCATCTTGCGCAGCATGCAAAAACGGAAGTCGCCCACGTTGCCGCGTGTCTCGTAGATGGAGTAGGTGTGATGCTGCGGTGGCAGCTCACCCGATGTCATCAAGTCGCCAACGATCTGACGCAGATAGGCGTTGATGCGCTGGTTGACCTTAAAGCCCAGGTCCAGGCGCACGCGGAACAAAAAGTCCGTGCCAAAGGTCTCGACGGAATACTCGTGCGTATAGGGCTCGTCGGTAACGTGCACGTTGATGAACCAATATGCCTTGGCGCGCTTGGGGTGCTTGTCCAGGATGGAATAGAGCACGTCGCGGTCGAGCGTGAGCGGGTCGGGACTGTTGGTGAGGAACACCAGATTGTCGGCGAGCACGGGGTAGGTCTCGTCGTTGCGCAGGCGGTTGAGCTGATCGATGTACTTGGAGACGGGCAGCAGGATCGTCTGCGTGCGCTCGATGGCGGTGCCGCGGCGCCACACGTACATAAGGCCAAACAGCAGCGAGGCCAGGAAGATCATCACATAGCCGCCGTCAAAGAACATGGTGAGGCACGAGGCAAAGAAGCAGAGCTCGATGGCGCCAAAAAGCAGGGCAAAGACGCAGGCGCCCAGCTTGTGCTTGAGGATGCCGGCGATATAGCTCGTCAAAAGCGTCGTGGTCATGAGCATAGTCACGGTGATGGCGAGGCCGTAGGCGCTCTCCATGCGCTCGGAGTTTTGGAACAGCAGCACGATGAAGATACAGCCGACCCACATGATGTTGTTGACGAGCGGAATATAGAGTTGACCCTTGGTGTCGCTGGGGTAGTGGATGCGCAGATGCGGCATAAGGTTGAGACGCGTGGCCTCGGATACCAGCGAGAACGAGCCGGTGATAAGCGCCTGCGAGGCGATGATGGCCGCTACGGCCGATAGCACGATGGCAAAGGGGCGCAGGGGCTCGGGAAGCATCATGTAGAACGGGTTGACGATGTCCATCGCGAGCATCTGGGGATTGGAGTTGTTGGCGAGCAGCCAAGCGCCCTGACCCAGATAGTTAAGGATGAGGGCCGCCTTTACGAACGGCCAGGATGCGTAAATGTTAGCCTTGCCCACGTGACCCATGTCCGAATAGAGCGCCTCGGCGCCGGTCGTCGACAGGAAGACGAAGCCGAGCACCATGATGCCCGAGTGGTTGATGGGCGAGAACAGGAACATGATGCCGCGGATGGGGTTGAGTGCGCGCAAGATGGACAGGTTGCCGAGCATGTTGAACAGGCCGGCGCCCGCCAGGAACAGGAACCATAGCGTCATGAGCGGGCCGAAGAGCTTGCCGATTGACGAGGTGCCGGCGCGCTGCATGGCAAATAGGCCGCAGATAATGATGATGGTAATAATGATGACGTTGGTCTGGCCGTCGCCCAATAGCGCGTGGCCCCACTCGATGGTGCGCAGACCCTCGATGGCTGTGGTGACCGTGACGGCGGGGGTGAGGATGCCGTCGGCAAGCAGCGCCGCACCGCCGATCATGGCGGGAAGGATCAGCCACGGCGCCACTTTGCGCACGAGACTGAACAGGGCGAAGATACCGCCCTCGTTGTGGTTGTCGGCCCTCATGGCGATTAGCACGTACTTGACCGTGGTTACGAGCGTCATGGTCCAGATGACGAGCGAAAGCGCGCCCAGGATCATGTCCTCGCTGACGGTACCGATGCCGCCGTTGTTGGCGACGATTGATTTCATGGTGTACATAGGGCTCGTGCCGATGTCGCCATAGACGACGCCGAGCGTTACGAGCAACATACCAGCAGAAAGGGGAATGGCTCCATGCCCGCTCTGTCCGTGCTGGTCTTGGAGGTTTGCCTCCAGTTTGTTGTGTGCCACGTGGACTCCCTTAGACATCCGGTTATCTGTCTAGGGCAGATAACCTTTATGCCATCTTTATACATATAAGAGCAGTTTGGCACATCGGGGTGTTTTAGACAATAATCCCCATCTGGGGATTATTCATGTACGCAGGTAGCATTTCAAAACAGGGGCGCACCGGCTGTATGGTCTTGCTGCAATGTGATAACCACGGACGCGCCCCTGCTTTGAAACTGAAGAGGGGCTTTTAGGCGCGTGCTACTTGGGCGATGCTTGCTTTGGTGTCTGCGCGTTTGCCGGCGACTTCGCAAAAGATCGCGCCGCCGATGATCAACGCGGCGCCCATGAGGCGGATGGGCGTCATGGTCTCTCCCAAAAGGGCAACGGAGAACACGACGGCCGAAAGCGGCTCGAGGTAGCCGACGACCGCGACGGTCTGGACGGGCAGCTTGGCGACGGCACTAAAGTAGAGCAGGCAACCGATGCCGGTGTTGACGACGCCGAGCATGGCGACGGCGCCCCAATCGATGCCGGCGGCAATGCTGGGGGAGAGGAACGAGGGGGCACCTTGCGTGAAGAGCGTAAGGATCAACGCGGTTACAAAGGCGGCGCTCACCTGGAGCGTGGAGTTCTCGAGGCCTTCGATGTGTGGCGCACCCTTGCTAGCGATGACCATCAAGGCGTAGCAGAAGGCCGAGGCGATGCCGCAAGCGATACCCGCAATGGGCATATTGCCGCCTAGACCTTGCGCCGCAATGAGAAAGGCGCCACAGGCAACGGCGATAAACCCGGCGATTTTGCCGCCGGTCAGCTTTTCGCCAAAAATGAGCGGGGAGAGGGCCATAACGATGATGGGGCCGCAGTAATACAACAGCGAGGAGATGCCAACGCCGATCGTCTGATAGGCGCGGAACAGGAAAATCCAGCTGGCGCCCAGCGCGGCGCCCGAGACGATGAGCGCTGCGGCCTCGCGGGGGCGAGACGGAGCCTGCAGGTTATGGCGCTTGGTTATGAAGAGGATGGCGGCAAGGGTGAGAGCGCCCAAAAACGTGCGCAACAGTACGATATCGGAGCTCGGCAGCGCGATGGCAGCGGCGATGATGCCGTTGGAGCCAAACAATAGCAATGCTGCTAAGTACGTAAACAGTCCGTTGTTCATGTGCTGACATCCCCTCTATATCCGAGCATGTTCACTATGGGTGAGGTGGCTTTAGAAGAAAAGCGAATATAATGCATGGATAACATGACAAAAACTCATGTAAAGGTGGAGGGATGCCGTGGAAACGAATATTCAAAAGATGCAAGTGCTGCTCGAGACGGTGCGTGCCGGCAGCTTTACGCATGCTGCAGAGCGGCTGAGCTATTCGCAGTCGGGCGTGAGCCGCATGGTGGGCGACCTTGAGGCAGACTGGGGTTTTAAGGTGCTTGATCGCAGCCGCGAGGGCGTGGTGCTTTCTGCCGACGGGCGGCAGGTCATGCCGGCAGTCGAGGCGTTATGCGAAGAGTTTGGCCGCCTGCAGCGACGCGTGGACGAGATGCGGGGGCTCATGCGTGGCAAGATCTGTATCGGTACATTCTCGAGTGTGGCGACCCATGTACTGCCGCCGGTGATCGCGCGGTTTCGCGCTGATCACCCGGATGTCGATTACGAGCTGCTGATGGGTGATTACTCCGAGATTGAGCAATGGGTGGCGGAAGGCCGCTGCGACCTGGGCTTTATTCCGCGCGAGCCACGCGGCGCCGGCATGGCGTCGCGGCCGTTGGTGCAAGACGAGCTGATGGCCGTGGTGCCAGCGGACTCCTCGCTTGCCACCGCGGAGGTCGTTTCCCTTGCCGATTTGGCCAACGAGCAGTTTATTCTTCTGGAACGCGGTAGCGACGACGAGATTACGCCGCTGTTTCGCCGCGCGGGTCTGGCGGTGCGTTCTAAGCTATCGACCTGGGATGATTATGCGATTATGGCCATGGTCGAGGACGGTCTGGGCGTGAGTATTCTTCCGGCGCTCATCTTGCGCCGCTGTCAGTTCGATGTCGCCGTGCGTCCGCTCGAGGGACATCCCCATCGGCAGATCAACGCGATATATCGCACGGCTGACGTTTCGCTTGCCGCCGCTCGATTCCTTGAATATCTCTAAACGCGTGCGCGTCATTGTCCGCCTTGGGCAAATCTCGGAGTTCGGTACGTTTTCTTGTGAAATTGAACTTCCGAATAAGGTACGGCGCTATACTGCTGCCTAAATTGAACTTAGGTTCAATTCGTGTTCTATAAATTGAACTTTGCCAGCAAGGAGGTTCTAATGGCCCAAGAGACGTTTAGCGATCGCCTGCGACAGACCATGTCCGATCGCGACGTTCGCCAGTCGGACGTAATCCGCGCATCGGAGATGCTCGGAAAAAAACTCGGCAAGAGTCAGATGAGCCAATATGTGAGCGGCAAGACGATCCCGCGGCGCGATGTGGCAGAGCTGCTCGCCCGTATTTTGGAGGTCGATGTTACCTGGCTGCTCGCCGGTGACGCCGATCAAGGCGAGACGTCATCGTCTTGCAACGTGCCCAAGCCCGAACCCCACCCCTCAGCTCAAATTCCAAGGAGCACCACCATGCGTACTTTTTCAAAATCCACCAAGCTCGATAACGTCCTGTATGACGTGCGCGGCCCCGTCGTCGACGAGGCCGCTCGTATGGAGGACGAGGGCGAGCGTATTCTCAAGCTCAACATCGGTAATCCGGCGCCCTTTGGCTTCCGCACGCCCGATGAGGTCATTAAGGATATGCGCCAGCAGCTGCCCGACTGCGAAGGCTATTCCAACTCGCGCGGTCTGTTCTCCGCGCGCAAGGCGATCATGCAGTACTCGCAGATCAAGGGCCTGCCCAATGTTCAGATGGAGCACATCTACACGGGCAACGGCGTGTCCGAACTCATTCAGCTTTCGATGAACGCGCTGCTCGACAATGGCGACGAGATTCTGATCCCCAGCCCCGACTATCCGCTCTGGACGGCGTGCGCAACCCTTGCCGGCGGTCATCCCGTTCACTATCTGTGTGACGAGCAAGCGGATTGGTATCCCGACCTGGAGGATATGGAGTCCAAGATCACGAGCGCGACCAAGGCCCTCGTCATCATCAACCCCAACAACCCCACGGGCTCGGTCTATCCGCGCGAGGTGCTCGAGGGCATCGTTGAAATCGCGCGCAGGCACCAGCTCATGATTTTTGCCGACGAGATCTACGACCGCCTGTGCATGGACGGCTACGAGCACGTCTCCATTGCCTCGCTCGCCCCCGACCTGCCCTGCGTCACCTTTAGCGGCCTTTCCAAGTCGCACATGATCGCGGGCTATCGTATTGGCTGGATGGTGCTTTCGGGTAACCAGCGCTGCATGAGCGACTTTATTATGGGCATCAACATGCTCTCGAACATGCGCCTGTGCTCCAACGTGCCGGCTCAGTCAATCGTCCAGACGGCGCTCGGCGGCCATCAGTCTGTTAACAACTACATCCGCCCCGGCGGTCGTGTCTACGAGCAGCGCAACTTTGTGTATGAGGCACTCAACAAGATCGACGGCATCTCGGTGGTCAAGCCGCGTGCGGCGTTCTATATCTTCCCCAAGATGGATGTGAAGAAGTTCAACATCACCGACGACGAGCAGTTCGCCCTTGACCTGCTGCACGAGAAGAAGATCCTGATCACGCGCGGCGGCGGCTTTAACTGGGGTGAGCCCGACCACTTCCGCATCGTGTACCTGCCGCGCATGGAAGTGCTCAAAGAGTCGCTCGAAGACCTCGCCGACTTCTTCGATCATTACCGCCAGTCGTAGGGGATTAAGTATCTGGCGCCGCAAGAATCGAGGCGTCGCAGGATAGACATACGACAGCGAGCGAGCCGCATTTGCGCCAAGGTGACGTGAAATGAGAGGGCGCTGACCTTCTGGTCGCGCCCTCGAAATTGAACGTCAGATTGGCGTGAATGCGACTCGCGCAGCGTCAAGTGGTCCGCCGTTCGTTAGAACGGCGGAACGATATAACGTCACCTTGGCGCAAATGCGGCTCGCTCGCTGTCGTGTGCTCAACCTGCATCGTTACCCTGGCTGTCTAAATAACAATCCCGTTGCAGTGGTCGATTTCGTGTTGGATGATCTCGGCGGTGTAGCCCGAGAAGTTTTTGATGCGGTGGACGAAATTCTCGTCCAAATACTCAACCTTAATGCGGCGATAGCGAGTACAGGGGCGCTCGCCGGAAAGCGAGAGACATCCTTCGCTCGTCTGATAGGAATTGACCTGCTCAAGAATTTGAGGGTTGTACATCAGCAGCGCCCTGTTGCCGTCCTTTACGCAGATGATGCGTTTGCGCACGCCAATCATGTTGGCGGCAAGGCCCACGCACTCGTGCTCATGCTCATGGAGCGTATCCAGGAGGTCCTGCCCGGTCGCGGCATCGTCGGGTCCCGCGTCTTCGGAAGGCAGGCGCAAAAAGAACTCGGATTTCATGATGGGCTTAATCATGGAGGGCTCCTCATGTCTCATGCTTTCGTGGACTTTCAATAATAGCGCGGAAGGAAAGCTGCGCGTTCGCGTTACAATCTTTCGACGTTGGACCATGTTGCCAGACTCGTCGCGTGCGGCGTCTGGCGTAAGTCTAGGGCTCATCCTCGCCCTGGACTGTTCCTCTGGGGCGATACGACTGTCGTTCCAAGAGGAAGGAAATGCATGGGGAGCAAATCTCAGCAACAAGTTCAAGTAGCGCCATCGGCCACTTCGGCGTTTCTCGCCGTAATGTATATCGCGGCCTTTGTTGCCGCGTTTAACGAGAACATCATTAACGTGGCGTTGCACGACATCATGGCGGCCTTTTCGGTGAGTGCCATCACGGCGCAGTGGCTTGTTTCGGGCTACATGATCGTGACGTCGATCTTTACGGCCATCATGGCCTTTCTTTCCGGTCGCTTCTCGACGCGCAAGCTGCTGTTTTTCGCATGTGGATGCCTGGTCGCCGGAGAAGTCCTGTGCCTGGTCGCCCCAACGTTTACCGTCTTGCTGCCAAGTCGCATTTTGCAGGCTGCGGGATCGGGCATCTTGTTTCCGCTCATGATGAATGTGGTGCTATCTTGCGCTCCGCGCGAGAAGCTCGGTCTGTATCTGAGTCTGGGCGGTGCCTGCATTACGCTGGGGCCGGCGTTTGGACCTGTGGTCAGTGGTCTTATGTGCACGTTGTTTGGCTGGAGGGCGGTGTTCGTAGTGCCGCTGGTGGGCGGTGTCGTGGTCGCCGCGGCGGCAGCAAAGCTCGTTCGAAATGTTGGAGAGCGCTCGAACACTACGCTTGTTATTCTGTCGGTTGCTTTGCTTGCGGCCGGCATTACGGCGTTTGTGTATTCCGTAGGCGAGTTCTCGACCAATGTGATGACCGGTATCGTGACGCTTTTCGCCGCTGTGGTGCTGCTTGGCCTGTTTGCGGTCCGCCAGCTCAAGCTCGGACATCCGGTGCTCAACGTGCGCCCCATGGCAAGCGTTCGTTTTTGGCCTGCGTGCCTGCTTGTGGTGGTGTCGATGATGACGACGTTCTCGATGAGCGTTTTGCTGCCGCTCTATTTTGAGGGCGCATACGGCATGACCGCTCTTGTTGCGGGCTTGCTCATTTTGCCGACGATTGCCTGCAACGCCGTGACCTCGATTGTGGGCGGACGCGTGATGGACGCCCGTGGCGCATGGCCGCTGCTGCCGGTCGGCTTTGCCCTGATTGCTGTGGGGCAGACTGCCATTTCGATGACAGCGGCAAGCATGAATATCGGCGTCGTCGTGGCACTGACCATTGTGGTGTATGCTGGCGTCGGTTTGGTGCTGAGCCCCTCACAGACGGCCGGCCTGGAGACGCTGCCCGCCGCCGAGCATCCTCACGGAACGGCATTGCTCAACACGTGGAACATGATTGCCGCGTCGTTTGGTCCATCGCTGTTTATCGGCCTGCTCTCGAGTTCTGCGGCGACTGCCGGCGCCGCTGGCGTTGCGGCGGACGTTGCCCAGGCTATTGGATTTGCGGCTGCCGTGCGCGTGGCGGCTGTGATTGCCGTGGTCGGTTTCGTGGCGTCGCTGGTGTACGCTCGTCGCGAGTCGCACATGTCGCATTAATGTGTGTACATAGATTCTGCAGCTAGATTGAATGGCGACACCATAAACTAATGGACGTTTTGCCGAGAGGCATGAATGTAAAGCGCAAAGAGTGCGCGACGGGCCCCGCGAATGGGGCGATGATGCCCGAGAGGGCCAAGAAGGAGTCTCATGTCTGAGAACGAAGAGATCATGAACGAGACCGAGAACGAGACCATGGCTGCCGAGGTCGAGGCAGTCGAGACCGTGGAGACCGAAGCTGCCGAGGCTGAGGCTGCTGACGAGGTTTCCGCCGAGGAGGAGGCCGAGGTTGTCGAGGCCGCCGTTGATTACGATGACGAAGAGCTGATGGACAAGATGCAGAAGGCCGCCCGCCTGCTGCGCAGCCGTCGCTTTGCTATTTCCAAGGAGGAGGAGGCCAAGGCCGAGCGCATGGCGAACATCGAGCGCGCCATCAAGCTTCTTGACCTCAAGCCCAAGATGGAGCAGAAGGAAATGTCCGACCTGCTGGGTATGCGCCTTCGTGAGCTCGATGGTCTGATGGCCGAGGCCGAGGCTGCCGACCTGGTCGGCCGCATCGACGACGCCGAGGGCGATATGCGCAAGATCGTCGTCTTTGCTGCCGAGGATGCCGCTGAGGGCCTGGTCGAGCTTGCCAACAAGAAGGAGAAGCTCCTGCCCGAGCTTTCTTACGAGGAGGCCACCGAGCTGATGGCTGCTCTCGATAAGGTCATCGCTCCGCTCGTCGCCATGGGCCTGGACGAGGACCGCGGTCCTCGCGGCGGCCGTGACGAGCGCGGTGGCCGTGGCGGCGACCGTGGCGGTCGCGGCGGCTTTGGCGATCGCGGTGGCCGTGGTGGTGACCGCGGCGGTCGCGGTGGCGATCGTGGCGGCCGCAACGGCGGCGGCTTCCGCGGCAATCGTTTCTAGTTGGGTTACGCGGGTTTACCAACCCGCGTAACTAGTTGACGCTGCAAACCCGCCAGAGCGGCAATCTGCCTTTCAAGTTCGGCGGCATGACCAGAAGGTCAATGCCGCCTTGTTTCAAGGCACCTTGCTCGCTCTGGCGGGTTTTCGCTGCCGGTACCAAGACATCGGCGTTGCCGGAGCAGTCGTTGGGAACGTTCTTAACCGACTGCATAGCATGAGAGTGGATAATCTCCCACCTTGAGCCTGCATTCAAACTCAAGGTGGGAGATTATCCACTCTCGTTTCGTTTGTTGATTTCGATGTCTACATTTGTAGGAACAGTTCGTGGAGGCGGGTGTCTTTATCGAGTTCGGGGTGGAAGGTTACGCCGAGCTGGTTGCCCTCGCGGGCGGCGACGATGCGGCCATCGACCTCTGCCAAGGCCTTGGCGTCGCCGTGGACCTCGACGATGCGGGGCGCGCGGATAAACGTCAGCGGCACTTCACCGTCGATGCCGTCTACCTGTCCCTTGGTGCGAAAGCTGCCGAGCTGTCTGCCATAGGCATTGCGCTCAACGAGCACATCCATGGTTGCCAAACGCGGCGTGCCCTTATCGTCATGGGCGGCAAGGTCATGAGCCAGCAGAATCAGGCCGGCGCAGGTGCCCAGGACGGGCATGCCTTCAGCGATGCGGGCACGAAGCTCCTCGAGCATGCCCAACTCATCAAGCAGTTTCCCTTGAACGGTAGACTCGCCGCCGGGAAGTACCAGACGGTCAAAGTCCTGCTTCAAATCAGCCGCCTGCCTCAGCTCAATACAACGTGCGCCCAGCTCGGACAGCCTCGCTTCGTGCTCGGCAAAAGCACCTTGGATCGCCAGCACGGCGACCGTCTGGTCTGCGTAATCACTCATGTGCGATCCTTTCTGCCGGACTAGCGTCCGCGCTCCCCCATGATGATCTCGATCTCGTCAGCGTTGATACCGACCATGGCCTCGCCCAGGTCCTCCGAAAGCTCAGCGATGAGTTTGGCGTCGGTGAAGTTGGCCACGGCCTTAACGATGGCGGCAGCGCGCTTGGCGGGGTCGCCGCTCTTAAAGATGCCCGAGCCCACAAAGACGCCCTCGGCGCCCAGCTGCATCATCAGCGCGGCATCGGCGGGGGTCGCTACGCCGCCGGCGGCAAAGTTCACGACGGGAAGCTTGCCCGTAGCGTGGACTTCGCGCACCAGCTCGACCGGAACCTGCAGCTGCTTGGCCGCCTCAAAGAGCTCATCGTCGCGCAGAGCCACAACGTCGCGGATCTGCTTTTGGATCTTGCGCATGTGGCGCACGGCCTGAACGACGTCGCCCGTGCCCGGCTCGCCCTTGGTACGGATCATCGTGGCGCCCTCGGCGACGCGGCGCAGCGCCTCGCCCAGGTCACGGGCACCGCAGACAAACGGGACGTCAAACTGGGTTTTATCGATGTGGTAGACATCGTCGGCGGGGGAGAGAACCTCGGACTCATCGATGTAGTCGATCTCGATGGCCTGAAGGACCTGCGCCTCGACGATGTGACCGATGCGGCACTTGGCCATGACGGGGATGGAGACGGCCTCTTGAATGCCCTTGATCATCTTGGGGTCACTCATGCGCGACACGCCGCCGGCGGCGCGGATGTCGGCCGGGATGCGCTCGAGAGCCATGACGGCGCAGGCGCCTGCCTCCTCGGCGATACGTGCCTGCTCGGGCGTGGTGACGTCCATGATGACGCCGCCCTTGAGCATCTGCGCGAGCTCGCGATTGAGTTTGACGCGATCGGCCTTGCTGGTCTGTTCTGCCATGGTTGCTCCCTTGGTTGGCATGTGCATTGCTTGACGGAACATCCTATCGGGGAGCTGGGTATGGCGAAATACTCAGTTTTCGAGATAATAACAAGACCAGACTAATACCAGATTGAATGATTCGATAAGGTCAGGTGATAGGCTCGTGCTTGACTACAATTTGGAAAAACGCGGCGAAGCATCGCTCTATGAGTATGTTTACCAGCAAATTCGAGATGATATCGTAGCTGGACGCATTGCGGCGGGGGAACATCTGCCGTCTAAGCGAGCCTTTGCCAGTCATCTGGGAATTAGTGTCATTACAATCGAAAATGCATATAGCCA
This sequence comes from uncultured Collinsella sp., assembly GCA_900549455.1. Classification (GTDB taxonomy): domain Bacteria; phylum Actinomycetota; class Coriobacteriia; order Coriobacteriales; family Coriobacteriaceae; genus Collinsella. Next base: position 18,994 of record UROM01000007.1, on the reverse strand, counting down.
GTTGCTTGCCGAGGGCTATATTTGCTCAAAGCCGCGCCGTGGTTACTACGCGTGCGAGCTTCCCGATGCACCGGTTTTGGCTTCGGCTGCGGAGGGCATCGACCGAGATGACGCCTCCGTGGGCCCCAGCGCGCATGATGTCAACGGACAGGTCGAGCGATTCGACGCACTTTCTCCTTCCGCCTTGGAGGCGGCGCGGCTTTGGCAAAGCGCGCTACGGGCGACGCTGACATCCGAAGATGAACGTGAAATCTTTTCGACCGCGCCGGCACAGGGCACCGCTCGGCTACGACGCGCTATCGCTCACCATTTGCGTGGGACAAGGGGCATGAATGTCGACCCCGACAACATCGTTATCGGTGCGGGCGCCCAGTTGCTCGATACCATGTTGGTTCAGTTGCTTGGAGCCGACAAGGTGTATGCCGTTGAGGATCCGGGCTATCTGCGCCTGACGCGCATCTATCAGGCTATGGGTTGCGAAGTGCGTCATATCCCGTTGGACGGTGAAGGCGTGGACTTGAGTGCTCTGCAGAAAACCGGGGCGGATGTCCTTCACCTGATGCCGTCTCACCAATATCCGACCGGCCTTGTGACGAGCATTGCGCGTCGCTATGCCCTGCTGAGCTGGGCCGCCGAGCAGCCGGACCGGTATCTCATCGAAGATGACTTTGATTGTGAGTTTCGCCTTGCCGGCAAGCCGATTCCCGCGCTCGCGTCGATCGATGCCGCCCAATCGGTCATCTACACCAACACCTTTTCAAAAAGTCTGTCGTCGGCCCTGCGTTTGGCGTATATGGTCCTGCCTGATGAGCTGATGGAACGGTTTAGGCGCAACCTTGGTTTTTACGCCTCGTCGGTGAGTTCTGTTGACCAGGTCGCTTTGGCTCGCTTGCTGGAATCGGGTGATTACGAGCGACATGTGAACCGCGTGCGCGTTCGTGCTCGCGAGGCGCGCGATGGCCTGGCGGCGCTTGTACGGAAGGCATTTCCGGCGGGGGAGGTCTCGATCGAGTACGCAGACGCGGGTCTTTACTGCACTGTTGTTGCGGAGCGCGGAACGGGTGGAAGCTCTTTTGCGCGGGCTCTCACGCGCTCGGGTATTCCGTTTATCGATATCAGTGACTGTTATTGGTGTGCCGATGGTGCATTTGTCCCTGAAAACTCAAGTCAAATTCTTGTTCAGTATGACGATCTGAATCCAAAAGTGCTAACTACCTTGGAATTGCAGCTAATGGGGGGCGCTCTGCAATCTAAGTGAGTAGACTTTTGGCATTTTGGCGACCAAGCCGTTTTACCACAAGCTATCTAACTGCGACTTTATAAAGCAATTTGGCTGGTCTGCACGGCAAGTTCGAAAAAGTCTACTCACTTGCCGCGCAAAGCTTCTGCATGAGAAAAAAATGGGGTTTTCAACAGTGCTTCGTCCAGCTCTCGGCAAGCTTTTGGTCAGTTGGGGAGGGCTGTTGAAAACTTAGCAGTCCGTTCGGTGCCATTTTTGTTGCGTTCGCGCCAATGCGAGACCGATTGGGTTGAAATCCGTGTTTTCCTGTGCCTATGAAGGATCTACTTTGTGACATATCGGCTTTTAGGTACTGGCGTTTGCCTCCTCAAGTCCGCGCTTTGTGTCCGCCGTTTCCACGACCGGAAGAAGACCGGCAGCGATATGATCTCGCCCGCAACCCGACGGCTGCAGTCGCGCTCGGTTTTCCGTTGTATACATTGGTTCGGACGAGAAACAAACGGACCTGCCCTGTCAGCATTAGGCAGCGGCTGTTCCTTGGTGAGCTCCCCAGGGAATCTGTGTTGGAAACGGAGCATGGATTTTTGGTCACGTCTCCTCTACTGACGGCATTTATCATGTCTCGACATCTGACGGATCTCCAGCTTCTTTTTGTGTTGGCGGAGATGTGTGGCTTGTTTGCGGTGTGTGCTCTGCCGGTGGCGCTTGAGGCGGAGCTTTCGCGTGCAATTGATTCGGGCGCGATTTCGACAACGTTCGGTTGGGTGCGCTGCCCGTCCGAGGACGGCATCACTTCAAGTTTATGGCGTCGAGACGCTTTGGTTTTGGGCAGAGACCTTGACCGTTTTTGTTCAGATGTTTGCGGGATGCGTTACGGCAATAGATTTATGGCGGTATCGCAACTCGTTCCATTGGGTGCCGCGTCGCCTTTTGAGGTCGAGGCGTATTTGTTGCTTGGACTGCCGCGAGCCCTGGGAGGCGAAGGGTTTTGCGGCATAGAGCTCAATGTCGAAGTGACGCTAAGCACAAGTGCTCGAGCGATTGTGGGAAAGTCCCGTGTATATATCGACCTACTTCTCTCTTCGCCGGACGGCAAGCGACAGGTGGCCATTGAATGTCAGGGAAAGGCCTCGCACGGACGCGCAGGGGATGGCTTGCGTGACGCTGACCGCATGACAGCCCTTCAGGCCATGGGCTACGATGTACTTCTCCTGACACACAGACAGATATCCGATGAGGATAGATTCCGCGCGATCGTTAAGGCCGTATGCAGGATGCTCGATGCTGAATATCGTGATAAAAGCTCAGATGAGCAAAGGGCTGAGACATTACTCCGGTCTGAACTATTCGTTGACTGGACAAAATTGGGAGTAATCGACGAAAAGATGCCCGTTAGACACAAAATAGCTCGATCGTGGACGGCTGCGAAACTAAGTGAGTAGACTTTTGGCTTGATGGCGACCAGGCCGTTTTTGCAACAAGTCATTTACCTGCGACTTTATAAAGCAATATGGATGGCCTGCTCGGCAAGTTCCAAAAAGTCTACTCACTTATTTTTTGACGAGAATCCGATGCCTAAGGTGGTCCTATTTCAGGGAGTTAACAAGTTCGTGAGGCACGAAAAAGGCCCGAACCATGCGGTCCGGGCCTTATCGAGCTAAAGATTGTCTCTCAGGCGGTTGGCTTAGCCAAAGTAGCGCTTGAGCAGGCCGGCGAAAGCCTTGCCGTGGCGAGCCTCGTCGCGTGCCATCTCGTGCACGGTGTCGTGGATGGCATCGAGACCAGCGGCCTTGGCGCGCTTGGCAAGATCGGTCTTGCCGGCGGTGGCGCCGTTCTCGGCCTCAACACGCATCTCGAGGTTCTTCTTGGTGGAGTCGGTCACGACCTCGCCCAGGAGCTCGGCGAACTTAGCGGCGTGCTCGGCCTCCTCGTGGGCAGCCTTCTCCCAGTACAGGCCGATCTCGGGGTAACCCTCGCGATGAGCGACGCGAGCCATGGCCAGGTACATACCGACCTCGGAGCACTCGCCCTCAAAGTTGGCGCGCAGGTCGGCAACGATGTCCTCGGAGACGCCCTCCATCTTGGCGACGCCCACGACGTGCTCGGCAGCCCACTCGAGCTGGCCCTCCTCCTGCTTCAGGAAACGAGAACCGGGAACGCCGCACTGGGGGCACTTGAAGTCCTCGGGCAGCTGGTCGCCGTCGAACTCTTCCACATAACCGCAAACGGGGCAAACAAACTTCATGATTCGATCCTTTCGATCGATGGCGATTGTGCGCTCGTCCGATCCCGTAAGGGCCCTCTCCGGACGTGCGTCTTGACGAGTTCTATTATCCATAAATGCAACCAAATGTGAAGCCTATTAGGAATGATTTTTAATAAAACAATTTTGAGATATGAAGATGTTGATTGATTAACGATTGGCATACCGTCTGCGATCTCCGCTGAGTACAATCGGTCGAGCAAATGTTGACCTATCAACAAATAAAGGAGTTTCCTTTATGCATCTATCCCGTCGTGCCTGGTGCCGAACATATCAGACGGTTTTTCGCATTGCATTGCCGATCCTGCCCTATACCGAGCCGCGCATTTTGGAGCATGCCGAGGATGTGCCCGCGGTGCTTCAAAAACGCTCGATCCAGAAGGTCCTCATCGTGACAGACCCTGGTATTGCACGTTTGGGGCTCACGGCATCACTCGAGCGTGCGCTTACGGCTCAGGGGATTGGCGCTACGGTCTATGCCGAAACGCGTGCGAACCCCACGGTCTCGAATGTGGAGGAAGCGGCGGCGCTGTATCGCGAGAACGACTGCCGGGCCATTATCGGCTTTGGCGGAGGATCGGCCATGGACTGCGCCAAGGGTGTGGGGGCGCGCATTGCACAGCCGAACAAGCCCATCAACAAGATGCGTGGCCTGTTGCGCGTCCACCGTCTCCTGCCGCTACTTATTGCGGTTCCCACCACGGCAGGTACGGGAAGCGAGGTCACGCTTGCGGCGGTAATTACCGATGACGAGACGCACTACAAGTATCCCATTAACGACTTTGTGCTTATCCCGCGCTTTGCGGTGCACGATCCCGAGTTTACGCGCGGCCTGCCCGCCTCCATTACGGGGCAGACGGGCATGGACGCCCTGACGCATGCCGTCGAGGCCTTTATCGGACGAAGCACCACACCCTATACGCGCAAGATGGCGCGACAAGCGGTTCAACTCATCCACGACAATTTGCTCGAGGCCTATGAGCATGGCGACGACATGCGTGCGCGTCGCAATATGCTTTCGGCGGCGTATAAGGCGGGTGTTGCCTTTACGCGCTCCTATGTTGGATACGTTCATGCCATCGCACACAGCTTGGGCGGGCGTTACGGGATTCCGCACGGCTTGGCCAACGCCATCATCCTGCCGCATATGCTTCGCGCCTATGGCGAAGCTGCTGTTCCCAAGCTCGCCGATCTCGCCCACATGGCCGGTATCGCGCCGGCTACCGCGCAGGACAGTCTTGCGGCCGAGGCCTTTATCGATTGGGTCGACCGCATGAACGAGGCCCTGGGAATCCCCAAATATGTCTCAGGTATTCGCCGCTCCGATATTTCGCAAATGGCGGCACATGCCGATGCCGAGGCCAATCCACTGTATCCCGTTCCGCTTTTGATGGACCGCCTGGAGCTCGAGCATATGTACGAAGTTGTTGCAGGTGGTATGTTTGAGGACGAGAACTAGGAGGGCCCATGAACACCGAGGAAATTGCGCGCATCGTCGGCGATCAGCGCACCTACTTTAAGACGCACGCTACGTTTGATGTCGATGCTCGCCGCCGCGCACTGGTGCGCCTGCGCGATGCGGTTCGTGCGCACGAGGGCGATATTGCCCATGCGCTCAAGACCGATTTGGGAAAGTCGCATGACGAGGCATATATGTGCGAGATCGGCACCTCGCTTTCCGAGATTCGTCATCAGATTGCGCATGTGGCCCGATGGAGCCGCCCGCGCCTGCGCCCCTGCGACCTCGCCAATGCCATTAGTGTGTGCAAGACGCAAGCCGTGCCCTATGGCGTCACGCTCATCATGGCGCCCTGGAACTATCCGTTTTTGCTGACGCTCGAGCCGCTCGCTGGCGCCCTTGCCGCGGGCAATACCGTGGTCATCAAGCCGAGCGCCTATGCTCCGGCATCGAGCGCGGTGCTCAGGCAGATTTGCGAAGAAGCATTTGATTCGCGCCTGGTGACGGTCGTCGAAGGCGGGCGTGCCGAGAACGAGGCGTTGCTCGATGAATGCTGGGACAAGATCTTCTTTACCGGTAGTGTTCCGGTCGGCAAGCTCGTCATGGAGCGCGCGAGCAAAAACCTCACGCCCGTGACGCTTGAGCTGGGCGGAAAGAGTCCCTGCATCGTGGATGCGACGGCAAACTTGAAGGTCGCGGCACGACGTATCGCCTTTGGTAAATGGCTCAACGTGGGGCAGACCTGCGTGGCGCCCGACTACCTGCTGGTCGATACGCGCGTGCACGATGAGCTGTTGGGCCTCATCAAGGAGGAGGTCCGTCGCATGTTTGGCGAGCACCCGCTCGACAACGAGGACTACGGCCATATTGTCAACGCCAAGCATTTCGCGCGCGTACGCGGGCTGATCGACCCCGATAAGGTTGTGCTGGGAGGAACGGCGCGCGAGTCGTCGCTCAAGATTGAGCCGACGATCCTAGACGGCGTGGCGCCTGAGGACGCCGTGATGCAGGAGGAGATTTTCGGCCCCATCTTGCCGGTGCTGACGTTTGAGAGCCTAGACGAGGCCGAGACGTTTATTACGGATCGTCCAACGCCGCTGGCCCTGTATATCTTTAGCCGAGACCGTGCGGTTCAGCAGCGCTTTGTGCGCTACGTGCCCTTTGGCGGCGGCTGTGTCAACGACACGATTATGCACTTGGCTACGAGCCATATGGGCTTTGGTGGCATGGGCGCGAGCGGCATGGGGCAGTACCATGGCCGCGAGAGCTTCGATACGTTTAGCCACAAGAAGAGCATCGTGAACAAGGCAACCTGGTTGGACGTGCCATTCCGCTATGCCCCCTACGCAGGCTGGAAGCACAAGTTCGTGCGCATGTTCGTGCATTAGGAAATGGCGGGTAATACGAACAAGTGTTCCTATTACCCGCCATTTACGTTAGACTACTGCTATGGGGTACGGATGGGCCAACTCCCTTTAGAAGGGAATTGGTATGAACGTAAGCGATGTTATTTCGTTACTGGCGTTGTTAATCGCGGCTATCGAACTCGGCCTGTTTATCGGCCGAATGAAATAGCCGCCCCCGCGTAAGCGAAGACGGCCACTTCTCACGATGAAAACGTGTATCGGAGTTGGCAAGACCCGCTGCAACGGGTGCCATCCGTGCCTCTATCTTATCTGCAAGCGCTCTGTCTCGCAAGCGTTGCGGCAAATGGTTGAAAGGTGCGGGCGGGTGAATCTGTGTCCGTACGGGCTCGTAGACTTCTCAATAAGGTTAAGCGCCGGTTTATCCGGCCGTTAGAGGAGCTGCCATGTACGAGCCTTCACGTGTGCTTCTGTCGTTTCATATTGCAGGATTTCAATATGCCGACGGCGCTTTGGTCCTAGGCGATATTAAAGCGGGCGATAAACTGACGCTGTGTGCCGAGCGCGATAATCCCCATGATCCCGAGGCAGTTGCGATCTACTACGGCAACACCAAGCTCGGTTATGTTCCGGGAAACGAGGTCGGCCCGCTGTCCTTGATGATGTATTACGGCCACGAGGACGTATTTGAGGCGCGCGTGCAGCAGGTTGCCCCCGAGCGTAGCCCGTGGCACCAGGTGCGCGTTGGCCTCTATGTGGTGGATGCCCGCTAGTCGGTAAGGGGGGCTGCCATGTTTGATGACGATGACCTGTTCGATTTGACAGATGATCCGTTTGAGTGGGATATGCTGCTCGACGATGATGAGCTGGAGCAGGATCGTAAGAAGCGGCAGGACAAGAACGCCCAGGGTGACGCGTCGAAAAAGAAAGACAAACGCCGCCGAGGTCTGTTCGGCGGGCTCTTTGGCTAACCGACGCGCCAAAGCGTCTGTATACTAGGCACGTGTTAGACACGTTGCGAAATGAGGACAGAGACGATGATGTGGTTTACCGCCGATCTGCACCTGGGCGATACGAATATCTTGCACGACATGGACCGGCCGTTTGGCTCGGTCGAGGAGATGAATCGCAAGGTCATCGATGCCATCAATGAGTGCGTGGCTGTGGATGACCGTCTCTACATCCTGGGTGACTTTACCTATCGTTTGCCCCTGGCGGAGGCGGTGCGCCTGCGCGAGCGTATTGCCTGCCAAAACGTGACGCTCATCCGTGGTAACCATGACGGCGATTGGGAAGATCCCGACGTGCCGCAAATTTGGGAAGACGTGCGTGATTATCTGGAGATTGCCCCCGGCTATGCCAAGGGCCATCGTCTGGTTATGAGCCACTACCCCATGCTTAGCTGGAATGGCAAGGCACGTGGCGCCATCATGCTGCACGGGCATATCCACAGCAGGGGAGACCGCACCAACGCGCGCAACCGCGATCGCGAGCGCCCTATCTTTCGCTACGATGTCGGTCTCGATGCCAACGACTACAAGCCCGTAAGCCGAGACCAGATCTTGAGCTTCTTTGGACTGTAGCTGCAAGTGCAGGTAGAATGAACGCGCCGTGTGGATGGTCTGCACGGCGTGTTTTAGTAGGAGCGATGATTCCATGAGGGCTGTCCAGCGCATTAACCACAACGCTGCCATCTGCGAAGACGGCGCGGGGCGCCAGCTCATCGCGTTGGGTCGCGGTATCGGCTTTGGCGATATGCCGCACGATGTCGATTTGGATGTCGTCACCCGCACCTTTTACGGTATCGATTCCAAGTACCTGGCGTTTATCGACGAAGTTGATCCCGAGGTGCTGGAGTTTTCCGCCCAGCTGGCCGATATCGCAACTGGGCAACTTTCGTACGAATTGAGTCCTAATCTGCCCATTACGCTGGCAGATCATATCCAGTTTGCCATTAAGCGCGCCCGCGAACATATGGTGGTGTCGTTGCCGCTCAAGCGCGATCTGGAGCAGCTGCATCCTATTGAGTATCGATTGGGCGAGCTAGCCGTTCGCGGCATTAAGAAAACTTTTGCCATTCGCATGCCCCAGAGTGAGGCCGCGGGCATTGCCATGTCGATTATCAATGCGGCGATTAAGCCGAGTGAGCGGCGCGTGCTTGCCGAACAGCACGAGGAGCATCTGCTCGACATGACGGTTGCAATTATTCAAGAAGAGTTGGGTGTGACGGTCGACCGCTCGTCGTTTGCCTTTACTCGCTTTGCCACCCATGTGCGCTATCTGCTCGACCGCGTGGCAAAGAAAGAGCCGATTGATACCGAGAACTCAGGTCTCTACGACGTGCTCGTGGAGCAGTATCCGGCGGCATCGCGCTGTGCTCATCGTATCGACGATCTGATTCAAGAGGCCTTTGGCGAGCCATTGGCCCAAGAAGAGCTCGTCTATCTGATCATGCACGTGAATCGCGTGGCTCCCACCAGCCTGGATAGATAGGGGGTCTCTGGCGCCCCCTTTCCGTTATGGCGACCGTTTGCGGGCCGTTTGCTACCGTTCATCGGTAATCTGAGCCGCAGCGAACGCATCTGCCGCATATACTCGCCGTGTGTTGGGTGTTACTCACGGCGCAGCTCCGAGAGGCACTACCGATTCTGCCGAGGCCATTATTGGGTCTCTGTCGGTTGTGCGCGGGGCTTTTTTCATGTCGATCCACCCGGGAATCACATGCAATGAAATCTCTTGCCAACGGATATCGCGTGCTGCGCAGGCGCGAGCGGAATCGTGCGTCTTGATGCTGTGAAGGCCCACAGACCTTTAGTTGGAAGAGAAGGGATTCGACATGGCTGTCGATAACAAGAAGATTGCCGAGGACGTGCTTGCTGCCGTCGGCGGCGCCTCCAATGTGACGAACGCGACGCACTGCATGACCCGTCTGCGTCTGAACCTTAAGGATCAGTCCATCCCCAATGACGATGAAGTTAAGAAGATCAAGGGTGTTCTGGGTGCCCAGTGGTCTGGCGGCCAGTATCAGGTCATCATCGGTCAGAACGTACCGAAGGTCTACGACGCCGCCATTGCGCTGGGAGTTAAGGGCGAAGGCTCCATTGACGAGAACCTCGATGGCGGCACCAAGGAGCCGCTGACGCTCAAGACTGCGGGCAACAAGATCCTCAACTATCTCTCCAAGACCATGGTCATGACGATCCCCATCATCATGGGTGCTGCCATGTTCCGTACCATCGCTGTGGTTTGCGGTGACGGCATGCTCGGTATTTGGTCTGCCGACTCCGACATCTACAACTTCTTCTACAGCTGGATTTATAACGCTGGCTATTATTTCCTTCCCGTTTATTTGGGTTGGGCTGCTGCGAAGCAGCTTGGCTGCAGCCAGCCACTCGGCATGATGCTCGGCGGTGTGCTCATTGCTCCTGAGTTCATGACGTTGGTCAACGCTGCGGCGGATTCGGGCGTAACGACCACCATGGTCTACGGCGTGCTGCCGGCCCAGCTGAACAACTATTCCTCCACCGTGCTCCCCATGGTTCTGTCCATGCCGGTGCTTATGGTCGTCGAGAAGTTCATGAAGAAGGTCGTTCCCGACATGCTCTCTACGGTGTTTGTACCCGTGGGCACCATGGCCGTTATGATCCCCGTTTCGTTGTGCGTGCTGGCTCCGATCGGCTCCATCCTGGGCAGCATGGTCGGCAACTTTATGTTCGGTCTCGGTAACGCCGGCGGCATCGTCACCATCCTCTCCCTCGTCGTCATTGCCGCACTTTGGGAGTTCCTGGTTATGACCGGTATGCACCAGGTCCTGCTTGCCCTTGGTATTGTGCAGCTGCTCACCCTGGGCTCCGACTCCTGCGTTATGGTCGCGGCCGGTATCTCTCAGTTCGCTACGTGGGGCATGGCCTTCGGTGCCTTCCGGCGCCTTAAGGAGACCGACGAGAAGGGCGCCATGCTCGGCTTCTCGCTCTCCGGTATCGTGGGCGGCGTGACGGAGCCCGCATTGTATGGCTGTGGCTTTAAGTACACTCGCTGCCTGGGCGCCATGGTTGCCGGCGGTGCTATCGGCGGTTTGATCGCAGCCCTCACCAATGTGACAACGTATGTTCTGGGCGCGACCAATATTCTGGGCGTCACCGGCTTTGTTGCCGGCGGAACGGCTAATCTCGTCTGGGGTTGCGTTGCATCGGGCGCTGCATTTGTTGCCGCCGCTGCCATCGCCTACCTCTTTGGCTTTAGCAAGGATCAGCTTGAGGAAGATGTTGATGCCGCTAAGGCTTAAGACATCTGTTTAGGTAGGATAATTACCTGGGGCACTTGGCTACACTCCAAGTGCCCGTTTCCATAGATTGGAGTCGTTGTGAAGCAATTGCTTATTCGTGCCGATGATCTTGGTTATTCGTACGCCGTTGACTTGGGGATCGCCCGTAGCGTCAACGAGGGCTTGGTGCGCTCAGCGGGCCTTATGCCAAATATGCCCGAGGCCGAGCGTGGGTGGTCGCTCGTGGCGGATGCCGGCATTGCGGTGGGCCAGCATACTAACGTGTGCCTGGGTAAGCCGTGTGCCGACCCGGCGCTCATCCCGAGCATGCTCAACGAGAACGGCGAGTTCCATAGCAGCCGTACCTTCCGCGAGCATTTTAAGCGCGGCGAGGAGCTGATAGACTTCGACGAGGCCTGCATCGAGATTCGTGCGCAGCACGACCGCCTTGTCGAGATTGTGGGCCGCGAGCCCGATTACTTTGAGGCCCATGCCGTCATGAGCAAAAATCTTAACCGAGCGATCTCGACGGTTGCTCAGGAGCTGGGCCTTAAGGAGCAAAAGGCAAGCTTCGACCCGACGGCGGTGGTGCGTTGCGGAGATACCGACCTGCGCATGGTGATGCGCTCGATGGAACCGGGCTACGAGCCCAAAGAGGCAATCATGCAGACAGTTCGCGAGATGTCCGACGGCGAGACGGTCGTCTTTGTGTGTCACCCGGGCTATCTCGATCGTTTTATCCTTGAGAACAGCTCGCTTACGGTCGATCGTGCCAAGGAAGTCGATGCGTTGACCGATCCTGAGCTGCGCGCTTGGCTCGAGTCTCAACCCGATCTTCGCCTGATCGACTACCGCGACCTGTAAAGACCCAAACCACTACAAGGGAACAGGCACCTTTGTGGTGGCTCTGGCGCCGTTGCCATTATGGCGGCGGCGCCTTTTTTGTCCGCGCGGCGCGGTAGAGTGTAGCCGGTTGATATTTGCGTCCATCGAGGAGCTGCTATGAACGAGATCAAGTGCCCGCATTGCGGCGAAGTTTTTAAGGTCGATGCATCCGGCTATGCGGATATCGTCAAGCAGGTGCGCGATGCCGAGTTTTCGCGCGACCTGGATGAGCGTGTGAAGGCAGTCCAACGCGAGGGCGAGCAGGCGCTGGAGCTTGAGCGCTCGCGTTCGACGGCTGCCTTGCAACAGGCAGAGTCTCAGCGCAATGCCCAGCTTGTCGAGCAGAAGAACACTGCGGATCAGAAACTGGCGCAAGAGGTTGCCAAGCGCGATGCTGAGCTTGCCGAGCTGCGCGCTAAGCTCGAGGGCGCTGCCGCAGAGCGCGAGAGTGCAAGCCAGCGCGCGGCGGTTGAGGCCCGTGCCGACGCTCAAAAGGAGAATGCCGAGCTTCAGCGCGAGATCGACAATTTGCGTGCGCAGCTGGGGCGCAAGGATGACGAAGCCAAGCTTGTCGAGTCGGCGGCGCGCAATGCCGCTCAAAACGATTTGGCCGCACGCGATGCGCAGATTGCCGAATTGCAGGCAAAGCTCTCCGCGGCGGACAAGGCCCAGGAGATGGCGCTCGCCGCAGCCGCGGCCGAGTCGCAGCGTGAGCTCGATGCCGCTCGCAGCGAGGCCGAGCGCGCGCTTACTGACTATCGCGCGAAGGTGCAAGAGAAGTTTTCCGCCGCAAAGGCTCAGTCCGAGCAAGAGGCCGAGGGGCTGCGTGCCCAGTTGCGCGAGCAGGAACTGATGGCAAAAATGAACCTGTCAGAGGCGGTCGCCGCGGCGGAGCGAGAGCGCGATGAGGCACGTGCCAAGCTGACGAGCGAGCTGGCGGTGCGCGATTCTCGCGAGGAGCAAGCCAAGGCGGCACACGAGCTGGAGCTTGCGCAGGCCAAGCGCGCGAGCGATGACCTGATTCGCTACAAGGATGAAGAGATTGAGCGCCTTAAGGACATGAAGGTCCGTCTGTCCACCAAGATGGTGGGCGAGTCGCTCGAGCAGCACTGCGAGACCGAGTTCAACCGTCTGCGCATGACGGCGTTTCCCAACGCGTACTTCGAGAAAGATAACGATGCGTCCGAGGGTACCAAGGGCGACTTTATCTTCCGCGAGCGCGACGCGAGCGGTAACGAGGTCATTTCGATTATGTTCGAGATGAAAAACGAGAACGACGAGACCGCGACCAAGCATAAAAACGAGGACTTCTTTAAGAAAATCGATCACGATCGTCGCCAGAAAGGCTGTGAGTACGCGGTGCTCTGCACGCTGCTCGAGCCCGAGAGCGAGCTCTATAACGCAGGGATAGTCGACGTGAGCTATCGCTACGAGAAGATGTACGTGATCCGTCCGCAGTTTTTCATTCCCATGATCACGCTCCTTCGCAACGCTGCCATGGGTTCGTTGCGCTATAAGCAGGAGCTGGCGGAGTACAAACAGCAGAATATCGACGTCACGAACTTCGAAGCCAAGATGGAGAAGTTCAAGAACGATTTCGGCCGCAACTACGAGATCGCGAGCCGCAAGTTCCAAACGGCAATCGATGAGATCGACAAGACGATTAGCCATCTGCAGAAAACCAAGGAGGCGTTGCTGTCCTCCGAGAACAATCTGCGCCTAGCCAACAAGAAGGCCGACGATCTTACCATTCGCAAGCTCACGTGGGGCAACAAGACCATGAAGGCGGCGTTTGACGAGGCGCGTGGGGCTGCGTCAGAGACAAACGATGAGCCGGCCGAGGCGGATTCGTATGAGGTCGAGGATGCCGAGTAAGGCATAACGTATAGTGCAAAAGCGGGGCCGCTAGCGATGTTGCCAGCGGCCCCGCTTCGTTTCGTTCCAGTATGTTCGGCTAGTCCTCGAGCAAGTTCTCGATAAAGCCCACGCGGTAGTTTTTGAAAATGACCTCGCCACCGTCTTGTGTGGCGTCCAGATCGACATCGCCCATAATGCCAAAGTCGTGGTCGCCATCCTCGTCGGCAAAGATCTGGTGCACGTGCCATACGTGCGCGGTCTTCTCGTCGGACTCGTCGATGGAAAACATCGCGGCGCTGCGAGCATCTCCGTCGGTGAGGATTTCCTCGTGCTGCTCGTGGTAAGCGTCGAGTGCTTTTTGCCAGCGGATCTCGCTCATGCCCCAGTCGTCGTCGAGTTCGCCCAGGTCGCGAACGTGCTCGCGGGCGGCAAGGGTCACGCGACGGAAGAGCGCGTTGCGCACCAACAGCGTGCAGCCGCGACGGTCCGCCACGACCTCGTCGATGCCCTGCGGCGGCGCAGCATCGAGGGCTGCCGGGTTGCCGGCGTTCTCCCACTCGTCCACCAGGCTCGAGTCCACCGAGCGCACCACAAAGCCCAGCCACGAGATAATGTCGCGCAGGCGCTCGTCGCGCTTCTCGATGGGCACGGTACGGTCGAGTGAACGGTAGGCCTCTGCCAGGTAGCGCAGTAAAATGCCCTCGGAGCGGGCGATGCCGAGCTTTTGAATGTAGCCCTTAAAATCGCTCGCGCTCTCCAGCATATCGCGCAGGACGCTCTTGGGAGAGAGCTGGTAGTCGTTTGCCCACGGTACTTCCTGGCAGTACTTGTCAAAAGCGGCATCGAGCAAATCCTCGAGCGGCTTTTCGTACGTGACGTCCTGAATGCGCTCCAAGCGCTCCTCATACTCGATGCCGTCGGCCTTCATCTCGGCCATAGCGCGATCGCGTGCGGCTCGCTCCTGTGCGCGCAGCACCTGTTTGGGATCCTCGAGCGTTGCCTCGACCATTGAGATCAGGTCCATGGTATAGGTCTCGCTCTCGGGATCGAGCAGCTCCAGCGCAGCAAGCAAGAACGGCGAGAGCGGCTGATCGAGTGCGAAGTCCTCGGGCAGATCGACCGTCAGCGCATAGTCGATGTCTGGTGCGGCATCAGTCGGGGCGTCGGGCGCGGGCGGCACCTCGGTGCGAACGACGACGCCGGAATCGATGAGCGTGGCGAAGATCTCGTCGGCGCGAACCTCGAGCTTAGCCTTTTCCTCGGGAGTCTGCAGGCTCGTCTCGATGAGGTCGTGTACGCGGGCTCGGGCATCGCCGCCCTGCTCGACCACGCTGATCACCATGGAGTGCGTGATGCGCAGGCGCGGCTTGAGCGTCTCGGGTTGCGTCTCGATCAGACGCTCGAAGGTCTGCTTGTTCCAGGTGACAAAGCCCTCGGGGGCCTTTTTCTTTTTAATCTTACGGAGTTTTTTGGGGTCGTCGCCCGCCTTGGCCATAAGCTTGGCATTCTCGATCTCGTGCTCGGGTGCCTCGGCAATCACCATGCCCTCGGTATCGAAGCCCGAGCGGCCGGCGCGACCGGCAATCTGATGGAACTCGCGGGCGCGCAGACGACGCATCTTGTAGCCGTCGAACTTGGTGAGCGCGGTGAGCACCACGGTGTGGATGGGTACGTTGATGCCGACGCCGAGTGTATCGGTACCGCAGATGACGGGCAGCAGACCCTGCTGCGCCAAGCGCTCGACCAGCAGGCGATAGCGCGGCAACATGCCAGCATGGTGCACGCCGACGCCGCAGCCGAGCAGGCGCTTGAGAATCTTGCCGAAGGCGGTGGAGAAACTCGTGCCTTTGGCAGCTTCCTTAATGGCCTCGCGCTGCTCCTTGCTAGCGATGCCAAAGTTGGCAAGCGACTGTGCCGTGGCAAGCGCGGCGTCCTGACTAAAGTGCACGATGTAGAGTGGGGCCTCTCCGCGGCGCATGGCGAGCTCGACGGTGCCCTCGAGCGAGGTCGTCACGTAGTCATAGCTCAGGGGCACGGGGCGCGGGGCGTCGACAACCAGGTCGCAAGCAGCGCCGGTGTGCTCTTCGAGAGAGGCGGCGATTGCAGTGACATCGCCAAGTGTGGCGCTCATGAGCATAAACTGCGCATGGGGCAGGGTGAGCAGCGGCACCTGCCAAGCCCAGCCGCGGTCGGGGTCGGCAAAGTAATGGAACTCGTCCATGGCCACGCAGCCCACATCGGCGTCCTCGCCCTCGCGTAGCGCATCGTTAGCAAGGATTTCGGCCGTGCAGCAGATGACGGGCGCCTTGGTGTTGATATGCGTATCGCCGGTGATCATACCGACGTTATCGCGGCCGAGGACCTGCACCAGGTCGAAGAACTTTTCGCTGACCAGGGCCTTGATGGGGGCCGTGTAATAGCAGCGCTTGCCCTGCGCCATGCCCATAAAGAGCATGCCCAGCGCGACGAGCGATTTACCCGATCCGGTCGGTGTGCCCAAAATGACGTGATTGCCGGCTGCCAGGTCCATGAGGGCCTCTTCTTGGTGATCCCATAGCTCAATGCCGCGGTCGCTCGTCCATTCAAAGAAGCGTTCGAAGGCCTGGTCGGGCGTGAGCCACGGTTCGGGCTCACTGCCGTCCTCGGGCTCCCACCAGGTGGGGGAGAGCGCACCGAGCGAACCGAACTCTGCCTCGGTTCCCGTGCCGCCCGAAAATGAGCTGGCAGCGCCGGCGCCGGAGACGGTGCTGGCGGCGGTATCTGTCGTGGTCTGTGCCATGTGTTTGCTTTCTCTCGCGATTGTCCGCCAACTATTATGGCGTAGCGTCGCATCGATGCGTTCGCAGGCAAGAAAATGCAGGAAATGGGCGTTCTGCCCAGCCGTTTAGTGTAGTCGCTGGCTAAGTGAGTAGACTTTTTGCGATATCGCGAGCACGTGGCTTTTGTGCAAGGGCTCTACCTGCGGTTTTATTATTTGCTATGCGGGTTGTGCTTGGTTATTGCAAAAAAGTCTACTCACTTAGGTGTGAGGGCCGTTCGCTGACGCCTATTTGCGCTTGTTTGCCGACGCCGCGACCATCAGAAGCCCCTAGGACTCTTGCGGCAGGCGCTTCTTGCCTTTGCGGGCACGGTTTCTAAAGTTCTCGACGGCCTCTTCCATGCCCAGAGGTACATAGGTGAGCTCATCGAGGTTTTCGGGCAGGTAGCAGGCAAGACTTTGCTCCTGCACGCGGCCCGCTTGGAGCTGTTCATCGCTGGGCAGCGTGTCGGGAGTGGCGCAAATGCCGTAGACGACGGCACCCATCTCGCGCGTGCGGCGCTCGTACTCGGTCTCGGGATGCTCGGGATGGTTGCGGCGGACGTCGTCGCTTACCCAAAGCGTATCGTAGCCGGCCGCGGCAAACTGTCCCAGGGCGTAATCGCGCAACGGCTTGCTATCGGTGCGCAGCGTGACGGTAGCGCCGGCTGAAAAGAGCGGGCGGTAGAGCATCAGATGGTCGACATGGACGAGTCGTTTTTTAGCGTACTTGGCCTTGGGCTGCGGCGTGGGAAAGTTAATGGTGATGGCATCGAGCTCGCCTGCGGCAAACAGCTGTGGCAGCGATGCGGCGCCTCGGGGCAGGACGAGTGCGTTGGATAGCCCCTGTTCGCAGATTTTCTGCGCGGCATAGGCGATGCAGATGGGCTCCTGGTCCATGCCGATAAAGAGGGTGTCGGGCTCGCGGTGGGCGCGCTCGACCAGATAGGTTCCCTTGCCACAGCCAAGATCCAGGTGAAGGTGTTCGAAGGGCTTGCTGCCAGCTGGCGCGCAAGCCTCGCGCCAATCTCCGGCATAAGCCTCGGGGTTCGTCTCAATCGCATCGGCGTAGCGCTCCAGGCGCTCCTCGAGCACAAAGTTCTTAGGCGTGCGAACGTGGACGGCTCCCATGAGGCTCCTTGGTCATAAGTATGGAACGCATAGCCGCGCGTTCCGTCAATGGGTTGAAAAAGGGTGGGCATAGTTTGCCCGAAAGATGCGGTGTGGCTCGGTGGCGAGTCGTCGGTGCCTACAGGCGTTTGAGGATTACATAGCGGTTGAGCTCTCCGCTGCGACCGTCGGCATGGAAGCGCTCAAGCTCGCGTACGGGGACCTCGCCGCTCTTGTAGAACGTGCGGACGCCGCGCACCAGGTCGGTAATCTGCTGATCGTCAAAGTGATGGCAATAGCGGTAGGCGTGGCG
Source organism: uncultured Collinsella sp. (assembly GCA_900549455.1). Taxonomy (GTDB): domain Bacteria; phylum Actinomycetota; class Coriobacteriia; order Coriobacteriales; family Coriobacteriaceae; genus Collinsella. The sequence goes on along the minus strand of UROM01000007.1, from coordinate 1,442 downwards.
GTCGTTTTGCCAGCCAATGAGGTGGTCGCCGGCTTCAAACTGCGCTGAATCGTAACCCTCAAACGGCGGGGTGAGCTCGGCGCGGGCCTCGGCTCGAACGGCCTTGCGCGCCATGCGCTCGTCGTTCATAAACTCCCAAAAGCTGATGGCGATGATGCCGCCTGGGCGCGTCTGGCGCACCAGGGCGTCGAGCACGCGTACGCGGTACTCGCACGACGGCACGTGGTGCATAAAGCCAAAGCAGACTGAGATGTCGGCGAGCGGGGCGTCGAAAAGCGCGTCAGGCGCCTCGGCGGGATTGAGTTTCATGAGGGCATCGAGCACGTCGAGCTCCTGGAAGTGCAGGTTGGAAATGCGCAGCGCGTGGCCATGTGCATCGATGGCCAGGTCTTGGCACGAGTCGACGCCGTAAAACTCAAACGGGCAGCTGGCATCTGCCGAGGGGTTTGCGCCGTCGACGCCCTTGGCGGCAAGTGCGCCGCCGGCGGCAAAGTTCTCGAATCGCATATTGCCGCAGGCGAGATCGAAGACGCGGACGGGATGCTCAATCGTGGCGACATCGAGCTGTTCGAGCGCGATGTCCATGGTGCGCACCCAGCCGGGCCACGGGGCCTGGCGCGTATCGGAGAAGGAGGCGGAGTGCTCGCGATAGAACGTGTTGTTGAGCTGGATGAGCGATGAGGCGAAATCGCGGTTCACGGCGCGGAACTCCCTCCGTTGGCGGTGCGAAATAAACAGTACGACCATACTACCGTTAACGCCGCAACGGGGACAACCGAGCTGCGGGTCATTGCTTTGTTTAGACACATTTCCGCAGCTCATATGTGCCCGCAACCGCCGGTTGTCAAAAATCTCACTAGAATAGGTGGCATGCTTTTGGCGGTGGCGGATAGATTTTTAACTGTGCAAGGCGCCTTAAGAACAAAAACGGTCCGGCGGCACGGCTGGCATCACATAGGAGGAACCATGAATGTAGAAACTGCGCAGCGGCTCGCCGACCTTCGCCGCAGCAAAGGCTTTAGCCAAGAAGGGCTGGCGCGAAAGCTGGGGCTGTCGCGCCAGGCGGTCAGTAAATGGGAGCGCGCGGAGAGCTCACCCGATACCGAGAACCTGATCTCGCTCGCCAAACTCTATGGCGTGAGCTTGGACGAGTTGCTCAATCCGAGCGACGAGATTGAGGACGATATCGAGTTTGAGAACGAGGACCGCGCCCGTCAGCGCGAGGCCGAGGCGGCAGAGCGTGCTCGCACCCATGAGGCGGCGGCGCGCGCTACCGAGGCGGCAACACAGGCGAGTGATGCTGCGGCCAAGGCGGCGCAAGCGGCAAGCTGGAGTGCACAGGCCGCCAATGCCGCTACGGCGCAGGCGACGAGTGGCACCGCGGTTGGCTCGACTCCTGTCTCTTATACACATCTCCGAGCCCACGAGACTCCTGAGCATCT
>UROM01000006.1 GCA_900549455.1 uncultured Collinsella sp. | reverse complement strand
CTACACTTATGCGATCGTCGGCAGCGTCAGATGTGTATAAGAGACAGTCTTTATCCAAATCACCGCATTTGCAACGAGCGAGCGAGCCAGCCTCTACTAATATGTGTATCCAAACGGAGGGGGTTTGTTGCGCAACATCTGTTCAATGAAACAGGGGGGTTAGGCTATACTAAATTTCACTGTAGGCCGTACCTGATTCAGCCAGTCTTCAAGTGCGGCATTCAGTGGACACCCAATTTATAATTTGGTTGTTCAGGCGGTCATTTGGCGTCTCGACACAAGCTCAGCCCCGGAGCTCGTTCGAGCTGTTCGTATTCCTTGAAAGGGGAAACATGGACATATCGAGGAAGACTGATTATGCCCTTCGCATGCTTGCGATGCTTGCCGAGGAGCCGGAGCGGTTGCTTTCTGTTCGCACTGCTGCCGAAGAGGTCAATGTTCCGTATTCGTTTGCCCGTTCGATTCAACACGGTTTGGTCCAGGCCGGCATTGTGGAGAGCCTGCGTGGCGTTCACGGCGGCATGCGCCTTAAGGTGAGCCCCGACGATGTCACGATTCGTCAGGTTGTGGAGGCCGTTCAGGGCCCCATGGTTATGAACGACTGCACCGCGCCCGATGGCGACTGTGCGCGCATGGGCACGTGCTGCTATCATCCCCTGTGGGCCGGAGCCCAGGCGCTGATGCGCGACTATCTCGATTCCGTTTCGCTCGGCGATATCGTCGCCCATCGCCAGTTTCCGGCTGTCGATCCCAAGTTCGCCGATCGCGATGCGTTTCCCGAGTACGCTGCCTGCGCGTACGCTTGCCGGGAGGAATAGCGCCGCATAAGGAGCATTGCTATGATTCAGGACCCCTTTCGTTCGATGATTCGTTCGGAAGGGGTTCTGCGTTATCGCGACCTTCCGTGGCGCCGCACGCGCGACCCGTATATCATCTGGCTCTCCGAGGTCATGTTGCAGCAGACGCAGGTGCCGCGCGTGGAGACGCGCATGCCGGCGTGGCTCGATCGCTTTCCGACTGTCCAGGCGCTTGCTCAGGCCGCCCCTTCCGATGTCTTGGATGCGTGGCAGGGGATGGGCTACAATCGCCGCGCCCTGGCGCTTCACAGGGCTGCACAGTGCGTTGTGGAGGACTGGGACGGGGAGCTTCCGCGCGAGACGCACGATCTAGTCGCGCTGCCCGGTATTGGCCCGGCAACGGCGCAGGGCATCCGTTCGTTTGCATTCGATCTTCCGGGCGTGTATCTGGAGACCAACGTGCGCACGGTCTTTTTGCATCATTTCTTTCCCGATGTGCCGGCCGTTCCCGATCGCGAGCTGGTGCCGCTGATTCAAGCCGCCTGTCCGGCGGCTCCCGGTGCGGTGGCGGATGAGATTGCGCCCTTTGCCGTGCCTCAAGACGATGCCGACACGCCGCGCGCGTGGTATTACGCGTTGCTGGATTACGGCGCGTATCTTAAAAAGACGCTGCCCAATCCGTCCAGGCGCTCGGCGAGCTATAGCCGTCAGTCCAAGTTTGAGGGCTCGCGCCGTCAAAAGCGCGCCCATATTGTGCGCATGCTGCTGGCTGCGCGCGATGGGCAGCCGGCAGGTATTACGCTTGATGAAGCCGTTGCAGGCGTTAACGAGATGGAGACGGCAGCCGGCCGTGAGCCGGTCGAGCGCGAGCTGGTCGCAAGTATTCTTGCCGATCTGGAGCGCGAGGGCTTTTGCCGCTCCGAGGGCGATCGTTGGCTGAGTGTATAGCTCGCTCGAATCTGAAGAACAGGATTATAAGGTTTAAATTCTCGGCATGGGGGCATCCTAAAGACAGGGCCGCTCAAAGCCTATGGGCGGCACGTGTTGAAGGGAAGTACACCTATGGATTTTGAGAACTCTCAGACCAAGAAGAACCTCGAGACTGCTTTTGCCGGTGAGTCCCAGGCACACACCAAGTATCGCTACTATGCATCCAAGGCCAAAAAGGACGGCTACGTTCAGATCTCGAATATCTTTGCCGAGACGGCGGGCAACGAGTCCGAGCATGCCAAGCTGTGGTTTAAGTATCTGCACGATGGCGCCGTTCCGGGCACTCTGGACAACCTGCGCGACGCCGCCGCGGGCGAGAACTACGAGTGGACCACGATGTATGACGAGTTTGCCAAGACCGCCGAGGAGGAGGGCTTTGCCGAGATCGCCGAGAAGTTCCGCGGCGTCGCCGCTGTCGAGAAGGCCCACGAAGAGCGCTATAACAAGCTCGTCGAGCGCATTGAATCGGGCGAGGTGTTTGAGCGCGAGGGCGTAAAGGTGTGGAAGTGCCTGAACTGCGGACACCTGCATGTTGGTGCCGAGGCGCCCGAGGTGTGCCCGGTGTGCAACCACCCGAAGGCGTACTTTGAGGAGCAGGTGGTGAACTACTAGCGCGTGGTGCTAGCGTGAGCTGGGCCGGGAGGGCCGGACTACCTTCCCTCCTCGCTCACGGCTTCGCAGGGTCGCGTTGAGGGAAGGTAGTCCGGCCCTCCCGGCCCGCTTCGGGTCGTCGCGTGCTCGTTACTGAAAAGCTGATTAGAAGTTTGTGTGCCGCCCCTTTTGGGGCGGCACTTTTTGTGTGGGGTCCCGGTCTTCACAATTTCCGTCAAGCTTTTGGTTAGGTTTTGGTCGGTTGGCGTAAGGGCGGAAGGGCAAAAGATCATTCGATAAAAAAGCTCAGAGAAAGTGCTGGTAGGGGAGTTGTTGAGCTTTTCGACAGTTTTCTGACTATAGAATCTTTGCGGCTATTGCCGCGGATTTCGTTGCCGCGGCCGCGATGGTGCGTGATGCTGTGCGTAAGCGTCGAATGCTCCGATTGAGGAGGCCAACATGGATCTGTTTCTTGAGACCCCGCGGCAACAAGCCGAGCGCATGTTGCGCCAGCAGCAACGGCTTATGGAGATGCAAATGCAAGGGGCGGCCGTCCAGCCTCCTGTGCAAAACGCCGCGCCCGCGGTATCGTCTGCGGATGAGGTGGACCCAGGAGCCTATTCCGTACAGCAAGATTCATATGCGCAGGAGCTTGCGTTCGACAAGCGTCGTGCGCGTCGCCGTCGCTGGGCCCAGCGCCTGCGTACGCTGACGATGATCGTGCTGATTCCGTTGGGGCTCGCGGCAATCTTCTTGGCCTCATATGCCCTCACGTGCATTCTCAACGGCGCCTCGCCCAGCGAGGTGCTTGAGCACTTGGCGGTTCTCGGCCAGCGCCTAAGCGATGTCGTAGCAACCATCCGCGCCGGCTGGGAGAGTTAGCGTTTTAGTACCTGTGGCCCAAAATCCATTTGTCCGATTGCCATGTGACGCCCGGTGCGTGTGGCGGGGTAAGATTGATCGCGGTTTTGATTGATGATCGATTGAGTTTGTTGGGCGGAGTCTATGTCTGCTATTGATATCGTGCTTGTTGTGACCGCCTTGGTGGCGGTGGGGGTTGCTGTGGCTTGTGCCCTGCAGCTCAAGGGCCTTCGCGTCGAGCTGCAGGAGCGCGGCGATAGCGGGGCAGAGATGCTGGCTGCGCTCGAGCAGGCCAACAATGCGCTCGACACCCTGAACGTCGCTTTGGCCGAAACCCGCCGCACGGCAAATGCCATCGCGCAGCAGCAGACGACCGATGCGGCCGTAGAGCAGCAGCGCTACCTGACCATCGCGCGTGAGTTCTCGCAGGCCGGCGACCGTATGGATGACCTGCGCCGCGAGACAGCCCAACAGCTTGGCGCCAACCGCGAGGGTATCGAGCACCGCCTGGACAAGGTTCGCGAGACGGTCGATGCCCAGCTGAGCGCCATCCGCAAGGACAACAACGTGCAGCTCGATCAGATGCGCGCGACGGTGGACGAGAAACTCTCCCGTACGCTCAACGATCGCCTGTCCGCATCGTTTAAGCAGGTGAGCGACCAGCTCGAGGCTGTGTACAAGGGTTTGGGCGATATGCAGTCCATTGCCACCGGCGTAGGCGACCTCAAGCGCGTGCTGGGCAATGTAAAAGCGCGCGGCATTTTGGGCGAGGTACAGCTGGGTGCGATCCTGGCGGACATCCTTACGCCCGACCAGTATCTGGAAAACGTCGCCACCAAGCCCGGCGCCTCGGAGCGCGTTGAGTTTGCCGTCAAGCTGCCGGTGGACGAGGGCGATCCCGTGCTGCTGCCGATCGACTCCAAATTCCCGGGCGACGCGTACGAGCATCTGCTCGACGCGCAAGAGTCGGGTGATGCCGAAGCTGTGGCCACCGCGCGCAAGACACTCGATGCTATGGTGAAACGCGAGGCAAAGGACATCTGCGAAAAGTACCTGAGCGTGCCCGCGACCACCAATTTTGGCATTATGTTCGTGCCGTTTGAGGGCCTGTACGCCGAGGTCGTCAGCCGCCCCGGGCTTATCGAGACCCTGGGCCGCGACTATCACGTTAACGTTGCCGGCCCCAGCACCATGGCGGCCATCCTCAACAGCCTGCAGATGAGCTACCAGACGTTTAGGCTGCAAAAGCGCACCGACGACGTGCTGCGTGTGCTCTCTGCCGTCAAGGCCGAGCTGCCGCGCTATCAGGCGGCGCTGCGTCGTGCCCAGCAGCAGATCGAGACCGCGGGTAAAACGGTCGAGGGCATCATCACCACGCGCACCAACGTTATGGAGCGCAAGCTCAAGGATATCGACGCGCTGGAAGACGCGCGGGAGGCCGACGAGATTTTGGGCTTGGAGTCCGCAGGCTTGCTCGCAGACCAAAAAGACGAAGACTAGCTGCATCTGACGGCGGGGTGCCTGCACAAGCACGGCGCGGGCGCTTTTCGCATCGTGCTTGCCTGAAGTGCGCTTTAGTGTGCAACAATGGCGTTTCGCCCTATCAGACACGAAAGGAAGCCCATGTCTCAGAGAAACACCAGTCCGCTCAAACGCTCCACCGTGCGCCGCACGCTACAGCGTTTTTGGGACGTCACGCGCACACAGCCGCTGATCGTCTTTCTCTCGGTGTTCTCGTCGGCGGGCTACATCTTTTTGCTCACGTTTGCCAACACCTACGTGATGGCCCTTATCGTCGACCGCGTCCAGGCCGGCCCCGTGGCGGGCGACCAGGTGTTTGAGGTCTTTGGTCCCTATATTCTGGCGCTCGTGTTCGTTAACCTAGTGGGCCAAATCCTCTCCAAGCTGCAGGACTACACCGTCTACAAGCTCGAGATTGCGGGCAACTATCACCTGGCACGCCTGTGCTTCGACACGCTCTCCAATCAATCCATGACATTCCACACAAGCCGTTTTGGCGGATCGCTTGTGAGCCAGACGAGCCGTTTTATGAGCGGCTACACGGGGCTGGTGGACGTGACGGTGTATTCGCTCATTCCCACTATCACCTCGGTTGTCTGCACGGTGGCGGCACTCGCCCCGGTGGTGCCGACGTTTACCGTGATCCTGGTGGGCATCATGGTCGTCTACATCGCGTTTGTCTGGCTTATGTACAAGCGCATCATGCCGCTTTCGGCCGCGACGTCCGCCGCGCAGAACAAGCTGTCGGGCGTGCTGTCCGATGCGGTCACGAATATCCTGGCCGTCAAGACCTGTGGGCGCGAGGACTTTGAGCGCGACCTGTTCGATGCCGCCGACCGCGCTGCGCGCGATGCCGAAACGGTATCGATGCACGCCATGATGCAACGCAACTTTACGACCTCGGGCCTTATCGTTATCACCATGGCCGTGGTGAGTGTGTTCGTCGCGGGCGGCAACGCGTGGTTTGGCATCTCTGCCGGCGCGCTCGTCATGATCTTTACCTATACGTACAACCTCACCATGCGTCTGAACTACGTGAGCTCCATGATGCAGCGCATCAACCGCGCGCTGGGCGATGCGGCCGAGATGACGCGCGTGCTGGACGAGCCGTGTCTGGTGGCAGACGACGAGAACGCCCCCGAGCTCAAGGTGAGCGAGGGCGCGATTGATTTTGAGCACTTGAGCTTTGCATACCGTGATGCCGCGGCGGGCGAGAGCGTGTTCGACGACCTGACGCTCCATGTGGCGGCGGGCCAGCGCGTGGGCCTGGTGGGCAAATCGGGCTCGGGCAAGACAACACTCACCAAGCTGTTGCTACGCTTGGACGACGTGCAGGGAGGCTGCGTGCTCGTGGATGGTCAGGATGTCTCGCGCTGCACGCAGCAGAGCCTGCGCCGTCAGGTTGCCTACGTGCCGCAAGAGGCGCTGCTGTTCCACCGCTCTATCCGCGAGAATATCGCCTACGGCCGCCCCAATGCCACCGACGAACAGATTCGCGAGGCAGCGCGCCTGGCCAATGCCCTGGAGTTTATCGACCGCCTGCCCCGTGGCTTTGACACCATGGTGGGCGAGCGCGGCGTTAAGCTTTCGGGCGGCCAACGCCAGCGCGTGGCCATCGCCCGTGCCATCCTCACTGACGTGCCGATTCTGGTGCTCGACGAGGCAACCTCTGCCCTGGACAGTGAGTCCGAGGCTCTGGTGCAGGAGGCGCTCGAGAACCTGATGCGCGGCCGCACCTCCATTGTGGTGGCGCATCGCCTGTCCACCGTGGCGGCGCTCGACCGCATCGTGGTGCTGGCGGACGGCGAGATTGTCGAGGACGGTACGCATGCGCAGCTTGTCGAGGCGGGCGGCGAGTACGCAAGCCTGTGGGGCCGCCAGACCGGCGCATTTTTGGAGGCTTAAAGCCCCCATACGTGGGACAATCGTGCCCATAGGTTTGTTATGCCGCTGAAGCGAGGAGTCGTTATGCCACGCGAGACCAATGCCGCCAAACGCGAGCGCGCCATCGAGGTGTGCGAGCGCCTTAACCGTCGCTATGGCCCGGTCGAGTGCTTCTTGGACCACGAGAATCCCTTTAGGCTGCTCATCGCGGTACTGCTCTCGGCTCAGACGACCGACGCGCAGGTCAACAAGGTGACGCCCCAACTGTTTGCCCAGTGGCCCACGCCCGAGGCCATGGCCGGGGCAAGCGTGACCGACGTGGCGGACACCATTAAGTCACTCGGCTTTTATAAGAGTAAGGCCAAGCATGCCGTGGAGGCCGCGCAGATGATCGTTGCCGACTACGGCGGCGAGGTGCCGGCCGACATGAAGGAACTCGTCAAGCTGCCGGGCGTGGGGCGCAAGACAGCGAACATCGTGCTCAACGTGGGGTACGGCATCGTGGAAGGCATCGCGGTGGATACGCATGTCAACCGCATCGCGCACCGCCTGATGCTGAGTCCCAAGACGCATGCCAAAGAGCCGCTCAAGACCGAGCAAGATCTGCTCAAGATTTTGCCGCACGAGTATTGGGAGTCGGTCAACCACCAGTGGATCACCTTTGGCCGCGAGATCTGCGACGCCCGCAAACCCAAGTGCGACGAGTGCCCGCTGACAGACCTTTGCCCCAGCGTACGGGTGGTGCAATAGCTTTTTGCAAACTTTTTTGCAAAAAAGTCTCAAACCTTAGATATAGCTTGGTTGCGCAACCTTTTGAGTTTTTTTTCGGCTAGAATAGATGATGCAATTCAAAGGTCTTCTTCTGCGAAGTGGTCGCGAAGAAGCAAGTCGGGAAAGGACGACCACATGAATAGGAAGCTTAACGCTGCTATCACAGCCGGTCTGAGCTTGAGTATGGTGCTCAGCTCCACGCCGGTTGCTGCTATCGCGGCGGAGACTGCCCAGGGTACAAACGGGGAGGCGACCGCTGCTGCCGCTACTGGCAAGCGAGTCGACTACTATGCCAACGGCGGTACTTTTGCGGACGGAAGCGATTGGCAAAATAACTACACGAACGAGAACGGCGAGGTCACTCCTTCGGCTGCACCAGTGCGTGACGGCTATGTGTTTGCTGGCTGGGTTTATGCCGGAACCGATCAGGTAGTCGATTTCTCTCAGCCTCTCCAGGGCGGCTCGGATCACTTCATGCTGTTCGCCAAGTGGACTGAGGCTCCCTCGAAGGTGCTTAATGTGACCTACGCTGCCAATGGCGGCCAGTTCGCCGACGGCAACAATGTTATGCAGGGCCAGACTGACAGCAATGGTATTGCTCGCCAGCCGCTTGCCCCCACGCGTGACGGCTATGTGTTTGCCGGTTGGTATTATCACAGCAATGGAACCGACCCGGTTGACTTCAACCAGCCGATTGTCGGTGGCGGCAAGAATGTGACCCTTTTCGCCGCTTGGACGCCCGCGAAGCAGGACAAGACTGTCGAAATCCTCTACGTCGCCAACGGCGGTACGTTCTTCGACGGTAACGATACTATGCAGGGCGTAACCGATACCGACGGTATCGCACGCCTGCCGCTTCAGCCTACCCGCGAGGGCTATGACTTCCTTGGTTGGTCGTACGATCGCGACGGAAATGACCCCGTCGACTTCACGAAGGCTATCGTTGCGGGCAGCGGTCACGCGACTGTTTATGCTCAGTGGAAGCAGAACAACGAGAAGACGGTTCTCTATGTTGCCAATGGTGGCGCTTTTGCCGATGGCAATGAGACCATGGAGGGTGTCACTGACAGCGACGGCGTCGCCCGCCAGCCCCTGGCCCCGACCCGCGAGGGCTACACCTTTACTGGTTGGACTTACGATGCTGCTGGCACCGAGCCTGTCGACTTCACCAAGCCCATCCCGGGTGGCGGTCAGCACGTTACGTTCTTCGCTCAGTGGGCAGAGCTTGCTAACAATGAGAAGGATGTTCTCTACGTCGCCAACGGCGGTGTGTTCGCAGATGGCAACGAGACGCTCCAGGGCGTGACCGACGGCGACGGCGTCGCCCGCCAGCCCCTGGCCCCGACCCGCGAGGGCTACACCTTCGCCGGCTGGACCTACGACTCCAAGGGCAAGGACCCGGTCGACTTCAGCAAGCCCGTCCAGGGCGGCGGCGACCACGTGACGTTCTACGCCCAGTGGACCAAGAACGAGACGCCTGCTGTCCAGACCCACAAGGTCAATTTCTACGTTGATGGTTCCACCACTACGGTTGAGGTCGAGGACGGTAAGACTGTTGCTCAGCCCACTGATCCTTCCGTCGACGGCTTCAACTTTGTCGGCTGGTCTTCTTCCAAGGAGTCCTTCAAGAAGTTTGACTTCTCTACTCCTATCACCGAGGACACCACTGTCTACGCTTTCTTTACCGCTAAGACCCCCAAGTCCGAGACTTTGAAGAAGGATGAGGGCAAGAAGCAGGTTGCTGCCGATAAGAAGGACGAGGCTAAGGCCGAGAAGAAGGACGACGCCGCCCTTGCTTCTACCGGCGATCCGACCTTCGTTGTGACCTCTGCTGCCGCCCTTACCGGCGCTGTGGCTGTCGCTGTGGGCATGTACATGACCAAGCGTCGCGAGCACTAAACTCTACTAGTGTTTACCTCCGGGCTTTATTAGCCCAAACCTGATAGCCGCGTGGGGACCCGACCCCCACGCGGCTTTTATGTTTTAGTTATCTTGTTGAGTTTTTCGACTTCTGCATACGTTTTTAGATGTCCACGCCATATAAAGGGGCGCCGCTGCGATGTGTGCAGCGGCGCCCCTTTGTGTTGATTCTTATTGGGCGGGCTCGGCCCTAGGCCAACGCGCGTACGTCTGAGGAGATCTTCAGCACCAAAAACTCGGTCGAGGAGCCCAGTTTGAGCAGGTCGCCGTCGTGGATAGGAAACTGCTTGTCCTCGTCATCGGAGGTGCGTAGCGAACGTGGCTTTTCGATAACGGTGGTCGCGCCGTTGCGTGTCACCAGCACCGTTCCATTAGTGGAGTGCAGGCCGCTCGCGAGCCATGCTCCGTTGGAAAACGCTACACGCAGGTGCCGACGGGATACATCGGGTCCTACGTTGGTGATGGCGTTTTGGTCGTGTGCAAAAGAGCCTAGTACCGTACCCTCGGGATCGAGGCTCAAAGGATAGATCGGCGGCAAGGCCGAGCCGTCTTTCGCAAGCCTGAGCAGCCCCAGTTTTGCAGGAGGCTCGTTGACCTTGCGGTTGGTGCACCGCGCCTGGACGACCTCGGCGGTCTCGAGCGTGCCAAAGGTCTGGGCCAGTTGCGTTATGGCAAAGTCTTTGACCTCGGAGGCGGCGGCATTGGGATCGGCCAAGCATCCGCAGACCGTTAGCGCAAGAAGCTCCAAAAGGCGCCGATCGCTTTGCTTGAGGCCAGGCATGACAGCGATGCGGTCAAAGATATTGCGCAGGATGGAACCATCGAGCCCCCAGTGTTCGAGCGACGTTGCCATGCGCTCGAGGGCATGCGCCGTAATGGCTTGCTGGCGAGCGTTGGCGGCCGCTGGACTGCTGCCGCTGCCGATTTTTACAGCGGCAGCCAAGCTCTGGACGCTCTGCGAAAAATCGGCAAACATCTCGGGGTCGATCTTGTCGGTGTCCGGAACGACGTGCACCACGCGTCGCGATAGAAACGTCTTTTCTGCAATGCGAAATCGTGGGGCCGGTTTGGAGACAATCGGCTTGTCCGAAATCAGGATGCGCGCCGCTTCGCGATTGTTGATCTGCAGGTCGCACTTAAGGAAATCAAAGAGCACCTCGGAAGGTGTTTCCGCACGCATGATGCGAGACTCCTTTCTGGTATCCGGTAAAGGTGTTAGATGCAAAAGCCGGGTAGGACATAGGTCTTTTGGTCCGGAGCGTTTCCGGGCGTTGCCCAGCAAAACACGTCGCCGTCTTTTCCAACGCGGTTAAAGTACGTCGAGTCGGCGCCCTCGCTGCAGTCGGCGCTGGGGGTGCGCTCCCAGTAGCAGATTTTTTTGCCAGAGACGGTGCGGATCATGGCTTCGTTTGTGGTCAGGCCGCTCACACTCTGCTCGCGATAGAGCTGGTACTGATCGCCTTCTCCGCTGTAGAGGGCAGAAAGGTACTCGCTGCCTTCTGCGAACGTTTCGGGCGCTTGGCAGCCGCACAGCTCGCTCATGGACGGTAGCCAGAGTATGTCGTCGGTGGCGGTGATGCTGGAGACGTCTTTGGTGCCGCCGGTGTTGTTGGTGAGCTTTCGCACCGAGCGAATCTGATTACGGAGATCGTCGGGCAGCGTAGCCATGCCCTTGTCCGCCAACCATTCACGAAGCGACGATTGCTCCCAGCCGCCCGTCGCGGCGTGGTCGTTTACGGCGCGCATGGCGATGGGGGTACGGAACATAAAGGTGATGCCCTCGGGGAGGCCGTCATCGGTGAGCGTGTCTGCCTTAAAGCCAACGATCTGGATTTGTGCCTTGGTCCCGTCGGAAAGCCTGACAGTCTTGGTGTTCTCGTTTTCGAGCGACTGCTTGCTGTTTACCAGGTGGTAGGTTTCGGCAATCGCGAGCGCGTTTTTGTTGGAAGATGTCTCTTGTATTTTGCGGGAGATCAGGGCGAGTTCTTCCCAGGTGTAATCGTCGAGTGACGGCTTGATGCCGTGCGCCAGGTCGATAAGCCCCCAGCATCCCGTGGCAATGGCAGAGCCTGCTATGCCGGCAACGCAGACGCCGCCGAGCGCGAGCGCAGCGCGACGCGAGATGACTGGGTGGCGCGTCTGAGCCTTGTCGGAGCCGGAAGGCTTCGGTTGCTGGCTAAAGTCGATCGGGGTGGGCAGCGGCGTGCGTGGCTCAAAATCGATGTCTTTAATCCAGGCATCGAGCTTGCCGACAATCGTAGACAGCGGCGCGCGCTGGGACTGCTCGTTATGGATACCGCTCATAATGACATCGACAAGCATTTGGTCGCCGGGTACGCGTGCCTCAAGCGGCTCGAGCTCGTGCTCGATCTTGTACAGGTAGGGCGACTGGTCCATATGCTCGTTTAGGCGATATGGCGTGTGACCGGCATAGAGCGTGTAGAGTATGCTGCAGAGCTCGTATGTATCGATACTGGGCGACGTACGCAGCGGCGCCAGCTCGGGGATGTCGTTGGAGAGCATCTCGGGTGGGGCGAACTCGGGGGTGCCGTTGCGCCAGATGCCAGTCGACATGGTAAACGAGGGGTCTGAGCGCTTGATGCTCGAGCTGCCCAGATCGACTAGGCAAAGGTCAAAACTGCAGTGTGCAATCTGCTGGGCAAGGGACCGGCGCGTCGTGCGAATAATGATGTTGCGCAAGGAGATATCACGGTGCGCAAACGGCGCATCGAGCTTTTGGGCACCCAGGAGAATCTCTCCCAGGCGTTTTCCAATCGCGGCGACGGTGTTTGCGGGAATGTGGTCGCCCTCGGCGGGGTCGGTTAGCTCTGCCGCAGCATCGCGAAGGGGCAGGCCTTCAATCCACTCCATAAGGATGGCCGGTACGGAGCCGGTATAGCCGTAGCCATAGGTTTTGGGAAAGCCGCCCAACAGTGAGACGACTGCAAGATTGCGATACTCCTCGGTAAGCGTCTTGATGCCCGAGGGGCTGATGGCGGAGCCGTTTTCATCACAGCCGCTGAGGGGCAACAGCGTCTTGAGCGCAAAGGTCTCGCCCTCGGTGTTGGCGACCTTGCGAAGATGGTGGGAACCGCCGCCGACTGCCCCACAATCCAACAGGGTGGTAAAGCGGCGAATGGTATCGGAGTCTTCGGTGGTCGCAAACATGGCGTTTGGTTCAAAGGGGGACAACGCGATGATATCCATGTCCGTGTCGTACGTCACGGGGCGATCCTTTCGAGAAAAAAGTGCATAGCGATAATGTTAGTGAAAAGGTAGCGCAACCGTTGCCTTAATCGAAAAGGTGCCGTTATTTGCATGGGTTGATGCAAATAACGGCACCTTGTGCGTCGAAGATGTGTGGCGGGCTAGTCTGTGATGCGAATGACCAAGAAGCGCGTCGTGGCGCCCAGGCAGAGCGTATCTCCGTTGTGAATCTCGACGGGGGCATTGGTAAAGTTAGCGGGGCGCTCGCGTCTGGGCGGTTCGATAGCCTGTCGGCAGCGGTCGACACCCGAGATCAAAAACGATCCGTTGGTGGAGCCGAGGCCCTGCGCAAGCCAGCGTCCGTCTTGGAGCCAAATACGCAGGTGCTGGCGCGAGACGTCGGAATCGACGTCGGTGATGGCGTTCTCGTCGCCCGTCAGCGACCCGATAATGCTGCCCACCGGGTCCGTGGTAAGGGGACGCAGCGGCGGTCGTGCCGAGTTGCCCACGACGCGCAGCAGCCCCAGACGAATGTCTCCCGTGGGGCGCGCGGTTGTCGAGAAAAACGAGGTGACGGTCGTCTCGACCGTGTCGAGTGTCGAGAGCATCTGGTCGGACACAAAGGACTCGGTGTATTCGATGGCGCGGGCGGGGTCGCCAAGGCAGCCGGTAACGATAAAAAAGACCAGATGGATGTAGAGGCGATCTTTGATGTCGCTATCGTCAGCGGTCTCGATGCGCTCAACGCCGTTTCTAAAGAGCATGCCGTCGACGCCGCAATTAGTAAGGGCATCCTGCATGTCTGGGACGCACGACTCCATATAGCGTTTAGCGACCTTGCTCAGCGATTGGGGGTCGGAGCCTCGGTTTTGCATGATGAGGTTGAGTAACTGGCGCGCACTTTGTTCAAAGGGCGCAAACAGCGTCTCGGGAAGGTCACCGGGTTTGGCGTGAACGATTTCGCGTGAGATAAACGACGAGACCGTCAAGCGTTCGGAGATGAGGCGTCCACCGTAACGGGCGTTGCCGGCCATGAGAATTTGCGCGGCGTTACCGTTGTTAATGCGACCGAGTGACTTAAGCCCGGCGTACAGTGCACAAGATGGGGTGTCGGCCATTTGTTTTACCCCCCCCTCCTCAAAAAGTGACATTGAATACGTAAGCATGGTCAATTATAGGCGCTTTGCAGCTCGAAATGCTCGCCAGGGGGCGCGGACGGTGTAAATCGCTGCCGGAAGACAGCAAATCAAAAAGCGGAGAGCGGATTAATAAGCTGGGAAAACGCGTTAGCAAGACCGTTGTGGGCAACATTTGGCATGATGCCGCTTTGGCTTTTGGTCACGGGACCGTGCGGTACCATAAACGTTAATGAACTTGACGTACGACCCGCCGAGCTTGCCTCGGCGGGCTTTTGGCGTTGCGATGCCGGAGGAACAGCATGCTCATTCACCGTATAGCCGCGCAGCTCTACACTGCCGAGGCCTTGCAGACTGTCGAGGCCGGACTCGATGCCGGCGAGGACGTGACGCTGGCCGTGTCGCAATCGGGCCGTACGCTTATGGCGGCAGCCCAGTTTGCGCGCCGTCCGCGCCCCACGGTCTACATTGTGAGCGGCGAGGACGCGGCCGATCGCGCCGCGCGCAGCCTTGCCGCCTACGTGGGTCTGGCACACGTGTGCCGTTTTCCCGAGCGCAAGGACTATCCGTGGCGCGAGCAGGCGCCCGACGATGCTGTGGTTGCCCAGCGCTGCGAGGCCCTGGGACGCATCGTTCGCGGTGACAACTGCATCATGGTTGCCTCGGCCCGCGCGCTGCTGCGCTGCGTGCCGCCGGTCGAGAGTCGCTATTGGGAGTCCACCACTTTTGCGGTGGGCGAGGAGATTCCTTTTGACGAGGTGCCGCAGCGCCTGGTGGGCATGGGTTACACCAATGCCGGCGCCGCCGACGCGCCTGGCCTGTTCCGCGTGCACGGCGACACCGTCGAGGTGTTCCCCGCGCAGGAAAAAGCGCCCGTGCGCATCGAGTTCTTCGGCGACGAGATCGATCGCATTCGTCGCATGGTGAGCTCAACGGGGCAGACCATCGGCAACGAGGACAGCATCGAGATCTTCCCCTGCCGTGAGCTGGCGCTTACCGACGAGGCCGTCCACAACATGCATGTGGCGCTTTATCGCGCCAGCCAGGACGACAGCAAACTGGCCGCATTGCTCGAGATGGTGGATGCGCGCATCGTCACGCCCGAGCTCGACCGCTTTTTGCCGGTGATGTACGGCCAGACCGTGAGCCCGCTGGCGCACGTGAGCGGCAAGGCGCTCGTGGTCCTGTCCGAGCCGCGCTCGCTGTTCGACGACTGCCTGCGCGCCTACGAGGATATCGAGGCGCGTGCCGGCGAGGCGGGGATTGACCGCCTGGATGGCCTGTATGTACGTGCCCAGCAGCTCGATTTTGGTGCTCAGCAGCGCCTGAACTATGTGAGCCTGATTCGCGCCGGCGGCGCGGTTACGGCAGAGCTCAAGATTGAGCAGCCGGCCATTGCGGGTTCGGACAACCGCTTTATGACGCGCGTTCAGGAAGTCGTGGGCAAGCGTTACGCCTGCGTGTTTGCCATTCCCGATCGCGGTGCGCGCGAGTCGATGGAGCTCACCTTTGGCGACGAGGGCATTACCTTTGAGGAGTCGCTGACGGCAGCGCCCGAAAACGCCGGCGCTATCGGCGAGCGCGTGCGCGTGGCGGCGGCAGATTCTGCCGACCGTGCTGCCCGTCAGGATGCCCATGCTGCAATTCGCGAGCGCAAGGCCGACGCGCTCAACGCCCGCTCGCTCGAGGCAGGTGCCGCCCAGGCAGCCGCCGGCGCCGCCGTGCCTACTATCTCGCGCGGACGCGTGACCTTTGTGGATGCCGCCCTGCCGCAGGGCGTGGTGGTGCCCGATGCCAACCTGGCCGTGTTCTCGATCGCCGACCTCAACGCCCGCATGGACGCCAACCGCGCGCGCAGCCGCCGCAAGGTGGACATTACGCAGATCACGTTCCCGTTTAAGCCGGGCGACTACGTGGTGCACGCCACTCACGGCATCGCGCTCTTTAGCGAGATCGCGCGCCAGGAAGTGGGCGGCAAGGAGCGCGACTACTTTTTGCTGGAATATGCCGACGGCGACAAGCTCTACGTGCCGTTGGAACAGATCGACCGTATCACGCGCTATGTTGGCCCTGACGGCGACAAGCCGCGTCTGACCAGACTCAACACCGCCGACTGGACGCGTGCCACCAACAAGGCGCGCAAGAACGCCAAAAAGCTGGCGTTTGACCTGGTCGATCTGTATACGCGCCGCTCGTCGATTACCGGTATCGCCTGCCCGCCCGACACGCCCGAGCAGATCGAGATGGAGCAGAGCTTCCCTTACGACGAGACGCGCGACCAGCTGGAGGCCATCGCCGACATTAAGGCCGACATGGAGGCGCCCAAACCCATGGATCGCCTGCTGTGCGGCGACGTGGGCTTTGGCAAGACCGAGGTCGCTCTGCGCGCGGCGTTTAAGTGCGTTGACTCCGGCCGCCAGGTCATGGTGCTCTGTCCCACGACCATTCTGGCCCAGCAGCACTACGAGACGTTCTTTGAGCGTTTTGCCCCGTTTGGCCTTGAGGTCGAGGTGCTCAGCCGCTTCCGCACGCCGGCACAGCAGAAGCGCGCGCTCAAGGCGTTTGCCGAGGGCACGATCGATGTGCTCATCGGCACGCACCGTCTGCTTTCGGCCGATGTGAACCCCAAGAACCTGGGCCTGGTGATTATCGACGAGGAACAGCGCTTTGGCGTGCAGCACAAGGAGCAGCTCAAGAACCTGCGCGAGCAGATTGACGTGCTTACGCTTTCGGCAACGCCGATTCCGCGAACCATGCAGATGGCCACGAGCGGCGTGCGCGACATGAGCCTGATCACCACGCCGCCGACTGGGCGTCGTCCCGTGATCGTGCACGTGGGGGAGTACGACCCCGATGTGGTGAGCGCGGCGATTCGCCTGGAGGTGGGTCGCGGCGGCCAGGTGTACTACGTGTCCAACCGCGTCAAGACCATCGACGACGCCGTGGCGCGCGTGCACGAGGCCGCGCCCGAGGCGCGCGTGGGCGTGGCGCACGGCAAGATGAGCCCGCGCGAGGTCGAGGACGTGATGATCGAGTTCGCGACCAAAAAGATCGACGTGCTCATCGCCACGACCATCGTGGAGAGCGGTATCGACAACGCGACCGCCAACACACTGATCATCGAGGACTCGCAGCGCCTGGGTCTGGCGCAGCTCTACCAGCTCAAGGGCCGTGTGGGTCGCTCTGCCACGCAGGCCTATGCGTACTTTATGTTCCCGGGCGAGCTGCCGCTTACCGAGGAGGCCACGGCACGCCTGACCGCACTTTCCGAGTTCCAGGACCTGGGCAGCGGCATGCGCATCGCCATGCGCGACCTGGAGATTCGCGGCGCTGGCTCGCTTATGGGCGCCGAGCAGCACGGCAACCTGTCGAGCGTGGGCTTTGACCTGTTTACGCAGATGTTGGGCCAGGCCGTGGCCGAGGCGCGCGGCGATGACGACGCCGGCGTGGAGGCGGCGAGCGTGGGCATTAACCTGCCGGCCGACTATTTCTTGTCCGAGGAGTACCTGCCGGCGGTGGACCAGCGCGTGCTCGTATACCGCAAGCTCGCGGCTGCAGAGGACCTGGAGAGTATCGACGAGGTACAGGAAGAGACCGAGGCCGCGCATGGTGAGCTGCCGTTGGCGGGGCTTAACCTGTTCAATCGCGCGCGCATCCGCATCCGCGGCGAGCGCCTGGGGCTCGAGAGCGTAACGCTCAGCGGCGGACGCATCACGTTTTTGGGCGTCGACGTGCCCAAGAAGGTGGCCTATGAGCTTAAGACTCGCTATGGCGCGGTGAACTTCCCCAAGAGCCGCAAGCTGTCGGTGCCTTACAAGGCGGGTGCCGGTGCGGGCAGCGGCCTGGGTCGCGGTCTCGACGCCAACGACGGCACCGGCCCGGTGGCCGCGGCACTCATGCTGCTGCAGCAATTAGGCGCGAGTGACGATGACTGACAAGTAAGGGGCGTAGCGGGGCGGAGTCAACTTTGCCCCGCCACGTTGCAGGTTGATTCCAGCCACATCGAAAGGAAAGCATGTTCGGATACATCTATAAGAAAGATGTCGCCATTATCGCGGTTATCCTTGCCCTTTGCCTGGGCGTGGGCAGCTTCTTTGATTATCAGATCTCGAGCGCGCTGTTCAACATCGGCAGCATGTACGGCCGCTTTATCGAGGCTGCCGGCGAGCTGCCGTTTGAGCTGACGGCGAGCATCGCAGGCGTTATGCTCGTGCGCGCGGTGCGTCCCGACTCCAGGGGGAGCAAATGGCTCGCCGTGCTCGGCATCCTCGTTAACGTTGGTCTGGCCGGCTACGAGATCGTTTCGTCCCTGCGGGTTGGCGGCAAACTCATTGCCGTTCAGCTGGTGCTGACGTTTGTGCTGGTGATTGCTGCTAACTTCATCGTCTATCGTCTCACGCGCGACACCGCGCCCGACGAGCTTATGCGCTGGGCGTTGATGGTGCTGGCCGTGTGGGCCGCTCAAGCCATCATCCTCAACGTCATTGTTAAGCCGCTGTGGTCGCGCCCGCGCATGCGTGTAATCGAGGTGACGCAAGGGCTCGAGTTTCAGCCGTGGTGGGTGATTGGCAACCCCGACAAGTGGGCCTTTATCGCCGCC
Source organism: uncultured Collinsella sp. (assembly GCA_900549455.1). Classification (GTDB taxonomy): domain Bacteria; phylum Actinomycetota; class Coriobacteriia; order Coriobacteriales; family Coriobacteriaceae; genus Collinsella. The sequence continues at coordinate 18,022 of UROM01000006.1, read as the reverse complement.
GGCGTGATCAAGGACGGCTTCAAGTCGTTTGCGAGCGGACACACGGCGCATGCGGCGATCGGCCTTATGCTCGCCGGGCTTCCCGCGGCAGCCTTTACGGAAAAGCCTTCGCGTCGCCGTGTGATCTTTTGGGCGGCGGCTGTGGTCGCGGCACTCGTCGCCTTTGGCCGTATCGTGATCGGGGCGCACTTTTTGAGTGACGTGAGCTGCGGTTTTGCTCTGGTACTGGCACTTGAGTGCCTTGCCGCGCGTATTGCCTATCCCAACGGCGTACAATAGCTCCGTTTGAATCATCTGGCCGATACCCGGTAAGAGAGGATTGCCATGCTCGCGTTCAACAACGATTATTCCCACGGCGCACACCCGACGGTGCTGCAGGCGCTCGTCGATACCAACATGGAGCCACAGCCCGGCTACGGTACCGATGCGCATACCGAGCGCGCCAAGCAACTTATTCGCGAGGCCTGCCAGACCCCCGATGCCGACGTGTTTTTTCTGGTGGGCGGCACGCAGGCCAACGCGACGGTGATCGACATGCTGCTCGCGCCGTACGAGGGCGTCGTTGCTGCCGAGACTGGCCACGTCGCCTGTCACGAGGCGGGCGCCATCGAGTTTGGCGGCCACAAGGTGCTCACCATCCCCGGCTACGAGGGCAAGATGCACGCCGAAGATCTCGAAAACTATATCCAGGTGTTCTACGAAAACGAGAGCTACGAGCACACGGTGTTCCCGGGCGCCGTGTACGTGAGCCTGTCGACCGAGTACGGCACGCTGTACTCCAAGGCCGAGCTCGCGGCGATTCACGCGGTGTGCCAGAAGCATGAGATTCCGCTGTTTGTGGACGGTGCTCGCCTGGCCTATGCGCTGGCGGCCGATGAGTGCGACATTACCCTGCCCGAGCTGGCGCAGCTGTGTGACGTGTTCTACATCGGCGGCACCAAGTGCGGCGCGCTCTGCGGCGAAGCTGTGGTGTTCTGCGGCATGCACGCCCCGGCGCATCCCATTCCTCGCATTAAGCAACATGGCGCGCTGCTTGCCAAAGGCCGCCTGACGGGCGTGCAGTTTGAGGCGCTCTTTACCGATGGCCTGTATTTTGAGATTGGTCGACAGGCGATCGAAACCGCGCAGGCGCTTCGTCGCGTGCTGCACGAGCACGGCTACCGGTTCTTCTTGGAGACGCCGACTAACCAGCAGTTTGTGATTCTGCCCAACGAAGATATGGCCCGCATTCGCGAGCATGCCTCGATCGAGTACTGGGAAAAGTACGACGAGACCCACACGGTGGTGCGTTTTTGTACCAGCTGGGCCACGACGCAGGAGGACATCGACGCGCTGGCGGCTGTCCTGTAGTCCGATGTAATGACGAGGGGCCGCCTTGCGCTGGGTTTGGCGCAGGGCGGCCTTTGCTTTTGAGGGGGAGGGGCTGCATGCCCGAGATGTCCGAGCCGACGATTCGTCTGGCGACGCCCGAAGACGCGCCGGCGTTGCTTGCCATCTATGAGCCGTATGTGCGCCAGACGGCGATTACCTGCGAATACGAGGTGCCGAGCGTTGAGGAGTTCGCCGGGCGCATCGAGCGTACGCTCAAGCGCTATCCGTATCTGGTGATGGAGCTGGACGGGCATCCGGTAGGCTATGCCTATGTGAGTCCGCTTAACAGCCGCGAGGCATACGACTGGTCGGTCGAGACATCGATCTACCTTGCGCGCGACGTGCGCCACGGCGGGCTGGGCCGCAAGCTGCACGATGCGCTCAAGCAATGCCTGATCGCGATGGGCATCACCAATATGTGCGCGCTCATCGCCGTGCCGCACGACAAGGACGACGAGTATCTGACGCACAACAGTCAGGATTTCCATGCCCATATGGGCTACCGCCTGGTGGGTGCCTTTGACCGCTGTGCCCAGAAGTTCGGCCGCTGGTACGACATGTGCTGGATGGAGCTGGTCCTAGCCGAGCGCACGCCCAACCAACCCAAGCCAACCTGGTTCCCCGACCTCCCCAAACCTACCATTTAGGGACAGGTCTATTTTGGCAGGTTAGCCGATGGGCTCGGTGTATTTGGCGCGGTCGGTGCGTTGGATGCGCTTGGAGACATGGAGCGGGCGGCCGTCGGTGTCGTAGACGTAGTCGGTGATCAGGATCAGCGCCTGCCCGCGCTCAACGTTGAGCAAAAACGCCTCGTTTTGCGAGGCATAGCACACCTCAAAGGTCTTGTGCCCCTGTGCCGGCGCGCGATGGAATTCTTGACGCAGCGTGGCGTAGAGCGAACCATTGATATCGCGATCGATGAGTGCCTCAAAGCTTGGCGGCAGATAGGTGGTCTCCAGGCACAGCGGCGCATCGTCCAGATAACGTAGACGGACAAGTTTGACGAGCTTGCTGCCCACGGCGGCATCAAAGAACTTAGCTATGCTGCCGCCCGCCTTGGTAAAGCCCGAGTCCACCGTGCGCGTGGTGGGCTTCATGCCCTGACCCTGGACCTGCGTCGTATAGCTCGAAAACACCAGGTTGTTCTCGTGGAGCGCCGGCGTGTCGGCCACAAAGGCGCCGCGCCCGCGCTCGGTTCGAACCAGACCCTCATCAACGAGCACCTTAAGGGCATGGCGCACGGTGCTGCGCGACAGCCCCGATTCGTCCATGAGTTCCATCTCGGACGGCAGCTTGTCCTCGCGTGCGTAGGTGCCGGAGGCGATGCGGTCGCGCAGCATGCCCGCCAAGCGCTCGTATTGGGCCAGTTTCTTTTTAGACGAAGCATTCATGCAATCAACCTGTATCTAACCTGTATGCGAATCTAATTGAGCATGTATCCAATACAATAACAAAACCGCTGGTAGCTAGTTATCGAAAACCGCATCAGCAAAATTTCTAAGACAAATATAGCATACAACTAGTCGACATAGCCAAAACATGTATGTAACTTGTATGCCATCGAGAGCATCAAACGAGAAGAAAGGCTGATGCACGATGACTACTCAGGAACAGGTTAAGGATGTCGTCTCCCAGGTTTTGGCTGACAAGGCAGACAAGGGCGGCATCAAGCGCGTCGTGTGGATTGGCGCCGGCGGATCCAACGGCGGCAACTATCCTGCCCAGTACTTTATGGAGCACGAGGCCACGCAGGTCGTGAGCTCCAGCTACACCAGCAACGAGTTCGTGCACGCAACCCCTGCCTACGTCAACGAGAACACCCTGGCCGTCGTCGTGTCCATGCGCGGCACCAAGGAGACCATCGTCGCCGCCCAGGTCGCCAAGGACCACGGCGCCAGCACTATCGCCATCTATGTTGACGAGTCCGGCCTCACCGAGGTCTGTGACTACAAGATCCAGTATGACAGCCTGGCCGTCGACGAGTCCTGCATGGGCCGTACCAACTCCGCCGTCGTGACCATGATCGCCATGGAGCTTACGCAGCAGACCGAGGGCTATGCCGAGTACGAGACCGCTATGGCCGCGTTCGACTTGGTCGACCCCATCTATCGCAAGGCCGTCGAGTACACCCGTCCGCTCGCTGCCAAGTGGGCCGAGCAGAACGCCGACAAGCCCTGCATCAACGTGATGGCTCAGGGTCCGCTCTTTGGTGCCGCCTACGTCTTTAGCATCTGCAACGTGCAGGAGATGCTGCAGATCGACTCCTGCACCATCAACACCTGCGACTTCTTCCACGGCCCCTTCGAGATCCTGGACAAGCGCACCTCGCTGTTCCAGCTCATCAGCGTCGGCCGCAGCCGCTGCAACGACGAGCGCGGCATCCGCTTCGTCAACCAGTACGGTGGCGAGCGCGTCTATCAGCTCGACGCCAAGGAGCTTGGCCTCAACGACATCAAGGACAGCGTGAGCGAGTACTTCAACCACCTGATCTTTGCCCCGATCCTCAACAATGTGTACATGCGCGCGCTCTCTGCCGTCACCCACAAGGACTACATGACGCGCCGCTACATGTGGAAGCTTGAGTATTAGTTACGCCGTTCTACCGAACGGCGTAACGGCTCGACGCTGCGCGGGCCGCATTTGGACAATCTGGCGTTCAACTTCAAGGGCGCGACCAGAAGGTCAGCGCCCTTTCGTTTCACACCACCTTGCCTCAAATGCGACCCGCTCGCTGACTTATGCTCAACCAGCGGCGCCTTAGTCGTTGGGGACGTACTTAAATGACTAGTCATTCAGGAACATCCCCAACGACTAGTCATTTAAGTACGTCCCCAATGAGTATGTGGGGAAACAGATTTTTCCGTTCGGCGATTTGTGTCTTGAAAAATGTATATAACGACTATAACGTAGTATGAAACATATTGGAAACAATACCGAGGAGGCTGCGTTGAAGAAAAGCAATCTGGGCTATGTGCTGGTGCTGATCGCCGCGCTTATGTGGGGCAGCATCGGAATCTTTGTAAACGGCATTGCGGCCATGGGCGTTTCGTCTCAGAGCATGGCGGCCTTTCGCTTGTTGGTCGGAGCGCTTATCTTGGCGCCGGTCCTGATGTTTATGGGCTGCCGTCCGGGTGAGGGGTCTACCGTGGCTCAGGGTCCCCTGGCGCTATTCAAGGCAAGCCCCAAAGAGCTCGTCCCCTGCGCGCTTGTCGGTATCGTCGGTTTAGCCGCCGCCAACACCTGCTATTACGAGTGCATGCGCGAGGTGGGTATGTCTACGGCCTCGGTGCTGCTCTACACCTCGCCGGTGTTTGGCGTCATGCTCGGCCGCGTGCTTTATCGCGAGGACGTGACCCCCAACAAGCTCGTTGCCATTGTCTTTAACATCGTTGGCTGCGTGCTTGCGGTGACCAATGGCGACCTTTCCGGTTTTCATTTTTCGGTTTGGGGCGTCACGTCGGGCGTGATTGCAGGCCTTTGTGGTGCGTCGCTCGCGGTGTTTAGCCGGATAGCAACCAAGACGGTCCACCCGCTGGCTGTCACGTTTTGGGGCTTTGTTTTTGGCGGTGCGGTTATGGCGGCTATCGCGGCTCCGTGGCCGGATGTCGCCGCGGCAATGTCGCCACAGCTGCTGCTGCTGTTCCTTGGCTTTGGACTCATCCCCACAGCCGTGGCTTACATCTTATATATGCAGGGTCTGTCCATGGGGCTCGAGACATCGAAAGTTCCCGTCGTAATGTCTTTCGAGACGGTCGTTACCGTACTGGTGGGCATTGGTGTCTATGCCGAGCCCGCCGGCGTGATCAAAGTCCTGGGCATCGTGCTGGTGCTCGCGTCCATCCTGATTATGAACACCGACTTCTCCAAGCTGCGCAACAGTGTGTTTGTCGGTCATGTTGTTGAGAGCATGACCTTTAAGCCCAACGCGTGGTGGACGGAGAAATCGCAGGACATGGATCTGTTTAAGGAGCGCACCGGCATTGCGCTGGAACCCACCGTACAGGAAAGCCCCTGGTACTTCGTGCGATAGAGGATTGCGCGCAGGGTCTGACCTCGGGTTATCCAGCCAGCGCCGGCCTACCCAGCCCCAACGTTTCAAGTACGTTAAACCCGTCAACGGTCGATTTTCACCCGCGAACGGTCTTTATACTAATTAGCAATATCCGCAACGTATAAGACGTTATAATGACCATAACGAAAAGGAGGAGGCAAGATGAATCAGATCATTCTCGCATCTCATGGCGGCCTGGCCGCAGGCGCCAAAGACACGCTCGAGATGGTTCTCGGCGACGTGTCGAACGTCCACGTCGTGTCGCTTGCTCGTGACGACAAGGAGCCCATCACCAATAAGGTGGACGCCATGATCGCCACGTTCAACACGGACGACACCGTCTATGTGCTGACCGATATGCTCGGCAGCTCGGTCAACAACAACATGGTCGAGCTTTCCAAGAACGGCACGAAGTTCACGGTTGTCAGCGGTTTCAACATTCCGCTGGCACTGACGCTCGCTATAAGCCCCGTCCCCGTCAAGGGCGCCGAGCTCGCGGCCCTCATCAACGAGGCCCGCACCGGCCTGACCAACCCCAACGCACCGGTCGAGGCTGCCGCGGCTCCCGCCAAGAAGGCCAAGGCGCCCCGTCACAGCTCCGGTCCCGCCAAGATCGTCCTCGCACGTCTTGACTACCGTCTGCTGCACGGCCAGGTCGTCTTTACCTGGACCACCAAGGTTCAGGCCGAGCGCATCATCGTCGTCGACAACGCTGCCGCCAACGATGACATCAAGAAGGGCGCTCTTAAGCTGGCCAAGCCCCAGGGCGTTCGCCTGAACGTCTTCACCGTCGAGCGTGCCCTCGCCAAGATGGACAAGCTCAACACCCTCGGCGAGCGCGTCATGTTCGTCTTTGGCAACACTGCCGAGATGCTGCAGTTCTGCCAGGGCTACAAGCTCGACGCCATCAACCTGGGCGCCACCGCCAACCACGACGGTGCTGATCAGGTCGGCGGCAAGGACAGCTCCGTCTTCCTCGACGCCACCCAGAAGGCAGACGTCAACCAGCTGCTCGACATGGGCATCAAGCTCTACGTCCAGCAGACCCCTACGTATCAGAGCGTCGACATCGACGCCAAGCTGTAATCAACCAGGCTTTTGCCTGACTGAAAGGAGAAGGGTATGAATACGTTCATCAGTGCGGTGCTCGTCGGCCTCGTCGGCGTGTTCTGCATGTGGGACTCCCGCCTGCTCGGTCGTCTTAACTTCGAGCAGCCCCTCGTTGGCGCTACGCTCGTCGGTCTGCTGCTGGGCGATGTGCCCACCGGCCTTGCCGTCGGTGCCGCCGTCGAGCTCGTGTCCATGGGCCTGGTGCAGGTCGGCGCCGCCGTTCCGCCCGATATGGTCCTGGGCGGCATCGTGGCCGCTGCCTTTGCGTGGCTGACCGATGCTTCCGCCGAGACCGCCATGACGATCGCCATCCCGGTCGCCGTCCTGGGTCAGCTCCTCGGCATCGTGTTCCGTTCCATCATCGCCGCCCTCACCCATGTGGCAGATAGCGCGATCGATAACGGAAAGTTCAAGACCGCCTACCGTATGCACATCTGCGCCGGCTCCGGTCTGTACGCCGTCATGTACTTCCTGCCGATCTTCCTCGCCGTCTTTGTTGGCACCGACCTGGTCCAGGCCATCGTCAACATGGTTCCCGAGTGGCTGTCCACTGGTCTTAACGTTTCGACCAAGATCATGACCGCCTACGGCTTGGCCCTGCTGCTCACCATGATGATCAAGAAGGGTATGACTCCGTTCCTATTCATCGGTTTCCTGCTCGCCGCTTACCTCAACCTGTCCGTCATCGCGGTCGCTCTGATCGGTGTGTGCCTGGCTGTCGTCTTCATGGGCTTCAAGTTCAACGGTTCCCATGCAGCCGCCGGTGTCGATTCCGACTACGATCCGCTCGAAGACGACGAAGACTAAGGAGGAACACACTATGGCAACCGCAACCAAGGACGTGTCCCTGAACAAGAAGGTCAGCCAGTTCTTCTGGCGCTCCTGGGCCATCCAGGCCTCTTGGAACTACGAGCGTCAGATGAACATGGGCTTCCTCTACGGCATGGTTCCCACGCTCGATCGCCTCTATCCGGATGAGTCCGACCCCAAGCAGCTCGCTGCTAAGAAAGAGGCTTACCACCGTCACATGGCGTTCTACAACTGCACCCCGCAGACGAGCGCTTTCATCCTGGGCCTCGCCGCCTCCATGGAGGAGGAGTACGCCAAGGATCCCGAGAACTTCGATCCCGATTCGATCAACGCGGTCAAGACCTCCCTCATGGGTCCGCTTTCCGGCATCGGTGACTCCTTCTTCCAGGGCACCATTCGCGTTATCGCCTTTGGCCTGGGCGTTCAGCTGGCTCAGCAGGGCTCCATCATGGGCCCGATCCTGGCCATGCTCATCTCCATCGTCCCCTCTGTGCTGATCACTTGGTTCGCAGCCAAGATGGGCTATCAGGGCGGCCACGAGTACCTGAGCAAGCTTCAGGGCGGCGACCTCATGGAGAAGCTCATGTATGTCTGCGGCATCGTGGGTCTTATGTCCGTGGGCGGCATGATCGCTACGCTGATCGGCGCCACCACCCCGCTGCAGTTCGCTGAGGGCACCGTCGTTATCCAGGACATCCTGGATGGCATGATGCCCCAGATGATCTCCCTTGGCCTCACTGGCCTTATGTACTGGCTCATCAAGAAGAACGTCAACACCGGTTGGCTTCTCGTGATCGCCATCGTGGGCGGCATCGCCCTCTCCGCGGCCGGCATCCTGGCCTAGTCGCGACCAAGCGTCTAATCGCTTTCCCCGGGGAGCCTGCCTGACATCCCATACCCCAGGCAGGCTTCCATCCCTAAATGTGTCAAAGGGACAGTTCCTTTGACACATCCTCAACGGGCCGGTGACTCGGTCCAAATCACGGTAACCCTGCGTGCGTCCGGCAAAGTGGCGCCGCAAAAATCGAAAGGAATGTGTCAGATGTACGAGATCGACCTTAACCTCCCTAAGCAGATCGTCGCTGACGTCCTGTCCAACCACGAGATCCACAGCGTCGCCTTCGTCGGCTGCGGCGCTTCCATGTCCGACCTTTACCCCGCCAAGTACTTCCTGGCCAACAACACGGACAAGCTGAACGTTCAGATCTTCACCGCTAACGAGTTCAACTACGACACGCCTTCCTGGGTCAACGAGCACACCTTCGTGATCACCTGCTCCCTCGGTGGCTCCACGCCCGAGACCGTCGAGGCCAACAAGACCGCCAAGAAGCACAACTGCCCGGTCGTCTCCCTCACCAACAAGGCTGGCTCCGCTCTGACCGTCGACGCCGACCATGTCATCGTTCACGGCTTCCACGCCAACTACGCTGCCAAGTGCGAGAAGCCCGGCTATGCCATCGCTCTTGCTGTCGAGATCCTTCAGCAGACCGAGGGCTATGACCACTACGAGGACATGATCACCGGCCTCACCAACATCTTCGATCTCTGCGAGAACGCCGCTCAGCACTGCAAGAAGCTCGCCAAGAAGTTCGCCGAGGACTTCAAGGACGACAAGATGATCTACTTCATGGCTTCCGGTGCCTCCGAGAAGATGGCTTATTCTCACGCCGCCTTCCTGTTCACCGAGATGCAGTGGATCGACGCCGCCGCCTACAACACCGGCGAGTACTTCCACGGCCCGTTCGAGGTTTCCACCGAGGGTAAGCCCTACGTCTTCTTCATGTCCGATGGCGCTACCCGTCCGATGGACGCACGCGCCCTCACCTTCCTTGAGCGCATGGGCGCCAAGGTCGCTCTGATCGACTCCAAGGACTACGGCCTGGCTGACGCCGTGCCCGCGAGCGTCATCACCTACTTCAACCCGCTGCTGCACCTCGCCGTTATGCGCGAGTACGGCAACCAGATCGCCGAGGCCCGTCAGCACCCGCTGACCATGCGTCGCTACATGTGGAAGCTTTCCTACTAATCACAAGTAAGTAGACCTTACGGGTTGATTGAGAGGGGATGGGGTTTGCGCCCCGTCCCCTTTTTTTGCTATCGAAAGGAGATGCGTATGATCAAGGCAGTGCTGTTTGACATGGACGGCGTGCTGGTCGATACCGAGTGGTTCTACAACCGTCGCCGCGTGGCATTTATGGAAGAGAAGGGCTTCCACTTTGACGAGATCCCCGATCTTTCGGGGTCTAACGAGCCTGCCATCTGGAAGGCGCTGGTGCCCGACGATGTTGAGCTGCGCGAGCGCCTGCGCGTGGAGTACAAGCAGGTCTACAGCCCGGACCACCCCGTTCCGTATGCCGAGCTTCTCAACGAGCAGACGGAGCCGGTGATGCGTGAGCTGCACGAGCGCGGCGTGAAGTGTGCCATCGCAAGCTCGTCCTATCGCGAGCTTATTGACGAGCTGGTGGAGATTGCCGGTATCGCCGACGTGCTGGACTACACTATCAGCGGTCACGAGTGCAGCGCGTTTAAGCCCGATCCCGAGATCTACCTGCGCGCCATGGAGGCGCTGGGGGTGGAGCCTGCCGAGTGCCTGGTTATCGAGGATTCGCCTTTGGGCATCGAGGCCGGCAAGCGCTCCGGCGCCCGCGTCCTGGCACTGCGTCCGCACGAGGGCGTCAACCTCGACCAATCGCGAGCCGATGCCGTTATCGATAATCTGACCGACATTTTGGCCGCTTTGTAATGTCAATCCGCCGCGAGAAGCACGGGTTCAAACGTTTTTTGCGGTGGACTGGCTCAATTTGGTTTCGATTTTGATCCGTTTGGCTTCGATTCGGGCTAAGTGAGTAGACTTTTTGGCGCAGGCCGAGCACAATGCATATCTTCCTTTGTAAAACCGCAGGTCACAGAGGTGGCTGTTTTGGGTGTGCTCGGCAGATCGTAAAAAGTCTACTCACTTGGAATTTAGCCCTTTGGTCGTGGGGGTTGCTGGTCCCGTTTTGGTTGTCGAGAGAGGGTGAATTGAAGCGCCCCCGCACGCTCATGCTACAATCGCGGGCATGCCCCACAACTACATCTGCCTTCGAAGGGAGCCTACGTGGCGAACGCCATCGATCAGCTCACGGACCGAGTGCTCGTGCTCGGCCGCCTCACCATCGTCCGCCGTGCCATTACTGCCGTGGCGGTCACCATTTCTGCCGTTCTCCAGACATTTCTGATCCAGGCGTTCATTCAACCCGCCGACCTGCTTCCGAGCGGTCTCACCGGCGTCGCGGTCCTACTCGATCGCGTTACCTCGCTCGGCGGCGTCCACATCGACATCTCGCTCGGTATGCTCGCGCTCAACATCCCCGTGGCACTCCTATGCTGGAGCGGCATTAGCAAGCGCTTCGTCATCTTCTCGATGATGCAGGTCGTGCTCTCATCGCTGTTCCTCAACATCTTTCACTTTGCCCCGTTTTTGGGCGACAAGATTATGCTCATCATTTTTGGCGGCGTGGTCTCGGGTCTGGGCGCTGCCATCGCGCTAAAGTCCGGCGCATCCACCGGCGGCACCGACTTTATCGCGCTGTGGGTCTCCAACCACACGGGCAAGACTATCTGGGGTGTCATTTTTGGTTTCAACTGCTTTATCCTGGCGATCTTTGGCTTTATGTTTGGCTGGGACAATGCGGCGTACTCCATCGTGTTCCAGTTTATTTCGACCAAGACCATCGACAGTTTCTATCGTCGCTACGACCGCGTGACGCTGCAGATCACGACGCGCAAGGCAGACGAGGTCATGACCGCCTATGTTGACCATTTTCAGCACGGCATTAGCTGTGCCGAGGTCATCGGCGGATACAGCCGCGAAAAGATGTACCTGCTGCACGCCGTTGTCTCGACCTACGAGAGCCAGGACATTATCAAGCTGGTGTGCGACATTGATCCCGGTGCCGTGATCAACGTGTTCCACACGCTCAACTTTGTGGGCGGCTGGTGGGGCGGTCATGTCGACGAGCCCATGCCCACGGCCGTACCCGATCCCGACAAGCCCGCGCGCATGGCCAGCAGGCAGTCGCGCCTCAGCGAGCAGGACAGCCTGCAGCAGGACGACGGCAAGTAGGGTATTGGCATTTTGCCGGCCCGGCGCAACCCTTCCGCATGAGCCCCTCGAAAGCCCCGTTGCTTTCGAGGGACTTTCGTTTGCCCAGATAAAACCTACCAAAATGAAGCTGTCGCTTTTTGGTAGGGATGGTGTATCGTTTTATCAATATGAGATAATATGAAACTAGACGTTATATACGTATTAGTTATTTCGATATTTCGATAAGAGTGATCAGATATGCCTGCACCCAAAAATGCACCGCTTTACCAGCAGATTTACGACGAAATCAAGGATGCGATCGAGAAAGGTGTTTATGCACCCAAGGAGCGTATTCCGTCCGAGCTTGAGCTAGCCGAGCAGTACGAGGTAAGCCGAATTACGGTGCGCCGCGCCATCGAGGAGCTGTGCTCCGATGGTTACCTGGTTAAGCAACAGGGCCGCGGCACCTTTGTTTCCACGCCGCATATCAATCGCCAGTTTCACGCCTCGACGCTGCAGACGTTTACCGCGCTGTGTGCCAACAACGGCATGAAGGCCGGTGCGCATGTGATCGATCGCCAGATCGTTCCGGCGCGCCAAAACGAGATGGAGTTCTTTGGTCTGCAGAAGGATGCGCTGCTACTGCATATCAAGCGCGTGCGTACGGCCGACGGCGAGCCCATCTTTGAGGAGAACATCTTTGTGCCGTTTGACGCCTACCGTGAGCTGTTGACGGCCGATCTTGAGGACAAGTCGATTTTTGCCGAGGTCGAGCGTGTTGGCGGAACGCCGATTGTCTCGGCTGGCTACCGTACGGTCGAGGCCGTTCGCGCCAATGCCGAGCAGGCGGCCGAGCTGGGCATTGCCCCGCATGATCCGCTGCTCAACCTGCGCGCCGGCTTTACCGGTCCCAACGATGAGCCGGTTTTGCTCGGCAAACAGTACTACGTGGGTAGCCGCTACGTCATGGTCATGTAAGTTACGCGGTTTTACCAAACCGCGTAACGGGCCGACGCTGCAAGCCCGCCAGAGCGGCAATTTGCAGAATGAGCGTGGATAATCTCCCGTTTTTGGCTCAACGGCGTGCTCAAAGTGGGAAATTATCCACGCTCATCCGGAAAGTGTCCAAAAATCCACGCTCGTTCCCTTCGGATTGCATCGCCCGTGGCCGACAGCGGCGCGGCACCGGTCCGCGTGGCGGCGTATAATCGGCGGCAGATGACTTGAACGTTAGGAAACCATGACCGATAGCATGCAGCAGATGGCGCTCGACACGCTCGGCGCCTATTTTGGCTACACCTCGTTTCGCCCAGGACAGGACCGCATGGTCGATGCGATTCTTGCCGGTCGCGATGCGCTGGGCGTTATGCCCACGGGCGCCGGCAAGTCCATTTGCTACCAGGTGCCCGCGCTCATGCTGTCCGGCATCACCTTTGTGGTGAGTCCGCTGCTGTCGCTTATGGAGGACCAGACCCGTGCGCTGCTTGCGGCGGGTGCGCGACCCAGCTATCTCAACTCCAGCCTTACCCCGGCTCAGCAAAACACCGTGCTCAAGCGGGCGTGCGAGGGCCGCTACCAGCTTATGTACGTGGCGCCCGAGCGCCTGCTCGAGCCACGCTTTTTAGCCTTTGCACAGGAGGCCGCGGCCGACGGCGGCATCGGCGTGCCGCTCGTGGCCATTGACGAGGCGCACTGCGTGAGCCAATGGGGCCAGGATTTTCGCCCCGCCTACCTGCAGATTCGCGAGTTCATCGAATCGCTTCCGCAGCGTCCCATTGTGGCGGCCTTTACCGCTACGGCAACCGAGCGCGTGCGTGCGGACATCCAGCAGATGCTCGGCCTGCAAAACCCCGCGACGGTGGTGACGGGCTTCGATCGCAAGAACCTCTACTTTGGCTGCGAGGAGATGGGCGACAAAGCCAAGGCCGCGTGGGTGCGCGACTATGTGATCGCGCATTCGGGCGAGAGCGGCATCGTGTATTGCTCGACCCGCAAGACCGTCGATGCGCTGGCAGGTGAGCTTGCCGAGGCGCTGGGCCCCAGTGGCATTCGCGTTGGCCGTTACCATGCCGGCATGGGCAACGACGCCCGCCGCCAAAGCCAGCGCGCCTTTATCGACGACGATATCCAGGTGATGGTTGCCACCAACGCCTTTGGCATGGGCATCGACAAACCCAACGTGCGCTACGTGATTCACAACAACGTGCCCGAGAGTATCGAGGCCTACTACCAGGAGGCTGGCCGCGCTGGCCGCGACGGCGACCCGGCCAGCTGCCACTTGCTGTGGAACGGTAACGATTTTCGCATGCGCCGCTTTCTGATCGACCGCGGCGATGCTGCCGACGAGGCGCTCGACGACGAGCAGCGCGCGTGGGCGCTCCAGAATCGATATCGCCTGCTCAGCCAGATGGAGGGCTACTGCAATACCACCGGTTGCCTGCGCGAATACATGCTGCGCTACTTTGGCGACGAGGCCGCGGCCGAGCATGCGGCTGCGGCTGGCGCGGGCACCACCGCCACGGACGACGCCGAGGGCTGCGGCAACTGCAGCAATTGCCTCACGCAGTTCGAGGTCGAGGACGTCACCGATATGGCCCGCGCCGCTGTGCGCTACGTGGCCGCGCGACCCATGCGCTTTGGCAAGTCGCTCATCGCCGACGTGCTTCACGGCGGCAACACCGAGCGCATTCGCCAGATGCATCTGGACGAGGACCACGGCTACGGTGAGCTGTCGAGCGAATCGGTCGGGCGCATCAAGGACATCATCGGCCAGCTGTGCGGCCGCGGTTATCTGGCTACCTCGCAGGGGCAGTACCCGGTCGTGGGGCTGGGCCCGCACGCCGGCGAGGTCGAGGACGAGGCGTTCGCCTTTACCGTTAAGCGTCGCGCGTCCAAGCGCAAGGCCTCGGCCCGCGCCCGCCGTGCGGTGGATCTGCTGCGCGAGGAGGCCGAGCTGGATCAGCGCCCGCGCGTGGGTGACGATGCCGAGCTGTTCGAGCGCCTGCGTGCCCTGCGCAAGGAGATTTCGACCGAGCTGGAGATGGCACCGTACATGGTCTTCTCCGACAAGGCTCTGCGCGGTCTGTGCCGCCTGCGCCCGCAGACGCGCGACGAGCTTATCCAGGTCAACGGCATCGGCGAGAAAAAGGCCGACGCCTTTGGCGAGCAGTTTATGGCGGCGATTGAAGAGTTTGAGTCCGAACATGCACGGAATGGAGCATAACGATGGCATCCGACGATAAAACCGAGCGCACTGAGGTGTCCGCCGTGCCGCTGTACCAGCAGGTTATGGATGACCTAAAGGGCGAGATCGCGCGTGGCGTGTACGCATCCGGCTCGCGCATTCCTTCCGAGATGGAGCTCGCGAAGTACTACGGCGTGGGACGCATCACCGTGCGCCGTGCTATCGAGGAACTGTCGCGCGCGGGGTATCTCAGCCGTCAGCAGGGGAGGGGCACGTTTGTGTGCGCGCCCAAGCTCAAGCGCAAAATTGTCCAGAAGGGTGACGTTCAGAGCTTTTCCGAGGGTTGCGCTGCCAACGACATGGTGGCCGGAGCACGCCTGGTGTCGCGCACGGTGGTTGCGGCGACGCGCGAGGACGCGGCGTTTTTTGGGGTGGAACCCGGTTGCGAGCTCATCGTGGTCGAGCGCGTGCGCACGGCAGACGGCGTGCCCGTCATGCTCGAGAACAACGCCTTTGTGCTGGCCGACCATCCCTATCTGCAGACGCTTGCCGACAAGGATCTCACGGACAATTCCATCTTTGCGCTCGTTGCCGAGCATTCGGGCCGCGCGCCGCTCAAGTCCGACCCCTGTACTGTGGAGATTGCGCTTGCCGATGCTCAGGCGGCCTCGCTGCTGGAGGTGCCGGTCGGCGAGCCGCTCTTCTATATGGAGGCGTACTTTACCGATGAGGACGAGCGGCCCTTGCTGCTCGGACGCCAAAAGATCGTGGGTTCGCGCTACGTGTTCGACATCTAACGTCCACAGATAGAACGATATAGAACAAATTTGGTGAGATGGCTTCACGTGCGTCGTCATGCGTGCTATAAATAGGACAACATAGAACGACCGCAGGTACGAGCAGACGTCGTTCAAAACCGCCACACAAGGAGGAGCATCACCATGAACGCACACGATCTGATTCAGGAAATTATCGAGCGCAAGGGCAAGATTGAGAATGTCTTTTGGATCGCCTGCGGCGGTTCGATGATCGACCTGATGCCGGCCAACGAGCTGCTCAAGCGCGAGGCAACCACGTTTACCTCGACGGTCTACACGGCACGCGAGTTTTGCCTGATGGCCCCCAAGAGCCTTGGCGAGAAGTCGCTCGTCATCGCCTGCAGCCACAGCGGCAACACGCAGGAGGTCGTCGACGGCTGCGAGATGGCGCTGGCAGCCGGCGCCGAGGTCGTGGCCATGACCGACTGCGAAGGCTCCAAGATCGATAACGGCAAGTGGACTACCTGGGTCTATCCGTGGGGCGAGGACGTGCCGCAGGCCGAGGTGCCGCAGGGCATCGGCGCTCTGATCGCTGCCGAACTGCTCGACCAGCAGGAGGGTTACGAGGCACTCGCCGACATGTACGCCGGCCTTAAGCAGATGGATGCCCTGCTGCCCGCTGCCCGCGAGAAGGTCAACGCCGAGCTGGGCGATCGCTTTGCCGAGCTCTGCCAGCAGCACAAGTTCTTCTATATCCTGGGATCCGGCCCCAACTTTAGCCAGACCTACGCTATGGCCATCTGCTCGCTCATGGAGATGCAGTGGCAGCACTGCTGCTATATCCACTCCGGCGAGTACTTCCACGGCCCGTTCGAAGCCACCGAGCCCGGCGTGTTCTACTTTGTACAGCTCGGATCGGGCGAGTGCCGTCCCATGGAGGAGCGTGCACTTGCGTTCCTCAACACGCACACCGATACGGTTATGGTGCTCGATGCGCTCGAGTACGGCGTGGGCGAGGTGCCCGCCAGCGTGCGTTCGTTCCTGGAGCCGATCTTCTTCTATGCGATGAGCTGCGAGCTGCGCGCCGCCCGCGGCAAGGTGTTCGACCACAGCCCCGAGGTCCGTCGCTACATGGGCATCGAGCAGTACTAGGCACCGGGAAAAGTATTCACCTTCGATTCGCAAGGGCACTGCGTGAGTCAAAAAAGCGGGCCGCGCCGGGGATTTCCGGCGCGGCCCGCTTGGTATCGCGTTTAGATTCGCGAGATTGCGGCGATTGACGGTCTACTTGCCGACAACGCCTTCGGCGTCCCACCAGTCGAGCTGGGCGATGTTGTCGCGGATGTGCTGGCAGCTCTTGTGGAAGCCCTCGAGCTCGTGCTCGGACAGGTCCAGTGTGTAGACCTCCTCGACGCCCTCGGCACCGATCACGCACGGCAGGGAGGTAAAGATGCCCTCCTCGCCATACTGGCCGGTCATAAGCGTAGAGGCGGAAAGCACGGCGTGCTCGTTGTGCAGCACGGCGGCGCAGACGCGCGCGGCGGAGTTGGCGACGGCGTACTCGGTGCACTGCTTGCCCTGGTAGGTTACGTAGCCGCCCTTGCGCGCGAGCTCCTCAATCTCCATGTGGTCGAAGGCATACTTGTCGGGGTTCTCGGCCTGAAGTTCGTTGAGGCTCTTGCCGGCGATGGTCGCGGCCTTAAAGGCAGCCAGCTGGCTAAAGCCGTGCTCGCCGATCATGTAGGCGTCGATGGACTTGGGGCTCACGCCGACCTTCTTGGAGATCTCGGTGCGCAGGCGGGCGGAGTCCAGGCCGCAGCCCGAGCCGATGATCTTCTTGGGATCGTAGCCGGTCAGGTGCCACAGCTCGGTGCATACGACGTCGCAGGGGTTGGAGATGCTCACGAAGATGCCGTCGAAGCCGGCGTCGACGATGCGCTTGGCAAAGGTGCGGGCGGCGTCGGTGGTAAAGAACAGCTCGCCGTCGCGGTTGCCGGCGGCCAGCGCGACCTTGCCGGCGGCGTTGACGATGACGTCGCAGCAAGCCAGCTCCTCGTAGTGGTCGTAGCAGTTGACGATTTTGGTGTTATACGGGACAAACGAAAGGGAGTCGCGCAGGTCCTGGACCTCGGACGTCACCTTGGCCTCGTTGATATCGCACAGGTACAGCTCGTCGGCAATGCCCTGCATGAGCAGGCTGTTGGCGACATGTGCTCCTACGTGGCCCTGGCCGACCACACCGATCTTACGCGTCTGGTACATATATGTATCCTTTCGGCCGAGTTTTTCGCGTCGAACCATTGTAGCGTCCTGCTGCCACTTTGCTAGGCTAAAGTGCTCTAGATTTTTGGGACATGCTTTAATCTCTACTTTTGGAGTGATTTGGGCCGCTGACGGCATCGCTGGACGATGTGCTCGCGCGGATGGGGCCGCTCGTTGTACCATAGCTGCAACTGACTCGTAAGGAGCATCCATGCCCATTCGCATCCCCGACGCCCTCCCTGCCGCCGCGCAGCTCGAGAGCGAGAACATCTTTGTCATGACCGAGTACCGCGCGCTGCACCAGGACATCCGTCCGCTGCGCGTGCTCATCCTCAACCTCATGCCCACCAAGATCGCCACCGAGACGCAGATCATGCGCAAGCTCTCCAATACGCCGCTGCAGGTGGAGG
>UROM01000005.1 GCA_900549455.1 uncultured Collinsella sp. | reverse complement strand
CGTAGCGGGTGGTTTAAAGCTGGCCGCTGCGCGGCCAGCAGACTAAAGTCTTGAAAAAGAAAACCGCAGGTAGAAAGCCTGCGGTTTTTAATAAAACGCGGGTATGGTTGGAGGTATCGGGTCAAACGTAGTAGATGGCCCGGTTTCGTGGCGAGCACCCCCCAACGACCCCTTAGGGACGGAGGAAACGGATCATTTTGGCTCCTAGGGCCCGCGGCGACCGTCATATGAGTCGGCCCGCTTCAAAACTATGCCGGTTTACGGGGCTGAATCGCGAGCCCCCAACCATACGCAGCTTGGGAAAAATAAAACCGCAGGTAGACGGCTCGCCTATTTTCGAAAAATGACGGTATGGTCGGCCTATGCCAATCTGGCCCCGTAAACCGGCATAGTTTTGAAATGGCACCGCAGCAGTATTGGTTCTTGCTCCAGCACAACCTGCCCTACAGTCCGTATTTCACGACAACACGGTTGATGCGGCGGCACCAGGGCTTGTACAGGGCGGCCAAAAACACACAGGTCGCGAGACCGTGCGTGATATCGAACGGCACCGCCGTGACAAGACGCGCCATGGCGCCCGCCCACGTGAGCGGCTGCACAAAGCCGATGATGTCGTAGGCGTTGATTACAACTCCATAGAGCAGGCCCGACGCAAAGCCGTAGGTCAGCAGCGCCGGCATGCGCACGGTGCCATCGGCGCGATCAAAAGCGCCCGCATGCGCCAGCGCGCCGCCAACATAGCCAACCAGACCCCAGGCATACATCTGCCACGGCGTCCACATGCCCTGCCCAAAAAAGAAATTGCTGGTCAGCGCCGCCAGCGCACCGACCATGAAGCCGTTGCGTCGGCCCAACGTCGCCCCCGCGATAATAGCGATGGCGCTCACGGGTTTAAAGTCGGGAATGGGGCCGAACAAGATGCGGCCCGCCGCGGCCAGCGCCGCCAATACCAGCGTGGGCATAATCTGGCGAAGGCCCGGTCGCGACGTCTCGTAACCCGCGAAGAACAGCGCAAGCACCAGCGCCACCACGACAAGCATGGCGAGCGCCGCCTGCTCAACGCCCGCTAGCAACGCCGCAGCCATCACCGCTGGCACCGCCAGCAGTAGCGGGATCTCCAGTTTTGCGAGTAGGCGCGCGACGCGATAATCCGTCATCCCATCACGCCCTATAAAACACGTTGTCGGCAAAGAAGTCGGCCGGCGGCTCCATGCAGGCAATCTCACCGTCAAACATCATGGCAATGTCATCGGCAACCTGCTCGGCAAAATCCAGATCGTGCGTGGCCATGATGACGGTACCGCCAGCCTCCGCATGGTCACGCAAGGCGCGGGCGATGATGCGACGGCTAGCCAAGTCCAAGCCCTTGGTGGGCTCATCGAGCAATAGCAGTTCGGGGCCAATCAGCAGCAGTTTTGCCAATGCAAGCAGTTGACGCTGTCCGCCCGAAAGATCGTACGGGTGGCGCCCATCCAGGCCCGACAGCCCCAGGCTCGCCGCGCGCTCCCGCGCCACAGCCTCGTCATATCCGCAGGTCGAAGCCCATTCCATCAGCTCGTCGCGCACCGTCTCGGCAACCAGCAACGCCTTGGGATTCTGAGGCAGCAGTGCCGCCGAGGCCGCCCCGCGCTCCATATGCCCACGCTGCAACTTGACCGTCTTGGCTAGCACCGAAAGCATTGTCGACTTGCCGCAGCCGTTGCCGCCAACAACCGCATGCACTGCGCCAGCCGAGAACGCCGCATCGAGTCCGCGCAGCACCCAGCCGGACGCTCGATCGTATCGAAACCAGCTCCCTGCCAGGGTGGTAGCCGACCCAGCGTGCATTTTTGGGAGTATTCGACATCCACCGGCGCTGCTGAAAACTCCGTTTTTTGCACGCCGCGAGGCGCCGCGCCCTGGCGCCTCGCCAGAAAACAGCTCTTCACGGTGCCCCAGGGAGGCAATGTCAGCCACCTCGCATACGCGCCCGCCCTCAATCCGATACGCACACGTCGCGTATTCGAGCATCGGGCGCGGCTGGTGCGTCGCCACAACAACCGTGCAGCCCAACTCGCGATTCACGCGAAACAGCGCATGCAGAAAACTCTTCTCGGCAACGGGATCCAGTTGGGACGTAGGCTCGTCGAGCAGTAGTACGCGCGGGCGCAACGCCAGCACGGCCGCCAGCGACAGCAGCTGCTTGCGTCCGCCCGAAAGCGTATCGGTATCGCGGTGGAGCCAATCCTCCAACCCAAAGAAATAGCTGGTCTCGGCCACGCGACGGCGCATCTCGTCGCGCGACATACCTAAGTTTTCCAGGCCAAACGCCATCTCGTGCCACACGGTTTCGCACACGATCTGGTTCTCGGGGTCCTGAAACACATAGCCCACGCGCTCCGCAGACGCCCGAACATCCATGTCGGCAACGTTCTCGCCCAGCACGCGCAGCTCACCAGCGCATTCGCCCGTCGGCGAAATCTCGGGTTTGAGCAGCGAGAGCAGCGTTGACTTACCCGACCCAGTACCACCTACCAGCAGCGCAAACGCACCTTGGGGAACAGACCAGTCGAGCCCGTCGAGCACCGGCGCCTCGGCCCCGGGGTAGGCAAAGCGCAGGTCCCGCACTTCAATCGCCGGCGCATCCGAGCCGCACGCCGCGCCCGCCATCATGCTTCCGTCCAACCGAGTCATCAGCCAAACCTCTTCTCGTCAATCGCGCGCAGCACGCAGGGCAGCGCCATCCAGGCCGCGTATACAACATAGCCTGGCCACGGCGCCGGCACCGATAGTTGCGGGTAAAACGAATACTGCGCCGTCGCGGCCCACGCCACTGCCGCCGTGGCCACACCAAACAGCGCAAGCCCAACCAGCGCGGCAACATCGCCGCGCCCCAGCCGATACCGCGCGTACGTCGTGCGGCGCGTCGCGGCACCCCACCCACGGGAGCGCATGGCGTCCGCGCGCTCCAGCGAATCCTCCATGCCCCAGCCCATCAACACGCTCGATGCCCGTAGGCGCGAACGCACGGGGTCGGCCGACGCATGCCCCGGCACATCAATCGCATCCTGCACCGCCAGTACCGTACGACCGCGGCGCAAAAACTGCGGGATAAGCCGCATGCACATCGAGATCATGAGCGCGATCACCGGCGCGGCGTTACCCAAAAGCGCAAGCACCTTGTCGTAGCCAAGCATCGATGCCGCCGCCTCAAACCACAGCACGCTCGCCACAAACAGCCCGCCCATGCACAGGCCGTAAACCATGCTCTCTAGATACACCGCACGCATGCCAATACGGAACAGCTCCGTCGAGCCCGAGGCGCTAAACAGCGGATTGAGCACCGCGATGATCAAAATCACCGGCAGCTGCCAGCGAAGCGCCCCCAACGTGCGCGCGGCGCCGCGCGTCGCAAGCCCGTACGCCAGCCCGCCCGCAAGCGACAGCGCAATCAGCACCGGTTGCATCGAGAACATGGTGAACCCCAACGTCAGCACCATGTAGAGCGCCGGCACCGCCGGATGCGACATCGAAAATGCCGCGACGGGCTCGTTGCCCGATTCCTCTCGTATGATATCCACGGGCACCTCCCATCCCTCGCGCAAAACGCCAACGCCGCAGCGCCGCCGCCATGCACAACCAGCGCAAATACCACGTCGGCGGTACCGACATCGGCCGCCATGCGCCAATCGTTACGCGCTCATCATATGCCTGCGGTATCATATTGCGCCGTGTATCGTTTCCAAACACACGTCTCTATAACGTAACAGGAGATCACATGGACGCAACCGCAATTATCCTCGCCGCCGGCGAGGGCACCCGCATGAAGTCGAACCACTGCAAGGTTTCGCACAAGATCCTGGGTAAGCCCATGGTCCAGTGGATCGTCGACGCCACCATCAAGGCCGGCTGCAGCCGCGTCGTGGTCGTCATCGGCAGCCACGCCGACGAGATGCGCGCCCTTATCGACGGCGCCTACGCCAACAGCGCCACCAAGGTCGAGTGCGTCGAGCAGACCGAGCGCCTGGGCACCGGCCACGCCGTCAAGGTCGCGCTCGAGGCCTGCGGCATCACGCAAGGCCCCGTCGTCGTGCTCAACGGCGACCTGCCGCTCATCACCGCCGACACCGTCGCCAAGTTCGCGCAGACCGTCGCTACCGGCGAGCTCGCCTGCACCGTCATGACCATGACCCCGCCCGACCCCTTCGGCTACGGCCGCATCAAGCTGGGTGCCGACGGCCAGATTGAGCGCATCATCGAGCAGAAGGACTGCACGCCCGAGCAGGCCGCCACGCTGCTCGAGTGCAACGCCGGCTGCTACGCCTTCGACGGCGCGCAGCTCGCCGCCCACATCGACGAGATTGGCAACGACAACGCACAATCCGAGTACTATCTGCCCGACATGCTCGAGATCCTCAAAGGCCACGGCCAGGCAGTCTCCATCTTCCACTGTGACGACTACTGCGACGGCCTGGGCGTCAACAGCCGCATCCAGCTCGCACAGCTTACCGCCATCGCGCGCGACCGCATCAACGAGCATTGGATGGCCGAGGGCGTTACCTTCATCGACCCCACGCAGGCCTGGATCGGCCCCGACGCTACCATCGGCCGCGACACCGTCGTGTGGCCGCAGACGCATCTGATCGGCCACGTCACCGTGGGCGAGGAGTGCCAGCTCGGCCCCAACAGCCGCCTCACCGACACCACCGTCGGCAGCGGCTGCACCATCGACGAGACCATCGCCATCGAAGCCGTCATCGAGAACGGCGTCGACTGCGGCCCGCGCGCCTACCTGCGCCCGGGCACCCACATGCTCGACGGCTCCAAGGCCGGCACGCACGTGGAGATCAAGAAGTCCACGATCGGCGAGGGCTCCAAGGTTCCGCACCTGTCCTACATCGGCGACACCACCATGGGCGCCGGCGTCAACGTGGGCGCGGGCTCCATCACCTGCAACTACGACGGCGTGCACAAGCACAAGACCGTCATCGGCAAGGATGCCTTCATCGGTTCCGACACCATGATGGTCGCGCCCGCCCAGATCGGCGACGGCGCGCTCGTGGCCGCCGGCTCCGTCATCACCGAGCCGGTCCCGGCCGACGCGCTCGGTCTGGGCCGCGCCCGTCAGGTAAATATTGAGGGCTGGGCCGCCGATTACCGCCGCCGCCTGCACGAGGACGACGAGGTATAACGTTTTACCAAGCATCTAAGGAGCTGTTCCCATGGGGACGGCTCCTTTTTCTATGCTGACCTGCGTGACAGAATGAGTGGTCGGTTCGTGTCCGTTGACGGTAAAGACGTTATCAAGACCCGATTAACCCCGCCGCGCGGTTACAATGCAAAAAGGCATCTATATGGCATTCGATGTATAAAGGAGAAGGGTAATGCCGATTAATGATCCCGAGAAGTCGGAGAATATGCGCAAGTCCATCCGCGTGTATTCCGGTTCCTCCAACCGTCCCCTCGCTCAGAAGATCGCTGAGTACCTTGGGGTCGAGCTTTCGGGCCTTACGCTAAAGCAGTTCGCCAATGGTGAGATTTACGCCCGCTACGACGAGACCGTCCGCGGCGCCGACGTCTTCCTGATTCAGTCCGTGGCCGGCGGCAACGTCAACGACATGCTCATGGAGCTGCTCATCGCCACCGACGCTGCCAAGCGCGCATCCGCCCGCTCCATCACCGCCGTCATCACCCACTACGGCTATGCCCGCCAGGACCGCAAGGCCGGCCCGCGCGAGCCCATCACCGCCCGCCTCGTCGCCAACCTGCTCGAGCGCGCCGGCGTCAACCGCATCATCACCCTCGACCTGCACCAGGGCCAGATCCAGGGCTTCTTCGATATCCCGGTTAACCACCTGTCCGCGCTGCCGCTGTTTGGCCAGTACTACAACAACATGCACTTCGACACCGACAACCTGGTTGTCGTCTCCCCCGATGTGGGCCGCGCCAAGGCCGCCAAGAAGCTGTCCGACATGCTCGGCTGCGACCTGGCCATCGCCCACAAGGGCCGTCCGCGCCACAACGCCGCCGAGGTCATGGGCATCATCGGTGACATCAAGGGCAAGACCTGCATCATCAACGACGACATGATCGACACCGCTGGCACCCTGTGCGCCAACGTCAAGGAGCTCAAGGCCATGGGCGCCGGCGACATCTACGTGTGCGCCACCCACGGCATCTTCTCCGGTCCGGCCATCGAGCGCCTGAACGACGCCCCGATCGTCGAGTGCCTCGTCACCGATGCCATCCCCGTCGAGGTCGGCGGCAAGATCAAGACCATCTCGGTCGCCGAGGAGTTCGCTCAGGCCATCTCCGCCGTTTACCACGAGGAGCCCGTCTCTACGCTCGTCGGCGGCGACTTCGCGCTGTAATCGCATCGTCCTTGCAACCCGGCGCATCGCCGTCGGAACAGAAGAAACCCCCGCGCTCCCCCTTGCTTCGCAAAGGTCGCGCGGGGGTTTCTTCTGTTCCGACGGCTCGCTCTGCCGCGGCCACGCTTTTGTCTGGTGGGATTTCGCTGAAACGAAGTCTCGCCTTCGGCGGGCGTGGTAGCCTTTGTCGTTGATTAAACTTTTTGCGTAACGAAGGGACAAATATGGCAGCTGCACAGCCGCTTAAGATTCGCATGGTTGCCGGACTTGGCAACCCCGGCGAGGAATATGCCGAGACCCGCCACAACGCTGGCTTCAAAGCAATCGACGAGTTGGCCCGTCAGGCCGGTGTCACGTACTGGAAAAACCAGGCAGGCGCCGAGGTCGCGCTCATCAATATCAACGATGCCGAGGAAGAGGGCGGCAAGCGCCAGATCGTGCTGGTCAAGCCGCAATCGTATATGAATACCTCGGGTGGCCCCATCTCCAAGCTCTGCCGCGAGTACAAGATCAAGGCCGAGGAGTTGCTCGTGATTCACGACGAGCTCGACATTCCCGCCGGCGACGTACGTGTTAAGGTGGGCGGTGGCCACGCCGGTCACAACGGCCTGCGCTCCATCATCGACAAGATGGGCAGCCGCGACTTCAGCCGCATCCGCACCGGCATCGGCAACCCTCCCGGCAAGATGGCCGTCGCCGACTACGTGCTCAAGCAGCTGCGCGCCCGCGAGGCCGAGGACTTCCAGGACACCTGCGCCCGCGCCGCCGACGCCGCCGGCCTGGCGATCGTACACGGCGTAATCTATGCCCGCGACCACGTCAACGGCTCCGTCTCCGCCAACGGCAAGCACTAAAACCTACCATTTAGGGATGTTTATTTTGGCAGGTTTTGTATGCGGAAACGCCGCGGCAGCCGCGCCGTAATAAACCCTGTGCCGCCATACATATGCAGCGCTCCAAAGGGGGCCGGCCTCACCGATGCGCGAGACCGGCCCCCTTTGCCATTTTGCCTGATAAAACCTACCAAAATAAACCTGTCCCTTTTTGGTAGGTCACTTTCCCGCCTGCCAAAGACACACGTAAGCGACATGTCCATGAGGGTATAATTTGCACCGTATGTCTGCACAACGCCTGTGCGCGTACGGTTTTATTCGGGCTGCCGTCCATTTCCGTGGAGGCACGGTTCGGCCGCCCTAACAAGAGAGGGGTTCTATGTATAAGATCCTGGAGAAGACGCAGTTCTCGGAGAAGGTGTTCAAGTTCCGCATCGAGGCGCCCGCAATCGCCAAGCATGCGCACGCTGGACAGTTCCTCATGGTTCGCGCCAACGAGACGGGCGAGCGTGTCCCGTTTACCCTGGCCGGCTGGAACGGTGACGAGGGCTGGGTCGAGTTCATCTTCATGGTGATCGGCAAGACCACCGAAATGCTTTCCACCTACGAGGCCGGCGAGTCGCTGCGCGACGTCGTGGGCCCGCTGGGAGTTCCCACCGAGATGGCCGAGGGCCCCTGCGCCGTCATCGGCGGCGGCGTCGGCCTGGCAATTGCCTTCCCGGTCGCCAAGCACCTGGTCGAGACCGGCCACGAGGTGCACGCCATCATGGGCGCCCGCACCAAGGACCTCCTGCTCATGGAGGACCAGTTCCGCGAGCTCCTCGACGAGGACCACATCCACATCACCACTGACGACGGCTCCTACGGCGAGCAGGGCGTTGTCACCGCTCCGCTGGAGCGTCTGCTGCAGGACAAGGCCGTGAGCCAGGTCTTCTGCGTCGGCCCCGTTCCGATGATGAAGTTCTCGACCCTCACCGCCCAGAAGTACGACACCCCCATCACCGCGTCGCTCAACCCCATCATGGTTGACGGCACCGGTATGTGCGGCTGCTGCCGCGTCGAGGTGGGCGGCGTGACCAAGTTCGCTTGCGTCGACGGCCCCGACTTCGATGCCACCCTGGTCGACTGGGATGACCTTCGTGCCCGCCAGGCCGCTTACCGTTCCGAAGAGGGCGCGTCCCTCAAGGCCTATGAGGAAAAGAGCTGCGCATGCCACTAGTTAACGGTCGTTTCGTTGCCGATATGAAGTCGCCCCGCACCCCCGATAACGAGGAGCCGGCTGCCGAGCGCGCCTGCGACTTCCGCCCCGTCGACAAGGGCTTCACCGAGGAGATGGCGCTGGCCGAGGCCGAGCGCTGCCTCAACTGCAAGAAGCCGTTCTGTGTTGAGGGCTGCCCCGTCAACATCAACATCCCCCGCTTTATCGAGCAGATCCGCGCGAAGGACTTCGGCGGCGCCCTCGATACCATCCGCGAGGACTCCATGCTTCCCGCCATCTGCGGTCGCGTCTGCCCGCAGGAGAACCAGTGCGAGGGTAAGTGCATCCGTGGTAAGAAGTCCGAGCCCGTGGCCATCGGCCAGCTCGAGCGCTTCCTGGGTGACCGCCCCGAGCTCGCCTCCACGCCCAAGATGGCCCCCAAGAACGGCAAGAAGGTCGCCGTCGTCGGCTCTGGCCCGTCCGGTATCACCTGCGCCGGCGAGCTCGCCCGCAACGGCTTTGACGTCACCGTCTTTGAGGCCTTCTTTACCGGCGGCGGCGTACTGGTCTACGGCATCCCCGAGTTCCGTCTGCCCAAGGCGGTCGTCAAGCGCGAAATTGACGGCCTGGAGGACATGGGCGTCAAGTTTGAGTACAACTCCGTCGTGGGCAACATGGCCACGGCCGAGGAGCTGTTCGAGCAGGGCTTCGACGCCATCTACGTGGCGACTGGCGCCGGCCTGCCCAAGTTCCTCAACGTCCCCGGCGAGAACCTGCCCAACGTCTTCTTCGCGAACGAGTACCTCACCCGCGTGAACCTGATGAAGGCCAACAAGTTCCCCGAGTACGACACCCCCACCAAGCACGGCAAGAACGTCGTCGTCTTTGGTGGCGGCAACGTGGCTATGGACGCCGTCCGTACCGCCAAGCGCCTGGGCGCCGAGCACGCCATCATCGCCTACCGTCGTACCGAGGACGAGATGCCCTGCCGTCGCGCCGAGCTGCACCATGCCAAGGCCGAGGGCGTCGAGGTTCTACCGCTCGTCTCCCCGCTCGAGTTTGTCGCTGGCGAGGACGGCTCCGTGTGCGCCGTCAAGGTCCAGAAGATGGAGCTCGGCGAGCCCGACGAGTCCGGCCGCCGTCGCCCGGTGCCCATCGAGGGCGCCATCGAGGAGATCCCCTGCGACGTCGCGATCTCGGCTATCGGCACCAACGCCAACCCCTTCGCTGCCAAGATCGGCGGCAAGATGGAGCTCAACAAGTGGGGCTACATCGTCGCCGACGAGGAGACCGGCCAGACCACCGATCCCCGCATCTGGGCCGGCGGCGACATCGTCACCGGTGCCGCTACGGTCATTCTGGCGATGGGCGCCGGCAAGAAGGCCGCCGCTTCGATCACCAAGAGCCTGCTGGGCGAGTAATCACCTACAGCGCTAGCCATCAAACGGCAAAGTCCCCGTCGAGCACACGCCCGGCGGGGACTTTTTCTATGCCGGCCGCCCAAACCACCACGATGGGGACAGGCACCTTTGTGGTGGTTTGGGACCTGGTCGATCGTTTTGTCTCGATCTGTAACAGTTAGGACCTGTTGAGCCTCGTAGTTGTTACAGATCAAGATATTGTGCGAACATCCGCCTGTTCATCTCAATCTGTAACAGTTAGAGACCAAATTCCCCGCTACGTGTTACAGATCAAGACGTTAGGTTAGCGGCCATTCGGTTCATCTAAATCTGTAACATCTAGGGCCGTTTTGGGCAGCCAGGTGTTACAGATTGAGATCTTGATAAAGCCGAGGACGGGCGCTGCCACCAAAACCTAGCGCTTGCGGCGCTTGGTTGCGGCGATGCCGGCCGCGGCAACGGTTGCGCCGGCGATGCCTAGGGCGGTGGCCGTCATCGCGGTGGTGTCGCCTGTGGCGACTAGAGCGGTATCGGACTTCTTGGCCGGCGTGGCTTTCTCAACCGTCTTGGTCGTGGTGGTGGTCGCGGTCGGCTTGGTCGCGGGTTTGGCCTCGGGCTCAGTCTCAGGCTGCGGCGTTGGGTTGGGATCCGGCGTGGGCTGCGGATCGGGAGTAGGCGTATTCTCAGGCGTAAACGTCAGATTGGTGTTCAGCCACAGGGTGTAAATCCAACCGCTCTCGGGATCAACCTCACTTGCCTCGCCCACCTGATAGCCACACTCAACCCCATTGATCTTCAGCTTGGTATTGGGCGTAAAGTAGAAGCCACGCGCCGGCTTAAAGTACAGGCCGTAACGATAGGTCACACCGGGCTTAAACGCGTCAATATGGTTGGTGATGTGCTGATCCCAAAACTCGATGGAATTCACCTCACTGCCGTCGCTCCCCGTCCAGAACTCACACTGAAGGACAGAGCTCGAATCCACCGGAGTACCCGCCGTAAAGACCGGCCTGTCGCCCGCCTTGAAGGTGGTCGTGGCGCCGTTGATCTCAATAACGTCGATGGCACGCCATTCGTCGATTGGTTGCTCACACAGCATATTGTCAGCATTGGGCGCAAAGACGCCGTTGACGGTCTTAATGTGGTGTACCCAATGACCGTTGACGTTCATATTGCAGTCATCAGCCACGGTATTGTCGCCCATGAGCCTCAGCTCAACGGAATACATGTAGAACTTGCCCTCTTCGAAGCGCTCGATCCTCCTCGCGCCCGTCGGATACTTAGCGGGGTCGGAATACCAGAAGGCAACGGGCGTAAGCTCCGCAGGGTCACTGCCATCCATCTCTTCCCAGCACTCATAGGCGATCTCATACTTGTCGGCATCGGCGGCAGGAATCGTCGCGGTCGCACGCGGCGCCTCGCCGGGCGCATAGTCGGTTTTCACGTCGTTGACGTTCAAATTCTCGAGGGCTTCGTTTTCTGACGCAACGAGCGTAATTTCGCTATTGATGGCGTAGCGGAGGTAATAATCGTACCTGGTTTCGTTGAGGATAGTCGAGCTGCCTTCATAGTCAGTTCCGGTATACTCCAGTGCCGCGCCAATATAGAGAGCCTCATTGCGCGTGAGTCGATACGAGCCGCCTGCCGTGCTACCCGTAAAGGTCAGCGTCAGCCTCATGTGATCGCCAACAGGCTCAAAGCGGGCCGTCACATCGGACATAGATGCGTCCTGGACTTCAGCCAGGGTGCCCGAAGCAGCATCGGCCCGGTAGTACTTGGTTTCGACAAGTTCGCAGAGCGGCTCATCCGGCATGCCGCCCTCAACATCGGAAAAATCATAGGTATACGACTGGCCCTTTTCGAGTGTGACATTGCTCGGAAGCGCGCAGTCCGTATAGTGGGGGACCACGGTCGTGTTGACCTTAACGCCGCTCCCGCCTGTCACATCGGTCACGCCACAGGGCATGATGGCGTTGTTTGCCGGCGAGCTGTCGATGCCCCCAAGAGAGCCATCTTGGTTGGCAGCAACCGTATCGTTCACCGTTGCCGCTGATGCGTCCTGCTGATCTTGCTGAGCTTCTGCCGTGGACGGTGCAGCCGGAGCCGCGTCAGTCATCGGCGCAGCCGGAGTCACCGGTACCGGCGCCGGAGCCGCCGTATCCCCCGCAACCGTCGGCGTTACCGGAGCCTCGGCAACCTCATCCGTCCCAGCGGCGGGATTGGCGCATTCCGTCGCCAGCGCCACGCTCGGCAGCAGCAACTGGCCAACCATAAGCGCACACGCGCCGGCGCAAGCTATTTTGGCACCCACACAACGCCAGGTACCATGAACCAGCGAGCAGGTGCACTCACGCTGAGTTTGCTTATCGAAGCGGCTTCCGTACATAACGGCCTCCTTGGTCGAAGGACTACACCACCACAAAGGTGCCTGTCCCCTTTATGGTGGTCCTGTACCACCAAGGTGCGACCAGCGATTCCATATGCCTAGGTTCGTAGATACGAACCCCTATTGCTACCTGCGGTTTAATCCAATATGACTTCGCCATCGCTACACTCGTCCCAGGGACGCTACAATCGAGGACACGATCATTCGTCCACCCAAAGGACCGTCCTTGAACCTGAGCAGGCCTAAAATCAACGCGCTTCTGGCACTCGTGCTCTTCACCTTCGCCTTCCTTGCCGCCGAGTTTCGCTTCGACGTCAACGTCGGGCTGCTCGCCGGTGCCGAACGCGTTGTAATCGCGCAGGGCTTTATTCTGGGTGCAAGTGTGCTCGGCTTTATCGGGTACGCGCCGCTGCTCGGGCTCGCACAGCGCAAAGGCCACTCACTGGCAGTCGTCAACGCCGCTGTTCCCATCGCCATCCTGGGATTGACCCAGGTCCAGTTCCCTACGGCCCCGCTTGCCCTCGAGATTCTGGGCTGCGTGGCATTCTTTGGGCTCGGTCTGCTGGGTGCCGCTGCTCACCACACCTTTTCGTTGACATTCCAGGATGACCCCAAACTCGCCACTGGCGCAGGAGCGGCCTATGCCGCGGGCATCCTGATACAGTTCGCCATCAACCTGCTCAATTGCGGCGGTATCGCAGAGCTCATCATCCTCGGCACAGCGACTATCGCCATCTCCGCCCTCAGCGTCGTTCCCCAAAAGGCTGCCAGGGGCTCCAACCCCGCCATCAATCCCTTTGTTGAGCCCTCTCATGCCCTCGCCAAACAGGCATGCTGGAGCATCGCGCTCGTCATGATTCTTGCCTGCCTGTTCTCGACCCTCGACAACGTGGTCACGCTCTCCAACGCCCACGGCACCATTGCCGTGCAGACCTGGCCGCGCCTCTTTTTGGCGGCAAGCGGCCTTGCCGCCGGTCTTATCTTTGATCTTGCCGAGCGCCGCTACATGGGACTCGTCATGCTCGGCATCGCCGTGCTCTCGACCATTTCCATCCTGACCGTGGAGGCCGGCGCCGATCCCAACCTGGGCCTTGTCGTCTTTTACCTAAGCTCGGGCTTTTTTGTCACGTTCTTTACCGCCACCTTTACACAGCTGGCACCGCGCATGCATGCACCCGCCCTCTGGGCCGGCATGGGACGCACCGCCAACAATATATGCGCATTCACCACGTCGGGCGTCTCGCTTGCGCTTGTGACCTCTGGCAATGTCGCCCTCATCATGATCGGCGCGCTCATTTTGCTCGTCGCCGCCTGCGCGGCATTCGTGGCAGCCGGCCTGTTCCGCCTACCCCAAACCGAGCAGGAGCGCGAGCGCGAGCAACTGGCAGAAGAAGCACTCGCCGCCCCCACCATCGAGGAGCAGCGCCAGGCCTTCATCGCCAACCACGGTCTCACCCCGCGCGAAGTCGATGTGCTCATAGCCGTGACCCAGGATGAACGCCCGCTCAAGCAGGTCGCCGAGGAGCTCGGCATCTCGATGCGCATGGTACAGCGCCACCTGAGCTCTATCTACCAAAAGACCGATACGCAGACGCGCGCCGGTCTCGCCAAAGCCTTCCCCTCTGCCTAAAACAAAAACCACCACAAAGGTGCTGTCCCCTTTGTGGTGGTTTTGATCGACTAGCCTTCGAGTTGCGCTACTTTGTAGCGGTAGGCTGCGGCGATGACATCCTTGCAGCCTTCGCGGCCCAGCTTGGCACGGTTGACGACGATGTCTTTTCCGCTCGTCATCTTCCACTTTCCGGCGCTGTAACGCTTGTAGAACGCCTCACGCGCCTTCTGCTGCTGCTTGACCAGCTTGGCGCCCTTCTTTTTGTTAAGTCCGCGCTTCTTGCGCACAATCTCGACGCGGTCCTCAAAGGGAGCGGTCACCAACACGGCAATGTGGTTGGGATTGTTACGCAACAGGTAATCGGACAGGCGGCCTTCGATAATGCAGCTCTCGGTCTCGCCCAGATCCAAAATCACCTGGCTCATCTTTTGGAACAACTTGTCCGAGTACGAACGGGCATCGTAGCGGTCGGGCAGAAACGCCATGTTCTCCACGGCCAGGCGCTCGTCATAGGCAGCCATCTTGTCGAGCGACTCGCCCGCGCGCAGCGACGCACGCACCAGCAGCTCGTTATCGTACAGCGGAATCCCCAGCTCATCGGCAAGGATACGGCCGATCTCGTGGCCCTCGGCACCAAAGTCGCGCGCGATGGTAATGACCACAGGACTCTTCTTGTTCACCAGATCGCTCATCGCGATTCCTTTCTCACAGATGAGAAAAAGGCTGTATATCGCCTTTTCCCACGATAGCGTACCAGGGAAAGCCAGGTTATGCGGCTACGATACGGCGCTGATACGCCCTCACCAGCAGCGAGATACCAAAGTTGAGCACAAAGTACATCGCAAACACCAGGCCGTAGAGCATAAGCACCTGCGACAGGTCGATCGCATGGGCCATCACGACGTTTGCCGTGTACATGAGCTCGGCCACGTTAATGCCCGAAAGATACGAGCTGTCCTTAATGACAGTCGTGCACTGGCTAAACAGCGCCGGAATGATCGTCTTAAACGTCTGCGGCAGAATGATGTAGCGCATGGTGGCAAAGAAGCCGAAGCCCTGGCTCTGCGCTGCCTCAAACTGGCCGCGCGGAATCGAGTTGAGGCCACCGCGCACAATCTCGGCCATAACAGCGCTGGTAAACAGCGTAAAGGCGATGGTCGAAATCACAATGTCCAAACCCTGCACCGTAAAATAGATAAACAGGATCCACAGCAGGTTCGGCGTGCAGCGGAACAGCTCGATATAGGCGCTCACCAAAATACGGAACGGGCGGGGCGCATAGCTTTTAACGAGCGCCAGCACCGTGCCAAAGATGAGCGAGAAAAAGATCGACAGCGCCGAGATCTCGATTGTCTTAACAAAGCCGCCCCAAATGTAGAGCAGGTTGGTCGCGTTGAAGATTTCCATGCGCTAGGCCTCCTCTACGTTGTCGAGCCCCAGCTCGGCCAGGCTCACGCCGCGCGGACGCTCCTTGGAGCGGCGCTCGAGCCACTGCACCAGCATGGCGAGCGGAAAGCAGATGATGAAGTACATAAGGCAGCAGACGATGTATCCCTGCAGGTAGCCGTACAGACTCACAAAGTTGTCGGAACGGTACATAAGGTCGCCGCCGGCCACGAGCGCCAGCACCGACGTGTTCTTGACCAGGTTGAGCGCCTGATTACACAGCGGCGGCAGAATAATCTTGAATGTCTGGGGCAGCACGATGTACCAGTACGCCTGCGCACGGGTGAAGCCCTGGCTCTGGGCCGCCTCCATCTGACCGCGCGGAACCGCCTCGATACCGGTGCGGATGACCTCCGAGATGTAGGCCGCGTGATACAGACCCACGCCCAAGAAGCCCAGCACGAACGGCGCGATGCGCACCGGCTGGTCGGCACCGGTTATGGCCTGCAAAAACTGCGGACCGGCCATGTACATAAAGAGCACCTGCACGGGCAACGGGGTGTTCTGGTAAAACTCCACGTACACGCGGCTGATCGCACGCAGCACACGCGAACGGGTGGTAGAGAACACACCCAGCAGCGTGCCCAGCACCAGCGACAGCAGCAGACCGGCAACGACCACCTGCAGCGTCACGCCAAAGCCCTCCCAGAAGGGCCCCATGTTTTGAAATGTCGTCGACCAACGGTCGGCGTCAAATAATCCTTCGAGCATTTGATTCCTTCCTTGGACGATGCGCCTATACAAGACCCCAGGTCTTGACCTCTTGGTCGAGCCAGCCGTCGGCCAGGCGATCGCAAATCACCTGATCGACCACGGCCGAAAGGTCGCAGCCCTTCTTGGTCGCCACGCCGTAGCCCTGCTCGCCAAACTTGACCTCAGGCTGCAACAGCTCAACGGTCTCGTTCATATAACCGGCCAGCGTTGAGCGGTCCATGGCAAAGACGTCGATATTGCCGGCGTCGAGCGAACTCTTGATGATGGGGTAGCCGCTAAAGGCCCTAAACTCGGGCTTGCAGCTAAAGCCGTTGTCCTTGATCATCCGCTCGATCAGGCCCTGCGTGGTAGCACCCTGGCTCACGCCGATGATCTTGCCGTCCAGGTCCTCAATCGAGGTAAAACCCGAACGCTTCTTGACCATGAGTCCCACGTAGTCGGTGCGGTACGGCGTCGAGAAATCCCAGCTCTTCTTGCGCTCGTCGGTGATAGTGTAGGTCGCCGCGACCACGTCGAGTTGGCCGTTATCGATCAGCGGGCCGCGCGTCTTGGGCGTTACGTCGGTAAACTCGACAAGCTCCTGGGCGCGGGCCTCCTTGTAGCTCACGCCAAAGACGGCAGCGGCGATCTGGTAGCACAAATCGACTTCCATACCCTCAAAGCGGCCCTTGGCGGTGTCGTAATAGCCATAGCCGGGAACATCCTTCTTAACGCCGGCATTCAGATGGCCACGCGACTTGATGGCCGCAAGCTTGGACCCCTTGTCGGAGCCCTCGCCGCTGGTGGAGGCGCCGCAACCGGTAAGCGCGGTCCCCGTCAGCGCAAGCATACCGGCGCCCGCCAGCTGCAAAAAGTGACGGCGCGACACGGCCGCCCTCGTCATATCCGTCATGTCCATCACCGCGCCTAGTGCAAAATCTTGGACAGAAACTCGCGGCAGCGCGGGTTCTCGGGGTTATCGAAGAAGTGCTCGGGCGTGCCCTCCTCCAGAATGCGGCCGTCCTCCATAAAGATGACGCGGTCGGCCACCTGGCGCGCAAAGCCCATCTCGTGCGTCACGCAGATCATGGTGATGTCCTCCTGCGCGAGCTCAATCATAACGTCCAGAACCTCCTGGACCATCTCGGGGTCGAGCGCCGAGGTCGGCTCGTCAAACAGGATGATGGGCTGCTTGGTGCACAGAGCACGGGCGATGGCGATGCGCTGTTGCTGACCACCCGAGAGATTCTGCGGATACTCGCCGGCCTTATGAGCCATGCCGACGCGCTTGAGTGCGGCGATGGCGATCTCGGTCGCCTCCTCCTTGCTCTTCTTTTGCAGCTTGATGGGCGCGAGCGTCAGGTTGCCGAGCACCGTCATGTTGGGATACAGGTTGAACTGCTGAAACACCATGGAACTATACTTGCGAGCCATCTCCAGGTGATTCTTCTTGGTAAGCGGCGTACCGTCGATGACGACCTCGCCCGACGTGGGCTCCTCCAGATAATCGACGCAACGGATGAGCGTCGACTTACCCGAGCCGGAAGGCCCGATCATTACGAGCTTCTCGCCGCGCTTAACGGTGAGATTGATATCTTTGAGCACATGCAGGTCGCCAAAGTACTTGTTGAGATGCTTGATCTCGATCATGTCTGCCATGAATGTCCCTTCCCTGCGTTTACACGAGTTGCACTATTGTACGGAAAGAACCACGTTTCCGCAGCCCACACTACATTCCCGTAAAGAACCCGCAACCTTCCACCCACTCATTTAAGTCTGTCCCCAATGAGCACCCAACCCCCCTTGTTGAGCACAAGTCAGCGAAAACCCGTACACGCGAGCAAGGTGACGTGAAATGAAGGGGCGCGACCGCAATGGCCACGCCCCCTCAACATCAACTATATGCCGCTCGGCCCCTACGCGAGCTTTGCGCCGACGATCTTTGCCGCGGCAGGCTTATCAAAGTTACCGCCGGTGGCCTTGCCGAGTGCTCCCATGACCTGGCCCATCTGCTTCTTGGACGTGGCGCCCAGCTCGGCGATGACCTGCTCGATCAGAGCCTCGAGCTCCTTGCCCGAAACCTGTGCGGGCAGCAGGCTCTCCAGAATCTTGACCTGCTCGGTCAGGTTGTCGGTACGGTCTTGGTCGGTACCGGCCTTAATGGACATCTCCAGCGTCTCGCTCGTCTGCTTAATCAGACGCTTGATCATGCTGTTGACGTCTTCCTCGGTCACGTCGCGGCGCTCGTTAACCTCGATATTCTTCACCTCGGCCTTGACCTGGCGGATGATGGACAGGCGAACCTTATCCTTGGCCTTCATGGCGGCGATCATTTCCTGCTGCAGCTCTTCGTTGGTCATCTGCAAATCCTCCTCAATAGCGTGGGCGGCGCTCGCATGAGCACCGCCCCATGATTACTCAGTCGTCGACGAATCGTCGGTCGAACTCTTGGTGACGCCCTTCAGACTCACGTTATAGGGCACGTCCTTGGGCATGGGGTTGACGGTGATGTCGGCGTCCTTCTTGTACTGTTCCAGCCACTCGCTGTATGCAGTACTGGCCGCCTGCGTCTTCACCACGTTGGAAACATACTTCTTGATGTCCTTGGGTACCTGCTTGATGTCATCGACCTGGCTATCGACATGGAAGTAGTCGGTGCACTTGATGACATGGTAACCGTACGTCGACTCAACCACGTCGCTCACATCGCCCTTGCTGAGGCCCTCGAGCGCCGTCTGATAGCTGTCGACGAAGGTAGTGAGCTTATCCCAACCCACATCGCCCTTCTTCTCCTTGGAGCCAGTGTCGTCGGAATACTGCTCCACGGCGTCCTCAAAGCTCAGCTCGCCGGAGTTGATCTTGTCCAGGCACTCCTGTGCCTTGGCCTTGGCGGCGGCCTTGTCCTCGTCAGATGCGTCGGAATCGACCTTGATCAGGATGTTCGACGAGCGGCGGGCATCGTTGTAGTTAGACAGGTTCTCGTTGATGTAATTAACGATCTCGCTGTCCTTGGGCTTGCTGGTGGGCGCCACGGTATCCTTAAGCTTTTGCTGTGCCAGGCTCTCCTTGAGCGAGTCCTTGTAGGTGTCCTCGGTATAGCCGTAGGTCTTAAGGGTCTTCTTAAAGGTCTTGGCACCGCCCGCGCTCTTGCACGCGTCCTTCCATGCCTTCTCGACCTCCTCGTCCGACACCGTCACGCCGTTTTCCTTCTGCGCCTGCTGAAGCAGAATCTGCTGCGTATAGGAATCGATGAGCTGCTTGCGGTACTTTTTGGGCGTGAGGTCGTTGTCGACCAGATACTGCGCCCAGTCCTTGTCCTTGGTGTAGCCATAGGACGTGCGCATGCTCATGATCTGCTTGGTCACGGTGTCCTCGGTGAGGTTGGTGCCGTTGATGGTAGCGGCGACACCACCGGTGAGCTTATAGCCCGAGTTGGTGCTTTCGGTCTGCGACATCAGGCCGGAGCACGCCATGGCCGAGACGGAAAGCAGCATTGCCAGCACGCCGATAACCACCAGGACGATCTTGACGGTCTTAGACACGTACGTCTTGCGCTGCTTCTTACGAGAGCTGGAGGCAGCGCGAGCCTGCTGCTCGGGCGTCGGCGCGGCCTCGGAGTTCTTTTTCTTGTTTGCCATAGTTGGCCTTTCGCATCACGAATCGAACAAACGCCATTGTGTCACAACGCGGCCCCCGCGACACACCTGGTGTATGGGGGACAGGTTAATCTGCACCATTTTGGTGCAAAGGGAGGCTGTTCTGGCTGTTGGCAGTTAGGGACATTCCCCAAGCGCCGGCAGAAAAGGAATGTCCCCAAATGCCGGCTTAGCTCCACCTTAAAAGTGACGGCGGATGGCGTCGACCATGCCTTGGCATGTGGTCTGGCCGAGCACATCGGCTGCGGCGTCGGCATCCATAAAGATATTCATGAGCGATTGCAGGGCCTCGACCTGGCCGCCCGGCTCGGCAATGCCCAGATTGATAATGATCTGCGCGGGCACGGGGGCGCCCATGCCCGCCATAGCATTGAACGTGACGGGCGCGGCGGGCTTTATCACCGCGATATAGGGCTTAGCCACAAACCCCGGATCGGCGTGCGGGATGGCGATGTTTGCCGCCGGCATGGCGAGACCCGTGGGATAGGCGTTCTCGCGCGTGCGGACGGCGTCAAGCCAACCAGACGCAATGTAGCCACGCGGTGCAAGCTCGCCCTCGAGCCGCGCAAACACCTCATCCGGCGTCGCGCACTCCCAATCAAAAAACACCAGCTCAGGCGAGAATAGCATCTCGGCGTTATCCGCCATACCGTCCTCCAAAGTTGCATGAGGTTCACAATGTCCCATATGATAGCGAAACGAGACAGGCAAGGTTAGTCGAGGATCTCAATCATATCGAGTGCGCGGGCAGGCGTCAGGC
Source organism: uncultured Collinsella sp. (assembly GCA_900549455.1). Taxonomy (GTDB): domain Bacteria; phylum Actinomycetota; class Coriobacteriia; order Coriobacteriales; family Coriobacteriaceae; genus Collinsella. The sequence continues at coordinate 17,765 of UROM01000005.1, read as the reverse complement.
AAACTTCGGGCATCGCCTCCAGCATACGGCGGTCACTCGTGACCACGTAGTCAACATCTGCCGTCTCGCCCGAAGCGATGATGAGGTTGTCTTCAAGATCCGACATGTGTTTGCCAAGCATGCGCGCCATCTCGCACTCTGCCAACGAAAGCGGAGAGGCAGTTGCCACCTGCATCATGTGCTCAATGCAGGCCCATGACGCCGAGGCAAACGACACGTTAATCCCATTCACATTCCGCCTGGCTAGTCGCCGAGGCAAAATATAGAACACGTCCTTTGCCGTCGTTGGCGCATACAGAAGGTCGATCTTTCCTGCCTCGGCCAGTTCAACCAATCTCTTCGCTTCGTCGAACGCCCCCTCTTGCAGGTAATAATCGAGCCAAACGTTCGTATCTACCAAGAGATGCTTTGCCTCAATCATCGGCAATTCGCCTCAATGTCAGCAATCATCGCTTCATACATATCATCCCGTACGGCATCCCAGTCTTCCGCAGATGATCCAGCTGGCGCAAAATCCGAAGCACGTAGCCCCAACGAAGAAAAAGCTAGGCCACACCCCTGCTCGGCCAGACTCTCCGCACGGGGCGCCTCGCGCTTATCCGCCACCATAAATCCCGGCAACGTTTGATGCTCGACGAGATAAGCCCAAAGCGCACGAATGGCATCGCTCGGCCCCAATCCATTGCGAGTTAGGACTGCATCGCCACCAGCTTTGAGCATAGGGTCGATTCGCGTGTTGAGCTGCACCGTTGCTGTACCCATAGCAACTCCTCTCTACTTGCTAGCAGTATAGCAGACATAAAAGGCCACGCAAAAGGGCCCGGCCACACGCGGACGAGGCCCTATCGGATTTCTTGGGATGGAAATGCCACCCGTCACGTTATCCAGAGTCCAAAATCAAAGGGGTAATAAAAGCTGATTGGGGCACATGTGATTCCATATGCCCCAATCAGCTTTTTGATAGTTTACGTTGTAAGGAAAACCGAGCGAATCCTTTTACGCACGATGGCGGGGCGCATCAATTGCGACCTTGCCGCTCTCCAGCACGTGGACGCGACCGTCAGCGAGCATCTGAACTACCTCGGGATACAGCACGTGCTCAATCGCGTGGATATGCTCCTCGAGCGTGTCGACGTCCCAGCCCTCCTCGACGGCCAGCGCTCGCTGGGCGATGATGGGTCCATTGTCGTAGATCTCGTTGGCAAAATGCACGGTCACACCGGTCACCTTGACGCCGCGCGCAAAAGCATCGTCGATCGCATGCGCGCCGGTAAAGCTCGGCAGCAGCGCCGGATGCAAGTTGACCACGCGGTTGGGAAACGCCGCCAGCAGCGGCGTATGCACCATGCGCATGTAGCCGGCCATGACCACATACTCGCAGCCGCGCTCGAGCAGCTCGTGCGCGATGATCTCGTCGGCGGCGATGGGATCAGCATAGACATCCTTGGACAGCGTAAGCGTCTGGATGCCCGCGCGCTCTGCACGCTGCAAACCCTTGGCCGAAGGACGACTCGACACCACAAGCTCAATCGAAGCATTGAGATTGCCAGCGGCGATCAGGTCGATCAGCGCCTGCAGGTTGGTACCCGAACCGCTGATGAGCACACCGATCTTGAGCGGCTCAGCCGTATCGGTACCGGTCGGACGAGTATAGGGTACAAAGTCCAGGCCCTCGGCGGCAGCCATCTGCTCGTTAGCGCTCATCGGAGTACACGACCTTACCGGAACCCTCGACGCACTCGCCCACACGGAACGGCTTCTCGCCCAGCCCGACCAGGGCCTCGGTAACCGCGGCCTCGTCCTCGGGGGCGACGATCAGGCACAGGCCGACTCCCATGTTGAAGGTCTTGCATGCCTCGTTGGGCGCGAGCTCGGCCTGGCGCGACACGTAGGTGATGACGGGAGGAACATCCCAGCCCATCTCGGCGCCGTTGCGAGTGACCACGGCGTCGACGTCGTCGGCAAGCGCGCGGTTGAGGTTCTCGGTGATGCCGCCGCCAGTGATGTGGGCGATGGCGTGCACCGGAGCGCCACCGCGCAGCAGCTCAAGAATCGGCTTCACATAGATACGCGTGGGGGCCAGCAGGGCGTCGGCCAGCGATGCGCCACCGAGCTCCTCGAGCGGGCGGTTCAGCTCCTCGGCCTTAGCGGCGGCCTCGGGCGTGCCCGGCTTGATGCCGTCAACGCCGATGACCTTGCGCACGAGCGAGTAGCCGTTGGAGTGCACGCCGGTGGAGGGCAGGCCCAGGATGACGTCGCCGGGGCGGACGTTCGCGGGGTCGAGCATCTTGGGACGGTCGACGACACCCACGGTAAAGCCGGCGAGGTCGTAGTCGGCAGGAGCCATGACACCGGGGTGCTCGGCCATCTCGCCGCCCACGAGCGCGCAGCCCGCGAGCTTGCAGCCATCGGCCACGCCCTTGATGATCTTTGCCATATGCTCGGCCTCAATGTGGCCGATGGCGACGTAGTCCAGGAAGAACAGCGGCTCGGCGCCCGAAGCCAAGATGTCATTGACGCACATGGCGACCAGGTCCTGGCCCACCGTCTCGTGACGGTCCATGATCTGGGCGAGCACGAGCTTGGTGCCCACGCCGTCGGTACCGCTGATCAGGATCGGGTCTTCCATATCCTTAAGCGCGGCGGCCGAGAACAGGCCGCCAAAGCCACCGATACCGCCGATGACCTCGGGGCGGTTGGTGTCCTTAACCATTTGCTTAATAGCGTCGACGGCGCGGCCGCCCTCGGCGGTATCGACGCCGGCATCCTCATACGTCACATGTTTGCTGTCGCTCATCTGAGCCTTCCTCTCCCACTACCGTTTGACGCACAGACGCCAACCGGTGCTCATAGTTGCTCTCGATTCGGCGCGCATTCTGGCAACGCGCGCCGCTCAATCAACAAAACAGCAGGTAAAACCTACCAAAATAAACCTGTCCCTAAATGGCAGGTTTTAGGCCTCGCCGTGCTTCTCTTCCCAGCTGCGGTCATCGTATTTCTCGACCACGGCGTCGTCGTCAAAGTGCAGCGGCTTATCCAGGTTGCGGGGCTTAAAGCCCTCCATGAACTTGTCACGGCCAAAGCTCTCGGGAATCGCCACGGGATAACGGCCGGTAAAGCACGCATCGCAGTAGCCGCCCTTGGGCATGACCTTCAGCAGGCCCTCAACCGAAAGGAAGGCCAGCGAATCGGCGCCGATATACTCGCAAATCTCCTCGACCGTCTTGTTGGCGCTGATGAGCTGCGACTGCACGTCAGTATCGATGCCGTAGAAGCACGGCCAGATGACCTCGGGCGAGTTGATGCGAATGTGAATCTCCTTGGCGCCGGCGTTGCGCAGCATCTTGACGAGCTGCACCATGGTGGTGCCGCGCACGATGGAGTCGTCGATGACGACCAGGCGCTTGCCCTCGATGTTGTCGCGCAGCGGGTTGAGCTTCATGCGCACGCCCATGGCGCGCAACTCCTGCGTGGGCTCGATAAACGTGCGACCCACATAGCGATTCTTGATGAGGCCCTCGCCAAAGGGGATGCCGCTCTCGTGCGAATAGCCCTCCGCGGGCGGCAGGCCGGAGTCGGGCACGCCGATGACCAGGTCGGCCTCGACGGGCTCTTCGTGTGCCAGCTGACGACCCATGTCGTAACGGCAGGCGTAGACGCTCTTGCCGTTCATGATGGAGTCGGGACGGGCAAAATAGACCTGCTCAAAGATGCAGTTGGCGGGCTCTTCGGCTGCAGGTACGCCCTGCTCGGACACCAGGCCCTCGGCGCTGATACGCAAGATCTCGCCGGGACGGACGTCGCGGACGTACTCGGCGCCCACGATATCGAGTGCGCAGGTCTCGGAGGCAACGACCCAGCCGCCAGCGTGCGTGACATGGACGGCGGAGTCGACCGTCGAGGCATCATCTTGCGAGGGCAGCTGCGAAACAGAAGCGGCGTCGGCCTGGTCCAGGCCCTCGTCCACGAGCTTGCCCAGCACCATCGGACGGATGCCATGCGGATCGCGGAAGGCGTAGAGTGCCTGCTCGTTGATGAGCGTCATGGCGTAGCCGCCGCGTACGAGCTCCATGGTCTTGCGAATGCCCTCGCGCAGGTGGCCCGTACGCTGGGTAAAGTAGCCGATAAGCTTGGTCGCGACCTCGGAATCCGAATTGGAGAGGAACGGCACGCCCAGCTCGATCAGCTGACGGCGCAGCTCGTCGGTGTTGACCAGAGTGCCGTTGTGAGCGAGCGCGATAATGACGCTGTTGATGGTAGAAAGATGCGGCTGCGAGGCTTCCCAGCTCTTGGCGCCGGCGGTGCCATAGCGCACGTGGCCCACGGCCAGCTGGCCGGAGAGCGTCGACAGGTCGGCGTTGGAGAACACGCGATCGAGCAGTCCCAGGTCTTTACGAACCATAACCGTGCCGCCATCGCCCACGGCGATTCCCGCCGATTCCTGGCCGCGATGCTGCAGCGCGCGCAGACCAAAGTACGTCAGTCGAGCCACATCGCGATCGGGTGCCCACACACCAAAAATGCCGCATTCCTCATGCAGCTGGTCGGAGTCCGGATCGTACGTCGACATGGTCGTCACCTGTCCCGTGGCACGCTCGGCCGCGCGGATGGTTTCTTGAGACATGGCATCCCCTCAGAGCCTCGTTATTTGGCGTTACCCGCCCTATTATACGCACGGCAAGACAAGCACTCCCGCGCATGAGCAGCGCTTTTTAAAAGCCCACCGAGCTTATAATCCGTTTTGCGGCCAAACATTTTATTGGGAAACCCGCTCTCGGGGCCAACGATCCCGTATGCTTCCGTCGCGACGCGTCTCGCCCACCATTAGGGCTTACATTGCTGCAATTGGGACGTTCGTCCTGTCTTTTAGCAGGTCGGCGGCGTATCCTTGTAATCTACAACAAAACGAGAAAGGTTGTGTATGGATCGAAACGAACTCGACCCCAGCGTCCCCAGCGCCACGGAGGTCAAGAAGATCCCCCTCATCATTAAGGTGTACGCTGTCCTGTGCATCCTGTCCGGTGTTGGTACGCTCCCGTCGGTCGGCGCCTTTATGTGGCAGGTCATCACCGCACTCATCAACGGCAACGCCGCCGCCAAGCTCGGCGACAACACGCTCGTCGCGGTCGGCCTTATCGTCGCCGGCATCATGCTCTCGGCGGCGAGCGCGGTCATCTTAATCATCTTCGGCCTGGACCTCATCAAGAACCAGCGCCGCAACGCCGCGCGCCTGTCCTACATCCTTATCGCATTCACCGTCGTCGAGCTTTTGGTCGACGTGATGCTCCAGGGTATCGGGCCGTTCTTGTTGCGCCCCGCCATCCAGCTCGGCATCCTCATCGCGCTTTCGGCCACCGTCGACCCCACGCTTCGTCAGGAGCGCGAACTGCAGCGCCGCCTGCAGGAGATGCTCGATCGCGACGCCGCCGCCGAGGGCATGCTCGGCCGCGATGAGACCGGCGAAGGCTACATCAAGCTCAACTACTTCAACCTGTTCTGGGTATTCTTTGTCTGCTGCGTGCTGGGCCTCATCCTGGAGGACATCTGGCATATGACGGTCGACGACCCGGGCGTCTACCAGAACCGCGCCGGCATGCTGTTTGGCCCCTTCAGCCCCATCTACGGATTTGGCGCCGTACTCATGACCATGGTGCTCAACCGCTTCTACAAAAAGAACCCCATCATTATCTTTTTGGTGAGTGCCCTACTTGGCGCAAGCTTTGAGGTGTTCGTGGGCTGGTTTATGCAGACCTCGTTCGGTGTGGTCTCGTGGAGCTACTCGCATATGAAGCTCTTTGGCATGCCCGATCCGCTCGCCGTGCTTACGGGCGGACGCACCTGCACGGGCTTCGCCTGCCTGTGGGGCCTGGGCGGACTCATCTGGATCAAGCTGCTGCTGCCCAGATTGCTCAAGCTCATCAACATGATTCCCTGGAAGAGCCGCTACTCGGCCACCGTCATCTTTACCATCATCATGCTGGTCGACGGCGTCATGACGCTGCAATCGCTCGACTACTGGTACCAGCGCGTCAACGGCACGGTCAACGATATTCCCGTTGCGCAGTTCTACGGCAAGTACTTCGATAATGAGTATATGGAAAATCGCTTCCAGAGCATGACCATGAGCCCCAAGGACGCCACGCGCGTATAGCGCGGGCGCTGGCGCAAACCAGTCCCAACGGACAAGTAAGCCCGCTGGCAGTTCAATCCAAACTGCCAGCGGGCTTTTGCTATAGATGAGCTCGAATTGATCGCAAAGCCCTATGCCTCGCGCTCGACCTCGTTCACACATTCATTCTTGATGGTACCGACAAGCGTCTGCAGGGCATCGACCACGTGCGGACGAATGTCTCCGCCAATGAGCACAAGCATGATGTCATCGCCCACGGAAAGCTCGCCGCTTGCCAGCCACACGCGCACATAGCCGATGCCGGGCATCGCGCGCGTCGCCTCGATGGCAGACCGCACCTTTTCGGCATCGTAGTCAAAGACCATGCCGCCCACCTTGTGGCCCGGCGCCACGCCATCGGTCTCGACTCCGCGCACCTCGGCCTTGGGCGTCGCGCGTACCACGCCGTTATGCGTCAGATACATACCGCACGCCGGCGCCGAAACGTCGGCCTTGGCCTCGCGCAGCCAAGCATCAATCGAAGGCATCGTTTTGCCATTCTCGAGCATCATTTCCCCTTTTTTATCTCTTATGCCGTCGGGCGACGACTCGCTCTTCAGTACCTCCGTTGCCTGCAATGCAACCATTAGTTCTCAACGGGGGTAAGAATCATCACGGCACGCTTGTTCCTTAGCGCCGAAGGCGAACACGTGATAAGCGTGAGCACCTTATCAGCCTTGGCGGCACGGCTCTCGGCGTCGCTCGCCACGGCGGAGGCACCGTCAATCATCTCGGAAAGATAGGCCTTCAGGCCGTCTCCGCCCTCAAAGTTGGGAGTACGCGCTTTTTGGTACGAGTCCTCGACCACCTTGGTCAGCAACGGCTTAAATTTATAGGCGCCGTCGCGCGTGACGTAAAAGGCATATTCGATACCGTCGAAAACCGACTGGTCGGCGCTGTCGGCAATGAAATGGAACATCGAGTTATCCCTCATGTGATGTCCGTAGAGCGTAGTCTGCTGGTCCACCATACCGGGAGCCGCGTCATCGCAGTCAAGGAAAATAGCGCCCACGGGATTTGCCGTGCCGTCAAAGAGCGTGCTCAGGTACTTGGTGTTGTTATCCGTCTGCACCACCGGGTAGTTGATAGCGGTACCGGGTACATATATCCAACCGACGACATCGGGGTTGGTTTGGGCAAGCGTGGCAAAATCAACAATGGGCGCACCGCTCGCGTCGCTATCGCTCACAGCCTTTTTCTCAACCTTTTGATACGAATCGCTTGCTTCCTTGTAGCCCAACTGCGCCTTGATATAGATGCCGGCGGCGGCGGCAATCAGGCACACACCAATCACAATAAGAAGTATCGCGAAAATCGAACGGCCCTTTTTGCGCTTAGGAGCAGAACTATCCGCCGAGCCGCCGAGCCCGCGCGTAGGAGAACGATGGGCTTGCGATTGCTCCCCGTAACTGGAGGGGCGGCAGGTCGGCAAAGCGCCCTGGATGTGCTGGTTCGATGGCGCCACCGGCCGCGGAGCCCGAACGTGCCCCGCGACATGGGCGGGCTGCGTAGAGGACGTCCGCCCCGGCTGCACCGAGCGCGGCGCGCTTGGATTCGCAGGATCGGGAATCTGGGACAGTTTAAAACGCTTTCCCTGATAATTGGACATATTTCTCCTCTATTGCAGATAAGGTGGCAAGCCGCTTAGGCGTCGGCCATCTCCTGCTTCATCTTCTCGATAACCTTGCGGTACTCGGGGTCGCAGGCGCCAAGAATCTGCGTGGCATAGATGGCGGCGTTCTTGGCGCCGTTGATGGCAACGCAGGCCACGGGCACGCCCGAAGGCATCTGCACCATCGACAGCAGCGAATCCATACCACCCAGGTCGCTCGTCTTCATGGGCACGCCGACAACCGGCAGCGGCGTAAAGGCAGCCACGACACCACCCAAGTGAGCGGCCTTACCGGCGGCGGCGATAATCACTTTAATGCCGCGATCGGCAGCAGTCGAAGCCCACTCGTGGACCTTTGCCGGCGTGCGGTGCGCGCTCGCAATGACAAGCTCATAGGGCACACCAAGCGCCTCGAGCTCGGCAGTGCAGCCTTCCATAACGCCCAGATCGGACTTGGAACCCATGATGATCCCGACAACCGGCTTTTGATCTGCCATAAACAAAGACCTCCTGTTGAGAGCGGCGACGCGGCGGATCCGCGACCCTTAACTACTGATAGTAGTATAGCTGCTCCCGTCCCTGCGGTCTTTGTGGTGGCGGCTGTGCCTTTCCCTCGGGAACTGGGCTTCGCGAAGTTTCCCGAGAGAAAGGCTCAGCCGCCACCCTGCGACCTACCGGGGATTGCTATGACGTACGTTGGCTGAATTATTAGTGTGGGCCCTGCCGTTCGAACGAACGGCAGGGCCCACACTCATTTTCTATTTAGCCCTAGTCATCGCGCAAAGCCCCTTCGGCAGCACACGGTGCAGCCGAGTCACCGCAGGCCGGGGCGGGAGGCGGTCCTTTCTCTCGGAAAACTTCGCGAAGCCCAGTTTCCGAGAGAAAGTGTCCGCTTCCCGCCCCGGCCGGACAGTTCAACCTACACCGTGTGCTGCGGCAGGTCCTGCAGGGCGATGACGTCCATGCCCATGTCGTTGGCGCTGCCGTGACCCTGCTGGTCCTCGCGCACCGCCTCGATGGCACTCACATACGTGTTGGCGGCAGACATCGCCGTCACGCAGGTTACGCCGCGGCGCACCGCCTCGGTGCGCAACAGATAACCGTCGCCGCGCGAGCCCGGGCCGTACGGCGTGTTGATGATCACTGCAATCTTGCCATCGGCGATGAGGTCGCCGATGTTGGGACGCTCGCCGTCATGCGGGCCGCTGATCTTTTCCACGACCTCGCACGTCACGTTGCCTCCGCGCAGCACGCGCGCCGTACCCTCGGTAGAGCAGATGTCAAAGCCCAGGTAGCGCAGGATGCGGGCGACCGAAAGGATATGACGCTTGTCGCGGTCGCACACGCTAATGAACACCTTGCCGCAGCTCGGGTCGGGCAGCTTGTAGTCAATCGCCAGCTGCGTCTTGGCGTATGCCTCGGGATAGCTCTTGGCGATACCCATGACTTCGCCCGTCGACTTCATCTCGGGCCCCAGGATAACGTCGGCTCCCGGGAAACGGCCCCAGGGCATAACGGCTTCCTTCATGCAGAACCAGTCCAGCTGACGCTCGTCGCTCGGCAGGCCCAGGCTCGCAATGGAATCGCCCGCCATGATACGCGCCGCGCACTTGGCCAGCGGCACGCCGGTGGCCTTGGAAATGAACGGCACGGTACGGCTGGCACGCGGGTTGGCCTCAATCACGTAGACGGTCTCGCCCTTGATGGCATACTGCACGTTGACCAGGCCGCGGACCCCCAGCGCCATCGCGATGCGGCGCGTAGTCTCGCGGAGCTTCGCCTGCAGGCTCTCGCTAAAGCTAAACGGCGGAATGCAGGTCGCGGAGTCACCGGAGTGAATGCCGGCCTCCTCGATATGCTCCAGGATACCGCCGATGTAGACCTCCTCGCCGTCGCACAGGGCGTCGACATCGGACTCGATCGCACCCTCCAGGAAGCGGTCCAGATACACCGGGTAGTCGGGGCTAATGCGCGCAGCCTCGGCCATGTAATCGCGCAGATGCTCGGCATCGTAGGCGATCATCATGCCGCGGCCGCCCAGCACATAGCTCGGACGTACCAGCAGCGGGTAGCCAATGTGTGCGGCAACGGCCTCGGCCTCCTCAAACGAGGTGGCCTGGCCCGCCGGCGGGTACATAATGCCCAGCTTGTCGAGCAGGGCGGCAAAACGCTCGCGGTCCTCGGCAAAATCGATGGCGTCGGGCTTGGTACCCATAATGTTCACGCCGCTCTCCTCGAGCATGCGCGCCAGCTTAAGCGGGGTCTGGCCGCCGAGCGTCACCACGACGCCGTCGGGGCGCTCAACATCGATAACGTCCATGACGTCCTCGTAGGTGAGCGGCTCAAAGTACAGGCGGTCGGACGTGTCGTAGTCGGTCGAGACGGTCTCGGGATTGCAGTTGACCATAATGGTCTCAAAGCCGCGGGCCGCCAACGCATAGCTCGCATGCACGCAGCAGTAGTCGAACTCGATGCCCTGGCCGATACGGTTGGGGCCGGCACCCAGAATCATCGCCTTGGGCTTGCTTGCCGGCGTGGTCTCGTCGGGGGCAACGCATTTCTTGGCGACCGGGCTCGTGCGGTAGATGTTCTCATAGGTCTTGTAGTGGTACTCCGTGGCGCTCGAGAACTCCGCAGCGCAGGTATCGACCGTCTTCATGCTGGGAACCACGCCCAGGCCCTTGCGATAGGCACGCACAAAGCGCTCGTCAGAGCCGGTCAGCGCGGCGATCTCGGCATCACTCGTGCCATACTGCTTGAGCAGGCGCATCGCGTCGGCGTCAATGTCCTCCACGCGCAGGCCGCGAATGCTCTCCTGGACCTGCACAATATCGTTGATGCGGTTGAGGTACCACGGATCGATACCGCAGATGGCGTGGATGCGCGCAACATCCCAGCCGCGGCGCAAGGCCTCGACCACAAAGAAGATGCGGTGCTCGGTCGGGGTGCCCACGGCCTGGGCGAGCCCCTCGTCGCTCAGCTTATCGGCGCCTTCCTTGCCACCAGCGCAAATACCCTGATGTCCATCCTCCAGCGAGCGCATGGCCTTGCCAAAGGCCTCCTCAAAGGTGCGGCCGATCGCCATAATCTCGCCCACGGCCTTCATGCGCGTGGTGAGCGTGGGGTCGGTGCCCTTGAACTTCTCGAAGGCAAAGCGCGGTACCTTGACCACGCAGTAGTCGATCGTGGGCTCAAAGCAGGCGGGCGTTGCCTTGGTGATGTCGTTGACGATCTCGTCGAGCGTGTAGCCCACGGCCAGGCGAGCGGCGGCCTTGGCGATGGGGAAACCCGTGGCCTTGGAGGCCAGCGCGGACGAACGGCTCACGCGCGGGTTCATCTCGATGACAATCAGGCGGCCGGTCTGGGGATTCACGGCAAACTGCACGTTAGAGCCGCCGGTCTCGACTCCGATCTTCTCCAAGATAGCGAGCGAGGCGACGCGCATGCGCTGATACTCAAGGTCGGAGAGGGTCTGCGCCGGCGCCACGGTGATGGAGTCACCGGTATGCACGCCCATGGGGTCGAGGTTCTCGATGGAGCATACGATGATGCCGTTGCCGGCGTGGTCGCGCATGACCTCCATCTCGTATTCTTTCCAACCCTCGATGGACTCCTCGACCAGCACCTCATGGGCAGGCGAAAGTTCAAGGCCCTGGCTCACGATGGAGACGAGCTCCTCGTGAGTATGCGCGATGCCGCCACCGGCGCCGCCCAAGGTAAAGCTCGGACGCAGCACGCAGGGATAGCCCACGCGCTCGGCGATGGCCTCGGCGTCTGCCACGCTGTAGGCATAGCCCGAGCGCGCGACCTCCAGGCCGATCTCGGCCATGGCCTCGTTAAAGAGCTTGCGGTCCTCGCCGCGCTCGATAGCGGCCAGGTCGCAGCCGATCATCTCGACGCCGCACTTGTCGAGTGTGCCGTCTTTCGCCAGCTCGACGGCGGCGTTCAGACCGGTCTGACCGCCCAGCGTGGGCAGCAGCGCGTCCGGGCGTTCCTTCTTGATCACACGCTCGATAAATTCGGCGGTGATGGGCTCGACATAGGTGCGGTCGGCAAGACCCGGGTCGGTCATGATGGTCGCCGGGTTGGAATTGACCAGGATAACCTCAAAGCCATCTTCCTTGAGCACCTTGCAGGCCTGGGCGCCGGAGTAATCGAACTCGCAGGCCTGGCCAATGACGATAGGGCCCGAGCCAATGACGAGGATACGCTTGATGTCGGTACGTTTTGGCATGTTAGTTCTCCTCGGTCTCGGTCGCGGCGGAACCACCGTCGGCGAAATTCCAGCCGGCAAGGCGGTCCTTGGCGGTATCGATGTCCAGATAGTTTTCCTCGCCGTCCATGAGTTGCGTAAAGGCGGTAAAGAGATAGTGGGCATCGGTGGGGCCAGGCGAGGCCTCGGGATGGTACTGGACCGAGAAGCACGGCGCGTCGAGCAGCTGGATGCCCTCGGCGGTGCCATCATTGAGATTCACGTGTGTCAGGCGAATGCGGCCAAAGCGCTCGTTCATCACGACCGGCGCGATACCGCGGCGTACCCAGATGCGCAGATCGCCATCGACCGCGTGCTCGGTCTCGCCGCCCGAAAGCTCGGGGACAAGCTTGCCCAAGCTGGGGAACAGCAGTCCGAAGCCGTGGTTTTGCGCGGTAATCTCCACGCGGCGGCTGACCAGATTCATAACCGGCTGGTTGCCGCCACGGTGACCGAATTTGAGCTTTTCCATCTGGGCGCCGCATGCCAAGCTGATCATCTGGTGACCGAGGCAAATACCAAAGACCGGCACCTTGCCGATCAGCTGCTGCACCTGCTCGTAGGTCTCCACCACGGCATCGGGGTCGCCGGGGCCGTTGGACAAAAAGACGCCGTCGGGATTCATGTCGAGCACCTGACGCGCGGGCGTATCCCACGGCACGACGGTGAGGTCGCAGCCGGCACGGACCAGGCCCTCCAGGATGCCGCGCTTGACACCGCAGTCGTACGCGACCACGCTGTGGCGGGCGGGGGCGGCAGGAGCCAGCGCAAAATTATGCTCGGCGGGCAGGTCGCTCGCAGCAAAGGCATGGGGCTCAGGGCAGCTCACGGTCTTGACCAGGTTCTCGCCCACCAGCGTGGGCGCGGCGGACAGGCGCTCGGCAAGCTCGTCGACGTCAAAGATTTCCGTCGAGATAATGCCCATCTTGGAACCGTTGTCGCGCAGGTGGCGCACAAGAGCGCGGGTGTCGACGCCCTCGATAGCAACGATGCCGTGGGCACGCAGATACTCCGGCACGCTGACGGCCGAGCGCCAGTTAGAAGGCGTGGCGCACATGTCGTGGACGACCATGCCACGCATGGCGGGAGCACTCGCGGGGCGAGCGGTGTCACCGGGGAAGGCCGACTGGACGTCGGTCTCGTCAATGCCGTAGTTGCCGATCTGCGGATAAGTCATGGTTACGATTTGGCCGGCATAGCTCGGATCGGTCATGACCTCAAAGTAGCCCTCGAGCGACGTGTTAAAGCAGACCTCGCCGGTTGCGGTACCCTCGGCACCACATGCACGGCCATAAAAAATGGTCCCATCCTCAAGGTACAGGATGCAGGGACCGCAGGCGCCCTTACTGGTTTTAGCCAGCATACGCTGGCACAATTCACTGGGCGCGATGGTGCGGGCGGCAGCGCCCGCAATATGGTTGTTCGCCATAGTTCTCCTTCCCGGTCTCACAGGACCGGCTTAAAGGTGTGCAGTTAGGCCTCGCGGTATTCTAACCGCAAGCATCGCCCATGGCATTAATTACATAGAATTGTTTACAAAATGATAATTATGACTTCCTATGCATAATGATTTTTCCAGGACGGGGATTAAAAAATCATCCCGCGTGGTCTTGTGACTCACGCGGGATGACATCGTTCTATATGGCTGCGGACTACTTTTGCTTGCCCTGCTCCAGCAGATCGGACGGTGCGCGATCGGGCTTGCCGCCGCGGAAAATCTCGCGGCCATGCAGACGATGCTCCAGGTCGCGTTCGGCCTTTTCCTCGTCAATCTTGGTCTGGCTCACCGCCGGGTCCTCGATCAGCGACGAAACCGAGTTCACCTGTTTTTGAATGCGCTCGGCAATGGTGTCGTCCATGCTTACGATGCTCATCTTCCAGTCGATATTCGTGGCATTGGACGAGCTCTTGGTCCAGACGAACGTCAGGATGGCGCTCTGGTGCCCCTGAGCAGGAAACATGCCAAAGAAGGAATCGTGCTGGATCCTGCTGTCCCCATCGATATAGGCGTGCACGTTGTACACCACGCGGTCGATCTTATCGTTGAGCAACGCGTTGGTCGCAAGTGCCGCAGCCTGAATCTGCCCGTTGGACAGCAGCTCGAGCTCGTTGGCAGACGATGTGTCCAACACCGTTACCTCGACCGTGCCCGTGCGCTCGTCCGCCTCGTCGACGCTAAAGTCGAGCGGGAACTGCGTAAAGCCGTTGCCCCACTCGAGTCCACCCTTGAGTGCTGTAGAAACGGTATCGACCGAAACACTCTCGGACAGATTGGCGGTATTCAGACGGCGCATCACGCCGTAGCCGATCTGCATGCCCACAATCAGCACAAGGATGCCGATGACCACAGCCATGGCGGTCTTCGTAATGGTATGGCTCACCTGCGAGCCCGAAGGGTCGTCCTCGGACAGCGGGTCAATCTGCTTTGTCTGGCTTGCGCGATCTTCGCTGCGAAGCTGCGCCAGCGCCGCCTTGTCGCCGCGCTTGGCAGCAGCCTCTTTTTCGCGCATGCGCTCGGTGCGCTTTTTGGCAAGCGTCGGATCCAAAACGCCGGATGCGTCGATCTCGGAGAATAACTCCGTCACTTCTTCCGGAGTCAAAGGGTTCTTCTCAGCCATATACTTCCTGTCATATCAATCAGTCGAGCTCGTGCGCACGCGCACCTTCGAACTGCATTCGATAGTAACGGGCATAGGTGCCGCCACGGGCGAGAAGCTGCTCATGCGTGCCACGTTCCACAACGCGACCATGCTCGACGGTCGCAATCTCGTCGGCATGTTTAATGGTCGAGAGACGGTGGGCGATGATGATCGTGGTGCGACCGCGCGCCAGGCGCTCGAGCGACTCCTGCACTGCCTCCTCGCTCTCGTTATCCAAGGCGCTCGTCGCCTCGTCCAGGATCAGGATCTTGGGGTTCTTGAGAAACACGCGCGCAATGGCTACGCGCTGCTTCTGGCCGCCCGAAAGACGGCTGCCGCGCTCGCCCACGACCGTGTCGTAGCCCTGCGGCAGCGACTCAATGAAGGCGTCGATATTGGCGCGGTGAGCGGCCTCGGCGACCTCTTCTGCCGTGGCGCCTGGCCTGCCGTAGGCGATGTTCTCGCCAATCGTACCGTCAAACAGATAGACATCCTGCTGCACCAGGCCAATGGCGCGGCGCAGACTCTGTTGCGTCACGTCGCGCACGTCCTGGCCGTCGATGCTGATGGATCCAGCAGCCACGTCATAAAAGCGCGGCAGCAGCGAACACGTTGTGGACTTGCCACCGCCCGAGGGGCCAACCAGGGCAATGGTCTGTCCGGGCTTGATAGACAGGTCCATGTGGTCGATAACAGGGCGTCCGTCGGCGCCGCCATCGCCCAACTCAACATCCTCGTAGCTAAAGCACACGTCGCGATATTCAACCGCGCCAGCCGTCACCTGCAGGTCCGCGGCATCTGGCTTGTCCTGGATATCCGGGGCGGTCGAAAGCACCTCGTCCATGCGCTTAAAGCCGGCGATGGCCTTCTGATACGTCTCAGCCGAGTTCACAAGCGTCTCGAGCGGAGTGCAGAACAGCGAAATGTAGAGCGCGAAGGTCGCCATATCGACCGGCTGCAGTTGGCCTTGCGCCACCAGCCAACCACCCAGCAGCACCACGATCACGTACAGCACGCCCGAGAGCAGGCCATACGTCGCAGTGTAAACGCCCATGGCGTGATACATATTCTCCTTGGACGAAAGATAGCGGTCGTTAGAGGCGCGGAACTTGGAGCGCTCGGCTTCCTCGTTCGCAAAGCTCTTGACCACGCGCATGCCTGCCAGCGAATCCTGCAGCTGAGCATTAATACCGCTGATCTTTTTGCGGTTGTCGCTGAAGACCTCGCGCATGCGCATGTTCTGCCAAAACATGATGACCGCAAACACCGCCGTCACCACGGCCATGGCAAGCGCCAGCACCGGGGCAATAGCAAAGAGGATCACAAACGAGCCGACGATCTCGATGCCGCAGATGATAATCCACTCGGGCACGTGGTGTGCCGCCTCGCAGATATCGAACAGGTCGTTGACCACGCGGCTCATCATGTCACCCGAGCTGTTGCG
The DNA here is from genome assembly GCA_900549455.1 of uncultured Collinsella sp. Classification (GTDB taxonomy): domain Bacteria; phylum Actinomycetota; class Coriobacteriia; order Coriobacteriales; family Coriobacteriaceae; genus Collinsella. The sequence continues at coordinate 1,649 of UROM01000005.1, read as the reverse complement.
ATCGAAGTACGCAAAGCTAAAGCGCTCGTATTGATCGAACAGGTCCTCGCGCATCTTGGACTCCATGCGCGCACCCATCACGTGGCCCCAGTAACTCACAAAGTAGCGACAGGCACAACGGATGGCATACATCAGTACCAGGCCAACCGCGATCATACCGAGCGCCTGCATAATAGCAGCCTGACCCTGGGTAAAGAGCCCGCCGGTCAGATTGCGCAGGATAATGGGAAACGCCAGGTCAATGGCGGCAAGCACCAGGGCGCAAACAGTATCGGCAACAAAAAGCCCCATCTGGGGCTTGTAATAAGACAAAAACCTTTTCAGCATAATCACCTTACGCGGTTTTACCAAACCGCGTTTCGTCTCGACGCTGCAAGTGCTCCATTTGGACAATCTGGCCTTCAATCGTCGGTCGCGTATAACCATACGCTTCCCTCCTCTTTTAGGCCACCTTGTCTCAAATGGAGCACTTTCGCTGACTTACACAAACCTACGGGATCATTCCCGCTCGTTAAAGATCGGCTCCGCCCAAGCGGTGCGCGATGCTATCGCAGGCCAAGGCGCCCACGACGGTCTTGGCATCTTCGATCTTGCCGTCGAGCACGGCGTCGATCAGCTCGTGCAGCGGCACCAGATCCACGTTGACAAACTCGTCATCATCGGGGTTGGGTGCATCGAACTCGAGCTTGGTGGCCAGGTAGATGTGAATGATCTCGTCACAGAAGCCGCAGGACGTGACAATCGACGTCAAAAAGCGAATGCGACCGGCCCTAAAGCCCGTCTCCTCATGCAGCTCGCGCTTGGCGCAATCGAGCGGGTCCTCGCCTGGATCGAGCTTGCCGGCGGGAATCTCGACCGTCACGCGGTCGATGGCGGTGCGGTACTGACGCACCAGTACAATCTTGCCGCTCTCGGTCAGTGCCACAACGGCCGCCGCACCCGGATGGCGAACGATATCGCGGGCGCTGCGGTGACCGTTGGGCAGCTCAACCTCAAGACGGTGGACGTCGAGGATCTTGCCCTTCCAGGCACACTCCTCCGAAAGAATCTTCTCGTGCAGCTCGGCATCGTGCGGGTCGTCGTCGCCCGGCACCAGCGACGGCTCGTCAGCGACCTCGCCACCAGGCTCGCCCTCGGCGTGCCCATACATGCGGCTGTCCTCTTCGACGATCTGCGCGTCCACGAGCTCTTCGTTCTTCTCGTCCATCCGTCTCATTCCTCTCGGACTTTAGGCATCCCAGGCGTCGCGGCCACGCAGCGCGCGCAGACCGATGTCATGACGCAGGGTCTTGCCCTCAAAATCAATCTTCTCGCAGGCCTCGTAGGCAAGGTTGCGAGCGTTCTCAAACGTATCGCCCAGCGCGGTCACGGCAAGCACTCGGCCACCGTTGGTCACGAGCTGACCGTCCACCACGGCGGTGCCGGCATGGTACACGGTCACGTTCTCCATGGCCTCGGCGTCGGCGATGCCGGTGATGACTTTGCCCTTCTCGTAGCTGCCGGGGTAGCCCGCGCTCGTCAGGACAACAGCCACAGCCCACTTGTCACGCCAATCGAGCTCAATCTGATCAAGCTCGCAGTTGGCGCAGGCGAGCATGACCCTGTCTCTTATACACATCTGACGCTGCCGACGATCGCATAAGTGTAGA
>UROM01000004.1 GCA_900549455.1 uncultured Collinsella sp. | reverse complement strand
CAGCGTCAGATGTGTATAAGAGACAGGCTCATCGAAGACGATGTAGTCAAAGCCCAGCTCGTTCAGACGCTGGCGGGCAAACTCATAGCCCAGCAGCGTAGGGTTGCACTTGATGTAGGTGTTGAGGCCCTTCTCGGTGATCAGATAGGTCGCGATGCGCTCGATCTCGGCCGGCGGGCAGCCATGCAGCGTGGACTCGGTGATGGAGTTGGACACGCGCGCCGGAATGGACTCGACAAACGCGGCGTCGACATGCTCAAACTTGTCCAGGTTGGCGAGCGCCCATGCGCGGCACTCGTTCCAGACGTCGGAGCCGCTGGCGTCCTTCATGCCCTCGATGTAGGCGTCGACCTTGGGGCTCTTGATGCCCTCGAGGTCATAGCCCACGGACATGTTAAAGACAAAACCGTCCGGGCTGCCCAGACCGTACTCGCGAGCGATCAGGTGGCAGGCAAACCATGCCTTCACGTACTCGGCAAAGGCCTGCGGAACCTCGAGCTCGGTCGACCACTCGCAGTTGTAGCACTCGTCCTGTGCCACGATGCAGGGTTTGTTCACACACTTGGAGAGCTCCTCGCCGTCCATAACCTGAACGGTCTTGAGCTCAAAGAAGCGGGAACCGGCCACATAAGAGGCCACGATGTTCTGGGCCAGCTGCGTGTTGGGGCCGGCGGCCGGGCCAAACGGAGTCTCGATGCGCTCGTCAAAAATGGGAAGCGCGCCCTCCTGGTTGGTCGTGACCATCTTGCGCACGCCAAAGATGGCGTCCTGGGTCTTGTGCTCCTCGATGATCCAGTTCATCAGCTGCGAAAACGGGATCGGCCTCATAATGTCGCTCATAATGAGCTCCTCTCTGTAACGCCCGGCGAGACCGCGCGACGGGCGCAAATACGGTGTAGCGCTAGCACAGCGCCGGCGACCCCGCGGAGGCCGCCTATGCGCGCGCCGGATGCGGCGAAACATCCGACGCGCGCGAATCTCCAGTTGGATTAGTACACGCGATCGTTGAGCGTGCTCCAGAGCTTCTTGGACTCGGCCATGGTCCACGCGTTGATCTTGTCCTCATCGATACCGACAAACTCGCGATCCTTGTACAGGACGCGGCCGTTGATGATGGTGGTGCGGCAGTTTTTGCCCATCATGCCAAAGAGCATGTGGCCGTCGATGTTCTCCTCGCTCAGCGGCGTAAAGGGCTTGTAGTCCATAACGATGACGTCGGCGGCGGCGCCGGCCTCGAGCACGCCGAGTTTGCGATCGAAGTACTTGCTCGCCATCTTGGCGTTGTTCTCGAACAGCATCGTCATGGCCTCGCACCAGCCCACGTTGGGCATGGCGGCGTTGTGGCGCTGAATGATCAGGAAGACCTTGAGGCTCTCGAGCATATCGTGGGTGTAGGCGTCGGTGCCCATGCACACGGGGATGCCGCGGCGGAAGAACTCGAGCACGGGGGCGCAGCCCACGGCGTTGCCCATATTGGATTCGGGGTTGTTGACGAGCCAGGTGCCGGACTCCTTGACGATATCCATCTCGGCAGGCGTCACGTGGATGCAGTGGCCGAGCATGGTGTCGGGACCCAGCAGGTTGTGCTGCAGCAGGCGCTCGACGGGGCTGATGCCACCGCGATTGAGGCGGGAGTCCCACACGTCGTTCATGCCCTCGCACACATGGATGTGAAAGCCGGTCAGGCCGTTGTTGGCCTCGGCCATCTTGTCCATGGTCTCGTCCGACAGCGTAAAGGTGGCGTGACCGCCAAACATGGCGGCGATCATGTGGTTATCGTTATCGCGACGCTCCTTGGCGGCCCACTGGGCAAACTCGGCGTTCTCGGCAATGGCCTGGTCGCATTTTTCCTGGCCGCGGCGATCGGAGACCTCGTAGCACAGGCATGAACGCATGCCCAGCTCCTGCGCGGCATCCTTAATGGTAAAGAGGCTTCCCGGGATCTCGCAGAAGCTCGCATGGTGATCGAAGATCGTGGTGACGCCATCGCGGATGGAGTCAAGAGTCGTGGCATAGGCGCTGGCCTTGGTGCCGTCGAGCGTCAGGTTGTCGTCGATCTTCCACCACTGCTGCTCAAGATTCTCCAGGAAGTTGGTGGGGTTGCAGCCCTTGATGGCAAGGCCGCGGGCCAGACCCGAGTAGATGTGGGTGTGGCAGTTGATGAGTCCGGGCATGATGAGGTTGCCCTGGGCGTCGACGTACTCGGCATCCGGGTACTTGGCCTTGAGCTCGCACTCGGGGCCCACTTCGACGATCGTATCTCCGTCAATGGCGACCGCACCGTTTGGAATGAACGGGGTCTGAGCGTTGCGGGTAAAGACGGAACCGTTAGCGACCAGAAGCATGGATGCTCCCTTCAACATCAGAGGCGGGGTTTGACACCTCTGACATGGCGGAGTGCGAAGCGCCGGCCTACACCGGAAACGGGCCCTCTCCCGTCAACGCTTCACCAAAGGGACAAACCCTTTGAAGTGCGGCTTGGCGCCGCATGACGTCGGCGGACGAGGCGATACGTCCGCCGACAAATAGCACCGAATTGGTTACTTCTTGCTCTCGGGCAAGACCAGATCCACGGCAGCGTCCTTGGCAGCATCGATGTGCTGAGCCACGACCGGCGTCTGCGGAAGAATCAGGTTAAGAACAATGGCCATGATGGCGGTGGGGGTTACAGCATTGGAGCCGATGACGGTGGGCACCCAGGTGGGCATACCCTCACCGGCAAGGCAACCGCTAGCCATCCAGATACCCAGGCCAAAGACGACGGAGGTACCAACGATGGTGGTAGTGCGCTGCGTGAGGCCCTCGCGGGTGAACATGCGCACGCCGTTCATGGTGATGGTGCCAAAGACGCCGACGGTCGCGCCGCCGATGACGGGCTGCGGGATAGCGGAAAGAACGGCAGAGAGCTGCGGGAACAGACCGGCAATGGCAAAGACGGCCGCGATGATCACAAAGACCCACTTGTTGACGACCTTGTTGGAGCAGATGATGCCCACGTTCTGGCCAAGGGCGCTGGTGGGAAGACCGCCCAGCAGGCCGCCGACCATAGAGGTGAGACCCTGGGACACGATAGCGCCGGAGAGCTCGCGCTCGGTGGGCATACGGTCGATAGAGCCCAGGCAGGCGGCGGAGACGTCACCGATAACCTGGATGGCAACCATGGGGAACACGACGGCGAGGGTAATGCAGACCTCGGGATCAAACTCGAGCGCGTAGGGCATGAGCTTGGGAAGGGCGAAGACCTGAGCGGTAGCAACGCTGGAGAAGTCGATCATGCCAAAGGGGATCGAAACGATCATGCCAACGATCATGCCAAAGAACACGGATCCCAGCTTGAGCGTGCCCTTGCCAAAGTTGGCGAGCGCAAAGACCACGGCGAAGGTGATAAGAGCGACACACCAGGCCTGCGGGGTGCCCCACAGCGGCGTGCCCATGCCGCCAGCCATATACTTGACGGCCGTGGGATACAGCGAAACGCCGATGGAGAAGATAACCGTACCGGTCACGACGGGCGGGAACAGCCACTTAATCTTGCTGTAGGCCAAACCAAAGAGGACCGCGACGGCACCGCCGACAATCTCGCCGCCCAGCAGCGCACCAAAGCTAAAGCCCGAGGCGCCCATGGCCTGCAGGGCCGGCAGGAACGCGAACGAAACGCCCATGACGATGGGCAGGCCGCCGCCGATGCGACGGAAGGGAGCGAAGGCCTGAAGGGCCGTGTCGATTGCCGAAAGAATAAGCGCAACCTGAATGATGTCGGTGCTCTGCTGGCTATTAAAGCCGTAGACGCCGGCCATGATGACCGCCGGGGTAATAATGCCGGCAAACGATGCCAGTACGTGCTGAAGGGCACACGGGATCATTTCCTTAACGGGCGGCATGCCTTCGCGAGTGAACAGGGCTTCAGTGCCGTTCGTAACCGTCTCCTGGGCCATTTGACCACCAATCCTCGAAGTAGTTGTTTTCGCATCTAACGCTCTATTGTGACGCAGTGCGGGGGTGAGGTTGTGCCTTCGTTGCATATCGTATTAAAGATGATTCTCATTCTCAATAATAATTTTTTGTTATCAGACTATTCTTGAGCTGAGGCAATGCATTTCCGCAGGTCAGGAAAGTGTCTGGTCAAAATAACATCTAACTTTTCTTTTGGTCGACCGTTTACCGCCAAATTCCTACCGCTCGTCCGTATTACGCAATGTACCTGCGAATATGCGAGTCAATAGACACCGTGTTACCATGAGAAATAATTGTTATGAACATTTCCGATTTCACCCAAAGGAGTTGCCCGTGAACGAGACCGTACGTCGCTTTTTGCCGATGGTCGATTTCCTGGAGCAGATACTCGGCAAAAACAGCGAAATCGTGCTGCACGATTTCTCGGATCCCGACCACGCCATCGTCGATATTCGCAACGGCATCGTGAGCGGCCGTAAGGTCGGCGGTCCCGCCACCGATCTGGCACTCAAGATCATGCACGATGGTAAATATCGCGATCTGCCGTTCATTACGGGCTACGAAGGCCGCGGTGCCGGTGGCAAGACGCTGGAGTCGGCGACGTACTTCATTCGCGAGGACGGCGAGATCGTCGGCATGCTCTGCGTCAACACCGATCTTTCGGCCGTGCGCAACATCAGTGCCATGGCCCAGCAGCTTATGGCCTGCTTTGACGCCGCTCCCGCACGCACCGAGCCCTCCCCCATCGAGGTCGAAAGCCTTTCGGAGTCCACGCAGGAGCTCATCGACCGCAGTATTTCCGAGCTGCTCGAAAGCCGCGGGCAGGATGTCGCCTCGCTCGGCCAGGCCGACCGCGTCGATGTTATCCGCCATCTCAACGGCAACGGCGTGTTTATGCTCAAGGGCGCCGTTGCCTGCGCTGCCGCCGCGCTTGGAATCTCTGAGCCCAGCGTCTACCGCTATCTGCAAAAGGTCCGCAAGGAGGGCTAACCCACTGATCCCTTGGGGACGGAGGAAAACGGATCATTTTTGTCGCATCGCTTGACAAAAGACCCTGCAGTTCACACGCGCTGCAGGGTCTTTTTGCATGTCATGTTTAGTTGTTGTCAACGCCTTAGAGGGCGGCGATGACCTCGATCTCGACCAGACCGCCAGCCGGAAGGGCGGCAACCTGGAAGGCGCTGCGCGCGGGGAACGGAGCCTCGAACTTGGAGGCGTAGATCTCGTTCACGGCGGCGAAGTCGGCGATGTCGGCCAGGTAGACCGTGGTCTTGACGACATCGGCAAACGTGGCGCCGGCAGCGGTCAGCAGGGCCTCGACGTTAGCGAGGGACTGCTTGGCCTGAGCCTCGACGCCCTCGGGCATCTTGCCGGTTGCAGGGTCAATGCCCAGCTGGCCGGACAGAAACACCATGTTGCCGGTCTGGATGCCGGGGGAATACGGGCCGATGGCGGCCGGTGCGTTATCGGAAGACACGACGGTCTTGCTCATGTTTTTCTCCTTACAATCAACTAGAGAGCGTGAGCGCGGCGTTCGCACCGGGAGGCACAGTTCGGTCTGAACACCGCGCTTGATTGGGATAGTAGGGGATGATTTTGCGCTGTGCAAGATTATTATCACATTGCGAGAATATTTTATCGCCCAACGGCGCGTACGGGCCGATGAACGGCGTGACCGGCGACGTGCCCGAATACTGATCCCTTTTCCTCCGTCCCCTTCGGATCACGTGATCCCTTAGGGACGGAGGAAAAGGGATCATTTTTGCCCGAGAGGCTGCTGAAGACTTTGTCCTGCTTAGGCTGCGGGCATCGCCTGCCGCGACGGCACCACTATACTTTTGAGTATCTGAGCATTTTGAAAGGCAGGATATGACCGCAACCGCCAGTCGAACCACCAACCGCAGGCCCGAGCTCTTGGCCCCCGCCGGAGGCCCGGAGCCCTTTGCCGCCGCACTCGCTGCTGGCGCCGATGCCATCTACTGCGGCATGGGCAGCTTCAACGCCCGCCGCAAGGCAACGAACTTTACCGACGAGGCCTTTGAGCAGGCCTGCCACGCTGCACACCTGGCCGGCTCGCGCGTTTATGTCACGGTAAACATCGTCATCAAGCAGTCCGAGATGAGCGATGCGCTGCAGCTCATCCATCGCTGCTCCACGCTGGGCGCCGACGCCTTTATCATCCAGGACTGGGGCCTGTTCTTTGAGGTCAAGCGCACCATGCCCGGCATCGAGACACACATCTCGACCCAGGCGAACATCCACGATGACCGCGGGACTATCTGGTGCCGTGAGCAGGGCGCCGACCGCGTGACCTTGTCGCGCGAGCTCTCCATCGACGAGATCGCCGCCATCCACGACGCCGCGCCTGACGTTGACCTGGAGGTCTTTAGCCACGGTGCCATCTGCTTTTGCTACTCGGGCCTGTGCCTGCTGTCGAGCTTTGCCATGGCGGGACGCTCGGCCAACCGCGGCATGTGCGCTCAGCCCTGTCGCCTGCCTTACGAGCTGATCGACGAGAACGGCCGTTCGCTCTCCCCCGCCGGTCGCGAGCGCGCGCTGTGCCCACGCGACACCAACACGTCGCAGCTCGTTCGCCGTCTGTATGACGCCGGTGCTGCATCGCTCAAACTCGAGGGCCGCATGAAGGCGCCCGATTATGTGTATTCCATCGTCGACGTGTATCGTCATCAGATTGATGACATGCTGGCCGATGTTTCGACCTCTAAGGATGAGGATGCCGCCCGCCAGCGCCAGCTCAAGCGCTGCTTTAACCGCGACTTTACGCATGCCTACCAAGACGGTACCTCGGGTGACGAGATGATGAGCTACGAGCGCTCCAACAACCGCGGCCAGATCGTGGGCACGGTGCTTGGTAGCCGCCTGGCCAACCGCGATGTGCGCGGGCTCAAGCCCGACGACCGCCGTCGTCGCGCTGCCATCGCCCGCATTGAGCTGTTTGAGCCCGTGGGCAAGGGCGACCTGCTGGAGCTTCGTCACGACGATGAGTTCGACCAGTTCCTGACCACCATCGCCGCCGAGGATGCGGCTGCCGGCGACATCATCGAGTGCCGCGTGCCCCGCAGCATGCCCGAGGGCTGCCGCGTGCGCGTGATTCGAAGCCAGCGCGCTATTGACGCCGCCGGTGCCGCGCTCAAGCGCGACGTGCTGCGCCGCCGCGCCGTAGATGTGTCCGTTGTGGCACGTCTGGACGAGCCATTTACCGTGACGCTCACCTGCTGCGACGACCCCGCGCTCACCGCCACCGCCACCGGCTTTACCGTCGAGGCCGCCAAGACTCGCGCCGTCGAGGCGGCCGATCTGGTGGAGCACGTCGGACGCCTGGGCTCCTCGCCCTTTGAGGCTGCGAGCTTTGATGTGGCGCTCGATGAAGGCTGTGGCATGGGTTTCTCCGCCGTGCATAAGGTGCGCGCCGCCGCTTGCAAGGCGCTGGAAGAGGCCATTCTGGCACCCTACGAGGAGCGCGCGAAAACGCTCGAGTTGCCGGTGCTCGACAAATGTACGCGCCCCATGCCCGCACACTACCGCGATGAGCCGCAGATCTGCGCCGCCGTCACCTCGCTCGAGGCCGCCGAGGCCGCTCGCGCCGAGGGCGCAACGCGCATCTACATGACCACCGACGCGCTCGATGCGGCCGAACTCTCCCCCGCCGTTGCGTTTGAGCAGGGCATCGTACCCGTGCTCGATGAGGTCTGCCGCGCCGTAGACCACGTCCGCGTTGACCCGTGGATACAGGCTGGAGCGACTGTCGCCGTCGGCAATATCTCCGAGCTTGCTACTGCCGCGCAGACCGGCGCCACGGCCGAGATCCGATCCTGCCTGCCCGTGCACAACACGCCTTGCATGGAGGCACTTGCCGAGCGCGGAGCCGGCGCGTTTTGGCTTTCGCCCGAGATCACGCTCGACGAGATTATCTCGCTTGGCACCTCCGCGCCCGCAGCCCTGGGCATCACCGTGTTCGGCCGCCCGCGCGTTATGACGAGCGAGCACTGCATCCTGCAGGTGGCCAACGGTTGTATCCACGATTGTGCCAGCTGCCGCCTGCGCGTCCGCAAGCTGTCGCTCAAGAATATCGACGGCAAGGTCATGCCCGTGCGTACCGACATCCACGGCCGCTCACGCCTGTACGATGCCTACCCTATCGACCTCACGCCGCAGGTTCCGCAGCTGCTCGATGCCGGCGTGCGCCGTCTTATGGTTGACGGAACCTTGCTCGAAGCCGATGAGATTGGCCGTGCCGTTGCTCGTGTCCGCCGCGCCATTGAGGCAGCTCAGGCAGGTCGCAAGCCCGCTGCCCGCCTGCGCGGCGCCACCTCGGGCTGCATGTTTGTGGGAATTAGCTAACCGAAAGGCTTACACGTGAACGAAGAACCTCAAGTCCTCTACTGCGACGCCTGGCTCATGGCCATCGATAAGCCCGCCGGCATGATCGTCCACGGCGACGGCACCGGTGAGCGCACACTTACCGACTACGCCAGCGACCTTTTGCTGGCGATGGGCGACGGCTTTGCCGCGACCGACATGCAGCCGCTCAACCGCCTGGACCGCAACACCACCGGCGTGGTGCTGTTCTCGCTCGACAAGCAGACGCAGCCCGCCTTTGACCAGATGGTGAACGACCACGCCTTCGAAAAGCACTATCTGGCGCTGGCCGAGGGCAAGATCGACTGGAACGAGAAGCTCATCGACAAGCCCATCGCCCGCGACCGCCACGACAGCCGCAAGATGCGCGTCGGCGCCAGCGGCAAGCCTTCGCAGACGCGCGTGAAGGTGCTCAAGCGCCTTAAGAGCCGCCGAGGTCTGCCCACGCGTTCGTATATCGATGTCGAGCTGCTCACCGGCCGCAAGCATCAGATTCGCGTCCACCTGGCCAGCGAGCATCATCCCCTGGTTGGCGACGACCTGTACGGCACGCCGCGCCCCTGCGGCCTGATGCTCCACGCCCACAGCGTGTCCTTCACCCATCCCGTAACCGGCGAGCACATCCACATCGAAGCCCCCTGCCCCTGGGAGCCTTAAACCACCACAATGGGGACAGGCACCTTTGTGGTGGTTTTGACGCAATGGCTTGGCCGCGGTCCCAAAACGTCTCGATCTGTAACAGTTAGAACCCATTTTCCGGTCTATCTGTTACAGATCGAGACACTCAAATCCCCCTCAAGGGAAAATCTCAATCTGTAACAGTAACTCGGCAAAATCTGTCCCAGATGTTACAGATTGAGACAAAGGGACGGCGCGGTTCGGAAGTATCTCAATCTGTAACACCTAGCCTACTTTTAACGGTCCAGTTGTTACAGACTTAGACAAGCCGGCAGACAACGAAAGCGGCAACGCCCGTGATGGACGTTGCCGCTTTTCTATTGGGAAAACTACTCGGTTTTCGTTACTAACCACCACAATGGGGACAGGCACCTTTGCGGTGGTTTTGGCCTTAACCTGCCTCTGCTTGCTAGACCGTGATGACGTTGTCCATTGCCCGGTACTTGGCGGGGACCTCGCCTGCGGTAATAATCGTTGCGTCGCGGAAGTCCGCAAACTTGACGGGCGCCACCATGCCAAATTTGCTGGCGTCCGAGATTACGAAGCGCTTGGCCGTATGGCGCATCGAGATGCGCTTTACTTGCGCCTCCTCGATATCTGGCGCCGTGAAGCCCTGCTCGGCAGCAATGCCGTTAGAACCCCAAAAGCCACAGTTGAAGTTGTAGTGGTCTAGGGTTGCCAAGGCATCGGGGCCAACGAGCGCCTCGGTCTCGGGCTTGAGTTCGCCACCCAACACCACAGTGCGCATGCCGCGCAGGGCGAGATGCTGAGCATGGAGCACGGAGTCGGTCACGTAGGTGACACCTTCAAGGTGTGGAAGATGCTCGATGAGCTTGAGCGTCGTCGAGCCCGAGTCGATGTATACAAAGCTCTCGGGCTCCACAAGCGCCGCCGCACGGGCGCAGATACGCTCCTTGTCGTCGTTATGGAGGTCGCTGCGCTCATTGAGCGTTAGGTCGCGCGTCACGTGCGCGCGTTCAAGACTCGTCGCTCCGCCGTGGACCTTGGCGATGCGGTGCGCTCGATCGAGCGTCTGCAGGTCGCGCCGAATGGTAGACGCCGTCACGCCTAGGGTATCGGCAAGCTCTGGCACAGTAACCGAGCCAGCCTGCTGCACCATCGACACAATCGCGTTGAGCCTATCTTCCGCAAGCATCGCTTACTCCTCCTCGGGGTACACGACTCCCCAGTCGGCGCGGAGCTTGGTCATAAGCTCCATAACATCATAAGCATAATCCAGCAGCTCGCGCTTGGAGTCGTCGCCGGCAACCGCCTTCTCGAGGTCGGCCATCTCGTAGCACAGGGCATAAGCCTCGGTGCCGGCGTGGACCTCCTCGCGGTGGCCGTCCGCAGTCCACACAATGGTCGCGTGATCGGCACGCGGATACTCGTTGACCTCGATATAGCACTTGTCAAAGCTGATGACCGAGCGCTTGGGCTGCTTGGAGTGAAGCGTAAGGCTCACAACGCCCAGCTGCTGCTCAGCATTACGGCAGACGATGCCGCCCGCAACGTCGACACCGGTCTCACAGGTGTTACCCAGCGAGACAACCTCAGCGGGCTGGCTTGCCATAAAGAGGCGCATAACGGACAGAGCATAGACGCCAATGTCGAGCATGGCACCGCCAGCAAGGTTGCGATTGTAGAAACGGTTGGTCAGATCGCCGTACTCCTTGTAGCTGCCAAAGTTGAGCTGAGCGAGGTTCATGCGGCCAAACTCAGCGGCATCCATGCGGCGGCGCAGCTCTTGATATAAGGGCATGTGGAGCACCGTTGTAGCGTCCATAAGGACCACGTTATGCTCGTCGGCAATGGCACGTGCCTCGTCGAGCTCGGCGGAGTTGAGGGTAATGGCCTTTTCGCAGAGCACGTGCTTGCCAGCTGCCAGGGCGGCGCGCAGGTAGGTGATATGCGTGTTATGCGGAGTGGTGATATAGATTGCGTCGATGTTAGGGTCGGCATAGAGGTCCTCGGCCGTTTCATAGACCTTCTCGATGCCATACTGCTCGGCAAAAGCTTGAGCCTTTGACAGCGTGCGGTTAGCGACGCCCGCAAGCTTGCGACCGGCAAGAGCGAGAGACTGGGCCATCTGGTTGGCGATAACGCCGCACCCAATCACAGCCCAACGAAGCTCGGGAGCCGTAAAGATATCATCGGGGAACGGCTTGCCCTGGACCGAAGCGAACGCCGCCTTTGCGGCTGCCGCGGAGTCGAGTGGAGCCTGCTTGGAATCTGCCATATGTGCCTCCTACATCGTGAAAAGTCTTTCATTTCTGACAGCTCTATATTCGCACAAATGCGCGTGTATGTGCGTGCTTCTGCGTGTATTACCGCTAAATGGTCAAAATTCAGGAGTTAACGGCGCATATACACGTATACTCACGCAATCATACGCACGCAGCTGCGCACAGACGCGCATCACCTGATCCCCTGGGGACGGAGGAAAACGGATCATTTGAGGCGTCGCGCCAGCCAGCAGTTGCCCTTTTAACCGTTGCCTCACCGAGTTCGCAACAACGCACGAGCTGACCGACTGTCACGCCAGCCTTTCGCGCGCGCAACCACTCATTTAAGGCTGTCCCCAATGAGTACCCAATGAGTAGGGATAGAAAAAAGGCCCGGGTGCCGTGGCATCCGGGCCTTTGCTAGCAACTTAACTGTTGCGGGCAGCTTAGAACTTGTGGCCGCACTTCTTGCAGACGCGCAGCTTGTTCTTGCCGTCCTTCTCGTGACCGACGCGGGTAACCTTACCGCACTCGGGGCAAACGAGATTGACGTTGGAGGCGTCGATGGGAGCCTCCTGCGAAACGATGCCGCCCTGCTGGTTGGCAGCGTTGGGCTTGACGGCCTTCTTGACGACCGAAACGCCCTCGACAACGACCTTGTTCTCGGCGGGGAGAGCACGCAGGACAACGCCCTGCTTGCCGCGATCCTTACCAGAGAGAACCTGGACCTTATCGCCCTTCTTGATATACATATATCTCCCCTAACTACAGGGTCTCGGGAGCGAGCGAGACGATCTTCATGTACTTCTTGTCACGAAGCTCGCGAGCGACGGGCCCGAAGATACGGGTGCCGACGGGCGAACCATCGTTGTTGATGACAACGCAGGCGTTCTCATCAAAGCGAATGTAGGAGCCATCCTTGCGGCGGATCTCCTTAACGGTGCGAACGACGACGCAACGGACAACGTCCTTCTTCTTGACGTTGGCGCCAGGGGTAGCCTCCTGGACAGCACCGATGAACACATCGCCGATGCCTGCATAACGACGCTTGGAACCGCCAAGCACCTTGATGCAGCGAATCTTGCGAGCGCCGGAGTTGTCGGCGACGTTCAGCATGGTTTGCATCTGAATCATGGTAGATGTTCCTCCGAACTAAGAACCGAAGAGAGGTGCGCAGCCTTTATACGGCCCGTGGTATGCAAGCCAGGCATACGCACATCTTCGGAAACGTACAAGTCGTAAGAGCGACTGCTTATTTAGCGCGCTCGACGACCTCGATGAGGCGCCAGCGCTTCATCTTGGACATAGGACGGGTCTCCATAACGCGGACGGTATCGCCCACGCCAGCCGTGCACTCCTCGTCGTGAGCGTGCAGCTTCTTGGAGCTGGTCATCATCTTGCCGTACTTGGGGTGACACTTGCGCTCGGTGATGGTGACAACGATGGTCTTGGCACCGGAGACGGAGGTAACGACACCCGTACGGACCTTACGCGAGTTACGCGAATCAGTCATGTTCTCTCCTTAGGTCCTACTCGGCGACAGCGGACTTCTCCGCTGCGATCTCGCGGGCGCGCTGCTCCGTGAGGACGCGAGCGATGTCCTTCTTCACGGTGTTGACGCGAGCGGTGTTGTCCAGCTGGCTGGTGGCCATCTGGAAACGAAGGTTAAAGAGCTCGGCGCGCATTTCCTTCAGCTTCTCAACGAGCTGAGCGTCCGAGAGCTCACGAATCTCTGCGGGCTTCATTAGTTCTCCTCCTTGGCGGCGGCGGCGTCCTCAGCAGCCCACTTGGCCTCGAGAGCGGCCTCCTCAGCCATCTCCTTCTGGATGCGCTGCTCAGCGTTCTTGGCAGCAACAATCTTGGTCTTGATGGGAAGCTTGTGCTGTGCAAGACGCAGAGCCTCGCGAGCGACCTCCTCGGGCACGCCCTTGACCTCGAACATGATGCGGCCGGGCTTGACGACGGCCACCCACTCCTCAGGGTTACCCTTACCAGAACCCATGCGAGTCTCGGCAGGCTTCTTGGTGATGGGCTTATCGGGGAAGATCGTGATGTAGACACGACCGCCACGCTTCATGTAGCGGGTCATGGCAATACGAGCGGCCTCGATCTGACGGTTGGTGATCCAATGGGCCTCGAGAGCCTGGATACCAAACTCGCCGAAATGCAGCTCGGTATTACCCTTGGCCTGGCCCTTCATGGAGCCACGCTGCACCTTGCGGTGAAGAATACGCTTAGGGGCAAGCACTACTGACCCCTCCTCTCGGAGTTACGACGACGAGGACGGGAAGAGCCCTCGAGTGCAGGGTTGGGAACAGGCTGGCCCGGGAGCTTCTCGCCCAGGTAGATCCAGACCTTCACGCCGCAGGCACCCATGGTGGTGCTGGCGACAGCCGTGCCGTAGTCGATCTTGGCGCGGAGGGTGTGCAGAGGCACGCGACCCTCACGGTACCACTCACGACGGCCCATCTCGGCACCGCCGAGACGACCGGAGCACTGGATACGGATGCCCTTGGCGCCGGCCTTGCGGGCGGACTGGACAGCCTTGCGCATAGCGCGACGGAAGGCAACGCGGCCCTCGAGCTGCTCAGCGATGGACTGAGCAACGAGGTTGGCGTCGAGCTCGGGGCGCTTGATCTCGACAACGTCGACGGAGAGCTGGCCCTTGGAGACGCCAGCGACCTTCTCGAGCTCGGTGCGGAGGGTATCGATCTCGGCACCCTTCTTACCGATGACAACGCCGGGGCGAGCGGTGAGGATGATGACCTTCACCTTGTCGCCAGCGCGCTCGATCTCGACGCGGGAGACAGCTGCGCGGGAAAGACGCTTCTCGAGGTACTTGCGGATCTCGAGATCGTTACCGAGGGTCTTAGCGTAATCCTTCTCTGCGAACCAGCGGGAGCGCCAGTTCTCGGTGATGCCAAGACGGAAGCCGGTGGGGTAGACTTTCTGACCCATACAGCTTTACGCCTCCTTTCGAGGAGCAACGACGACGGTGATGTGGGAAGTACGCTTCAGAATGCGAGAAGCGGAACCCTTGGCGCGGGGACGGATGCGCTTAAGCGTCGGACCCTCGTCAACATAGGCAGCGGCGACAACCAGGTTGTCGGCACGCAGACCGTTGTTGTTCTCGGCGTTCGCAACGGCGGAACGGAGAACCTTCTCGACATCCACGGCGACGGCGCGGTCGCAGAAGTGGAGGATGTCGAAGGCCTGAGCGACAGGCTTGCGGCGGATCAGATCGACCACCAGGCGGGCCTTGCTGGGGGAAACACGCACGTACTTAGCGACGGCGCGAACCTCGGTGGCCTCAGTTTCAATAGACTTAGTTGCCATTTACGGTTAACCCCCTATTTGGCCTTGTGGCCACGGAACGTACGAGTCGGCGCGAACTCGCCGAGCTTGTGACCAACCATGGACTCGGTAACATACACGGGCACATGCTTGCGGCCGTCGTGGACGGCGATGGTGTGACCAACCATCTCGGGGAAGATGGTGGACGCGCGGGACCAGGTCTTCACGACGTCCTTCTTGCCAGCCTCGTTCATCGCGGTGATACGCGAGAGAAGGCGAGTCTCCACGAACGGGCCCTTTTTGAGACTTCTGCTCATAAGTGCTTTCTCCTAAAACTCGGTATCCGAAATTACTTCTTACGGCGACGAATGATGTGCTGGTTCGAGACCTTCTTCTTCTTGCGCGTACGAAGGCCCTTCGTCGGCTTACCCCAGGGGGTAACAGAGGGACGACCAGAGGTGTGGTTCTTGCCCTCGCCACCGCCGTGCGGGTGGTCGACAGGGTTCATGACGGTACCGCGGACGGTCGGGCGCACGTTCATGTGGCGCTTACGGCCGGCCTTGCCGATGACGATGTTGGAGTGATCGGCGTTGCCGACCTCACCGACGGTGGCGCGGCAGGTAACGAGGATGCGGCGCATCTCGGAGGAAGGCATACGGACGATAGCGTACTTGCCCTCCTTACCCATCAGCTGGCAGGAGTTACCGGCGGAACGGGCGATAGCAGCGCCCTTGCCGGGCTGGAACTCGACGGCGTGGATGAGCGTACCGACGGGGATGTCGGCGAGGGGCAGAGCGTTGCCCGGCTTGATGTCGGCGTCAGAACCGGACATGATGGTCTGACCGACCTCGAGGCCCTTGGGGGCCAGGATGTAGCGCTTCTCACCGTCAGCGTAGTGCAGCAGAGCGATGCGAGCGGAACGGTTCGGATCGTACTCGATCGTGGCAACCTTGGCGGGCACGCCGTCCTTGTTGCGCTTGAAGTCGATCACGCGGTAACGACGCTTCACGCCGCCGCCCTGGTGGCGGGTGGTGATGCGGCCGTTGTTGTTACGACCGGCCTTCTTGGGCAGGGGCTCGAGAAGAGACTTCTCGGGCTTGGTGCAGGTGATCTCGGAGAAGTCGGAGATCGTCTGCCAACGCCTACCAGCGGAGGTCGGCTTAAGGTGCTTTACAGCCATTACAATCCCTTTCAATAGGAATCCGTTAGCCATCGCAGACAGGGATTCGAGGTTCTGCCTCGGGTGCGATGACACCGGACGTATACACGGCTCCGGGCGTGTCCATTTTATACGCCCAAAACCTTGAGCTCTCGCCTCCCCTATTTGGGAGGCATGAGCTCACTCAACAGCAGCGAGTCTTAGGCCTGGTTGCCAAAGACCTCGATGGTGTCGCCCTCGGCCAGCGTGACGATGGCCTTCTTCCAAGAACGGGTCTTGCCGGCGACATAGCGCACGCGCTTGGTCTTGGGCTTGACCGTCAGGGTGTTCACGCGAACGACCTTGACGCCGAAGATCTCCTCGACAGCGTCCTTGATCTGATACTTGTTAGCATCCTTGGCGACCTCGAACGTGTACTTGTTCTGCTCCATGCCGGAGAAGGAACGCTCGGACACGATCGGACGGATGATGATCTCGTGGGCGGTCATTTAAGCAAGCACCTCCCCGAAGTGAGCGGCGATGTCGGCGGGCATCAGCACGGCGTTGTTGTTGACGAGATCGTAGGTGTTGGCCTCGTCGGCAGTGATGATGAACGTCTTGGGAATGTTGCGGAACGACAGGTAGGCGTTGACGTCCTCATCGCGAACGATGATGGTCAGACGCTTGCCCTCAAGGCCGAGAGCCTTGAGCATGGCAACGGCAGCCTTGGTGGAAGGCTTCTCGAAGCCGTAGTCGTCGACGAGCACAAGCTCGCCATCGGCCAGCTTGGCGGACAGCGCAGAGCGCATAGCCAGCTTGACCTCCTTGTTGTTCATACGCTTAGCGTAGGAACGGGGCTTGGGGGCGAAGACAACGCCACCGTGACGCCACTGGGCAGCACGGATGGAACCCTGGCGGGCACGGCCGGTGCCCTTCTGACGCCAAGGCTTCTTGCCGCCACCGGAAACCTCAGAGCGGCCCTTAGCGGACTGGGTGCCCTGACGCCAAGAGGCCATCTGGCACTTGACGATGTGGTGCATAACGTGGATGTTCGGCTCGATGCCGTACACCTCAGCGGCGAGCTCGGCCTCGGCGACCTTCTTGCCCTCGCTGTTCTTTACTTCAAACTTTGCCATTTAAGTGTTCTCCTTGGTATGACGCTGGGCTAAATGGGCTGGGCCCTTAGGCCATACGGATGGCGACGAGACCATTCTTGGCACCCGGGACAGCGCCCTTGACCAAGATGAGGTTCTGCTCGGCATCGATGCGGACAACGGAAAGGTTCTTGACGGTAACGCGCTCGTTACCCATGTGACCGGCCATCTTGACGCCCTTGAGGACGCGCGCAGGATAGGCGCACTGACCGATAGAACCGGGGTGACGCTGGAAGTGAGAACCATGCGTCATAGGACCGCGGCGCTGACCCCAGCGCTTGATGCGACCCTGGAAGCCCTTACCCTTGGAGGTACCGATGACGTCGACCTTCTCGACATCAGCGAAATCAGCGACGGTGACGACCTCGCCGACCTTGTGCTCCTCGCCGTTCTCGACGCGGACCTCACGAAGGAAACGGACAGGCTCGACGCCAGCCTTAGCGAAGTGACCAGCCATGGGCTTGTTCACGTTCTTGGCCTTGATGTCGCCGAAACCGATCTGGACGGCGTCATAGCCGTCGGTTGCCTGAGTTTTAACCTGCGAGACAGCGCAGGGGCCAGCCTGGATGACCGTGACGGGAACGACGTTGTCGTCCTCGTCCCAAACCTGGGTCATGCCAATCTTGCGGCCGAGAATCATGCTGATCAAGATATGATCCCAACTCTCGCGTGGTCTTGGGACAATGCGTACACCACCGAGCGTACGCCCCTAGAGGACCACTACTTACACGACGTGCTCCCCAGTCTTGTATTGCGCCCAGACTACCTGACAACCCTATTAAGCAGGCATTTTGTCCAGCCAGAATACTCCCCTGGTTACACACAGCTGTTTAGTATACACGGCTGCGGGCGTATCCATCGAGATTCATATTTCACTCACATTGTTTACGCAGGTAAAGTGCGTGGAGTCGCCTGGGCTTGGCAGAGGGGCGGCGAAATATATTAAGTTTGCTGCTCTACAGTCCTGCGCAAGACGGAAAGCACATTAAGTGCTTTCCTTTGCGTGCGGAACTCGCGACAAACTTAATATATTTCGCCGCCCCTCTGCCAAGCTCGGGAGACGACACGTTGATGTCTGCTTAACTCTGCTCGCTCAGCTAATTACTTTGTTGGGGGTCCACTATTTGCTGAAGGGTGAACTTACACTGCATTGGCTCGCCTTCTGCTTGCGGCTTTTCCTCGTCAAAATCAAAGATCATGATGGCGCAGTTGGGGAGTTTTGCTGGGAGCTCGAAGCCCTCTGGGGCGGCAGCCTTGATGAATTGGCGGCTGGCGCTGCCGTGGCTTACTGCTAGAAGGGTTTCGATGCCCTCGGAGCCCATGATATTGGTAAGCGCATCCACCATGCGCTCTTGCAGCGCGCGGCTTCCTTCTCCTCCGAAGGGGACCAGGTCCTCGCCCGGATCCCAGACGTCGGTAGGCAGCGCGTCGTGCGGGCCTTCCTCGAAGGTTCCATAGCAGCGCTCGATGATGCCTTTGCAGGGCTCGACTGCTGCGTCCGGGCCGAGGAGCTCGCATGCAACGAGACTAGCGGTGTCCATGGCTCGGCCTAAGGGTGATGAGACCACTTTGTCGGGGACAACGTCGTGGTCCTTGAGCCATGCGGCTGCCATCCCGGCTTGCTGACGGCCCAAATCGGTGAGCGGTGAATCGCAACGACCTTGGACGAGCTTTTTGACGTTGAATTCTGTCTGGCCGTGGCGGAGTAGATATAGACGCTTCATATTCTCCCCTTCTGTATAACTTGCTTTGCAGGCGCAACCCTACTCGTGGGTATGGCCTACGTAGTCTTCGTCGATCGTAATCTTGGCAATCGACTTGGGATATTCCGATTCGACCCGTTGTGCCAGCGCGTGTTTTACGTCTTCGGCGCTCATCTGCAGATCCGAGGGACGTACGCAGTCAAAGATCACGTTGGTGTGCGTAGGACCCGGCACGCAGCGAAGGTCGTGAATCGAAAGGCGGCTATCGATCTCCTGAGCCATTGCGTTGATGCGCAGGCGCATGCTCGCCACCTTTGGATCGTCGGTCACGATGGGGTCGTAATGGAGCGTGACAATCATGCCGTCTTCGTTCCTAAACGCCTGCTCAATATTGTCGAGCGTGTCGTGACTTTCCATCGGGCTGGCTTCGGCCGCCATCTCGGCGTGAGCGCTTGCGAATTTCCTGCCCGGGCCATAGTCGTGAACCATCAGATCGTGAACGCCCAAAACGCCGGGATAGCTCATGATCTTGTCTCGGATGTGCTTGACCAGCTTAGGATCGGGCGTCTGGCCCAAAAGCGGGCTCACCGTATCCTGGATGAGTTCAAAACCGCTCCAGCCAATATAGGCACCAACGGCAAGGCCGACCCAAGCGTCAAGGTTGATGCCCGTCACCTGCGAAACAATTGCGCACGCCAGTACGGCGCCCGTGGCAAGAACATCGTTCTTGGAATCCTGCGCGGTCGCATGCAGCGTCTCGGACTCAATGCGATCGCCGAGCTTTTGGTTGAGGGCCGCCATCCAGAGCTTTACGACCATCGAAAGCACGAGAACTGCCACCAGGGCAAGCGAGAACTCGACAGGTTCGGGGCGGATGACGCGCTCGACCGAGGACTTCACCAGCTCAACGCCAATCAGCAGCACGAGTGCCGCCACGACCAGACCCGAGAGATACTCGTAGCGACCGTGGCCGTAAGGATGCTCGGGGTCGGCCGGCTTGCTCGCCAGCTTAAAGCCCAGCACGCTCACGATATTCGAGCTGGCATCGGACAGGTTGTTCATGGCATCCGCCACAATCGAAACCGATCCCGAAACCACACCAATTGCACCCTTCGCAGCACAAAGCGCAACATTGGCGACAATACACACCATGCCCGCTAACGTGCCCACACGCGCACGATCGCCCTGTGCGCGCCTAACAATCCACTCGACCATCTATATCCGCCCCCACGGTACTACCTATATATCTATTGCTCAAACGGATTGTAGTGTAGCCACTTTGTCCTCAAGATACAAAAGGCCGCAGCCCACACGAGCCACGGCCTTGGAACACAACAAAGGGATCGTCCTTTTGTCGCACAGGTTTATGCGCTTACTTCAGCAGCGCTCGCCACTGTTTCGGGCGAATCGGCTCCGTCCCCCGTCGCCTGTCCCTTCGTCGGCACCACGCCAAAGCAGTAGCTCAGCGCCGCAGACGCCGCAAATGCTGTGCCGCCGGCAACGCAGCACCACAGCAGGTTCGAGATGCCGCCCGTGGCAAAGCCAATGACCATGAGGACATTCGTCATGCCGATGGTATAGGCCGTAACGTGGCCCACGGCCGCAACAAGGCCTCCGACGGCGCCGCCAATGGCCATGCACGTCAGGCACCTGCCATATTTAAAGCCGCAACCGTACAGCGCCGGCTCGCTTACGCCGCCAAGCACGCCCGAGATCGCATAGCCTAGCATGAGCGCCTTCTCGTCCTTATCCGCAACGCGGAGCGACGCGCCAAAAGGCATACCCCAAACGGCAAACGTTGCCATCGTCGCGGCGATCAGGATGCACGAATCCGTTCCCACACTCATAAACTGCGCATAGGCGAGCGACAGGACAACGTTGCTGACGCCCGCGATCTTAAGGAACTCCCAGCCCGCGGCAAGCCCCATGAGCGTGAGCAGTGACACGATGCCACCGGAATTGCCAAGCATAAACATAAGCTGGCCCAACAGCATGCCCAGATAGCTGCCCGCCGGCGCCGTAATACACAGCGAAACCGGAACCATAACGAGCATGGTCGCAAACGGAACGAACGAAAACGCTACGGCCTTAGGGATAACGCGCCGAAAGAAACACTCCACTCGCCATAGCACAGGCACCGAGATGAGAACCGGAATAACAGTCGTCGTGTAATCGTTAACCGGCGCGGGAAGCAGGCCATACACGGAAGTCATCGATGCCCCCGTCGTCGATGCGGCATCGACGAGCTTAAGCAAATCGGGCGCAATCAATACGCCGCCCAGCATCATGCCCAGCTGCTCCGAGCAACCGAGCTGGCGGGCGGCCGCCCAACCAAGATAAATGGGCAAAAAGTAGTAGCCGGCGTTATAGAGCCAACTGTAGAACAGGCGATAGATTTCGGAATCGGCCGACCACAGGCCCAGCATGCCTTCGCCCATAATGACGGCGACGGTGCGGAACAAAGCCGCGCAGACAATAAACGGCAGCGCCGACATCATGCTTTTGGACAGATAGTCCACCACGGCCATGGCGTTTGTTGAAACCGACGTTGTAAACGAGGTGTTAGAAACTTGTAGCATGGAACGCCTTTCCCAATATGACATGCGGGCTGTCCCTTTGTCACATCGTGCGGTACTGACCGATTGCGCGGTACTTTTCGTAGCGGAGGTTTGTGAGGGTCGCGTCGTCGAGCTGCCCAAGCGTATCGAAGGCATCAAATGCCGAGGACATGACGGCACCGGCGATCTCCTCATGCGACAGGCCCCTATCGTCAACAATGCCGTCGATGATGCCGAGCGCCAACAGATCGGGGGCCGTGAGCTTAAGCGCCTCGGCGGCCTCATTCGCGCGCTCGGTATCCTTCCACAGGATCGACGCACAGGCCTCGGGGCTCACGACCGAATAGGCCGAGCTCGAGAGCATCAGGATGCGGTCGGCCACGGACAGCGCCAGCGCGCCACCAGAGCCGCCCTCGCCTGTCACCACCGAGACAATCGGCGTCTTGAGGCCGCTCATCTCCATGAGATTCTGGGCAATCGCCTCGCCCTGGCCGCGCTCCTCGGCACCGATGCCGCAAAACGCGCCCGAAGTATCGACCAGACACAGAACCGGTCGACCAAACTTTTCGGCCTGGCGCATAAGGCGACGCGCTTTGCGGTAGCCCTCGGGATGTGCCATACCAAAGTTGCGACGCATGCGCTCTTTGGTCGTGGTACCGCGCTCGACGGCGATAACCGTCACGGGTCGCCCGTCTTTCCAGCCAATGCCAGCCACCACGGCGGCGTCGTCGCCAAAGTAACGGTCGCCATGCAGCTCCACAAATCCATCCAGGCCCAGTGAGATCATCTCGCCCGCCGTGGCGCGATCTGCCGAGCGGGTCTGCTTGACAATCTCGAGCGCGGTTTTTGGTGCGGTCGAGCGCTTGAACAAGTGTCCCAGCTTTTTGCCGCGACGACCCGTATGCACGATCTCATGCGGTGCCCCCAGGCCGGGCGCGTGCCCTTCGTGCAGCGCCAGCAGCTCGCCTACCGTGAGTGCAATCTCGCCACGCGGAACAACGGCATCGCAAAAGCCGTGCTCCAGCAAAAACTCGGAGCGCTGGAATCCCTTGGGCAGGCGCTTGTGCATGTTCTGCTCGATCACGCGCGGGCCGGCAAATGCCGTCAGGGCATCGGGCTCGGCCAGGATAATGTCGCCCTCCATGGCAAAGCTCGCGGTTACGCCTCCGGTCGTGGGGTCGGTGAGCACCGTGACATACAGGCCGCCCGCCTCACTGTGGCGCCTAACCGCCGCAGAAATCTTGGCCATCTGCATAAGCGAGGTCACGCCCTCCTGCATGCGCGCACCGCCCGAAACGGTAAAGCCGACAACCGGCAATCCCAGCTCGGTCGCACGCTCAAATGTGCGACAGATCTTCTCGCCCACCACGGAGCCCATCGAGCCCATCATAAAGTTGGCGTCCATAAAGAAGAGCGCGGTATCGCAACCGCAGATTTTGCCCCTGCCGCACACAACGGCATCGCGCTCGCCCGAACGCTCGCTCACGCTCTTGAGCTTGTCGGCATAGCCGGGAAACGAGAGGAAGTCCTCCGACGCCAGATTGGCATCCCATTCCTCAAACGTGCCCTCGTCGACCGTCATGCGCATGCGCGCGCGACCGCTCACGCGAAAGTGTTTGCCGCAACGAGGGCAGACCTCGAGGTTGTCGTGCAGGCGTGCCTCATCGATCACGCGGCGGCACTCCGGGCACTTGATAAACACGTGGCGCGCGGGAAACTCGGCGCACGACTCGGTCATCGGTCCCTCGAGGACGTTGACCGTCTTCGCTTTTCTATTCATCAGCATAGAGATGCCCCATCAGATCGGTGTGATACATGCCCGACAAGAACTCGTCGTTTGCCAGCACGTCGAGCTGAAGCTCGCTGTTTTCGCTCACGCCCTCAATCACGAGCTCGCCCAGGGCCGAGCGCATCTTGCGAATGGCGCCGTCACGCGTGGGCGCACACACGATGAGCTTGCCAAGCATGGAGTCGTAGTACGGCGGAACTTTCGCACCGGTAAACATGGCGGAATCCCAGCGCACGCGCGGACCACCCGGCACACGCAACGCGGTGACCGTTCCACATGACGGCAGAAAGTCCGGCGTTTCGGCATTGATGCGGCACTCCATGGCGTGGTTGCGGACCGGCATATCCTCCTGCTCAAAGGGCAGAGGCTGGCCGGCTGCCACGCGCAGCTGCCACTTGACCAAGTCGGTATCGGTCACAAACTCCGTAACCGGGTGCTCCACCTGCAAGCGCGTGTTCATTTCCATAAAGTAGAAATTGCCGTCGTCCGAATACAGAAACTCGATGGTACCGGCTCCTTCGTAGCCGACGGCACGAGCCAGGTCACGCGCTGCCTTGTGCATGCGAGCACGAATGTCGTCGTGTCCGTCGAGGCACGGCGCGGGGCTCTCCTCGATCAGCTTTTGGTTGCGGCGCTGCACCGAGCACTCGCGCTCGCCGAGCGAAAACACATGGCCCTGCTTATCGGCCATAATCTGTACCTCGACGTGGTGCGCCGGCGCGACGAACTTCTCCATGTAGCACTCGCCGTCGCCAAAAACGGCCTCGCCCTCGGCACGCGCCTCGATGAACGCCTTTGCCGCATCTTCCACGCGCTCGACCTTGCGAATGCCGCGACCGCCACCGCCCGCGCGCGCCTTAATGAGCACGGGACAGCCAATGCGCTCGGCCTCGGCCGTCGCCTCCTCGGGACTTTTGAGCAAATCGCAGCCCGGCACGATGGGCACGCCCGCCGCGGCAGCCGTTCGGCGTGCGGCGTCCTTGTCGCCCATGCTGTCGATCACCTCGGCCGAAGGACCGACAAAAGCCAGGCCATACTTGTCGCAGTCGCGTACAAAGCTCGCCTTCTCGGAAAAGAAGCCGTACCCAGGATGGATCGCCTTTGCGCCCGACTTTACGGCACAGGTGAGCACGGCATCGTCGTTGAGGTAGCTCTCGGCAAGACGCGGGCCGCCGATGCAATACGCCTCGTCGGCAAGTTGCACGTGCAGCGCGTCCGCATCGGCCGTGGAGTAGACGGCGACGGTCTTGATGCCCATATCGCGGCACGCGCGGATAACACGGACCGCGACCTCGCCGCGGTTGGCGATGAGCACTTTGTCGAACATGAAGCCTTCCTTAACTTTCGTGCATGAGTGCAAAAGACATGTCGGCGCGGCAGCAAACCTCACCGTTGACGCTCGCAGTACCCGTCGCAAAGCGGAACGGCCCGCGCGCACGCGTGATGGAGCACACCAGATCCACCGTGTCGCCCGGGCGCACCGGACGCTTAAAGCGCACCTTGTCCAGACTCGTATAGAACGGTGTCGCGCCGCGCGCTTCCTCATCGCCCATCAGCAGCACGCAGCAGTTTTGGGCGAGCATCTCGCACTGAATCACGCCGGGGACGACCGGGTTTCCCGGAAAATGCCCCTGCAAAAAGTACTCGTCGCCCGTAATCGTGATCTTGCCGTGGGCCTCGTCACCCACCAGCTCGGCTTCGTCAAGCAAAAGCATCGGTTCGCGATGCGGTAACAGTTCTTTAAGCTCTTCTTTGTTCATGGATATCACCTATCCGATTCTCATGAGGCAGCTGCCGAACTCCACGAGGTCGCCGTCGGCCACGCAGATCTCGAGCACCTCGCCGTCCGCCTCGGCCGTCACCTCGTTGAGGACCTTCATGGCCTCGATGATGCAGAGAGTCTCGCCGGCTTTGACCTTGGAGCCCACGTGCACAAACGGTTCGTCGCCCGGCGCCGGGGCAGCATAGAAAACGCCGACCATGGGAGCGGTCACCTCGGTGCCCTTAGGCTCCGGTGCGGCGGCAGGCGCCTGCGCGGCGGGCTCCGGCGCGGCGGCAGGCATGGCGACAGGAGCCACCGCCGGAGCAGTCACGGCACCCGGCATAGGCATGGGCACGGCAACCGGCTGTGCGGCGCTCGCGCGCTCGAGTTCGACCGCGGTGCCATCGGGCTCCTCAACGCGTACGCGCGTGAGGCCGCGGTCCTCCATCACATCGGCTATCTCGGCAAGTCTTTTGGAATCCATGCTCTAGCTCCTCGTATATCTACGCAGCGCGATGGCGGCGTTGTGCCCGCCAAAGCCCAGGTTGGTCGAAAGCGCCCAGGTAAGGTCGGCGCGAACCGCGCGATTGGGCGTGTAGTCAAGATCGCAGGCGGGATCGGGCGTGTGATAGTTAATGGTCGGGGGCACCACGCCCTGCTCGAGCGCCATGGCACAGGCCATGACCTCGATGGCACCCGTAGCACCGATCATGTGGCCGGTCATTGACTTGGTCGACGAGACGTGCGCGGCGCGTGCCGCGTCCTCGCCGAGCGCACGCTTAATGCCCGCCGTCTCGGACGAATCGTTGAGCTTGGTCGAGGTGCCGTGGGCATTGATGTAGAGGCCCTCGGAAGGCTTAACGTCGCCCTCGGCCACTGCCAGCGATATCGCGCGGGCAATGCCGGCAACCTCGGGATCGGGGCTCGTGATGTGATAGGCATCATCGGTGTTGCCGTAACCCACGACCTCGGCATAAATGTGCGCACCGCGCGCCTGCGCATGCTCCATGCTCTCGAGTGCCAGCACGCAGGCGCCCTCGCCCATCACAAAGCCGTCGCGGTCTGCATCGAACGGGCGGCAAGCCGTCGCGGGATCGGGGTTGGTGGTCAATGCGCGGCAGGACGTAAAGCCCGCAACGGCATCGGGGATGATTGCGGCCTCGGCACCGCCAGCCAGGATTGCATCGGCATAGCCGTGCTTGATGGCGCGGAACGCCTCGCCCACGGCATGGGCCGAGGTCGCGCACGCGGTCACCACGGGCAGGGTCGGGCCCTTTGCCTTGTGACGGATCGCGATATTGCCCGATGCCATGTTGGGGATCATCATCGCGATCATATAGGGCGATGCGCGACGAGGCCCGCGATCGGCGATCGTGTGAACGTTGTCGACAAGCGTCTGCATGCCGCCCACGCCTGAACCCACGTAGACGCCCAGGCGCTCGCAATCGATGGCGCCCTCGACATCAAAGCCCGCATCGTGCATGGCCTCGTCCGACGCTGCCAGGGCAAACTGGACGCAGGGGTCCAGGTGCTTGGCGTCACGCTTGCCAAAGTACTCGTTGCCGTCAAAGCCCTTGACCTCGGCCGCTACCTTAACCGCAAACGCATCGGTATCGAAGTGCGTGATCGGGCCGATGCCGCACGTGCCGGCGCACATTGCCGCCCAGGTGGCAAGCGCGGTGTTGCCGAGCGGCGATACGGCACCGATGCCGGTGATTGCAACTCTCTGTTCCATCATGGTCTCCTCATCCAAGCCGTTCTTCGGCTCTGGTTTCTACATCGCCATTCCGCCGTCGACGCGCACGACCTCGCCCGTAATGTAGGCAGCCGCATCGCTCGCTAAAAAGCGCACCACACCGGCCACCTCCTCGGGCTGCGCCATACGCTTAAGGGGAATCTGCTCCTCGGTTGCCGCACGCACCTTCTCAGAGAGCTTTGCCGTCATATCGGTCTCGACAAACCCGGGGGCAACCGCGTTCACTCGAACGCCGCGGGGCGCAAACTCGCGCGCCACCGCCTTGGTCAGGCCGATCACGCCCGCCTTGGAGGCAGCGTAGTTAGCCTGCCCGGCATTGCCCATCAGGCCCACAACCGAGCTCATGTTGATGACGCAACCGCCGCGCTGGCGCATAAAGGTCTTGGTGAGCGCGCGCGTCGTATTGAACGTGCCCTTGAGATTGACATCGAGCACGCGGTCGAAGGCATCGTCACCCATACGCATGAGCAGGCCGTCGCGCGTGATGCCAGCGTTGTTGACGAGCGCCCAAATGGAGCCAAAGTCGTTGAGGACCGCTTCCACGCACGCGTTGACGGCAGCGGGATCGGCCACGTCGCATTGATATGCGCGCGCCGTGGCGCCAGCCGCCTCGCAGGCGTCGCACGTCTCGCGCGCCGCATCGACGTTGCCGGCATAGACGACGGCGATATCGTAGCCATCCTCCGCCAGACCGATAGCGCAGGCGCGGCCGATACCCCGCGAGCCGCCCGTGACCAGTGCCACGCGACGTGAGTCGTTGCGCTCGAGCGCGCCATTGTTCAAGTTGCTCATGTCATTCCTTTCGGGTTACAGCCCTGTGGACTATGCGAGCTCGTCGGCAATAGCTGCGACCTGCTCGGCCGTCTCGCACGAATACACACGAACGTCGCTCAACGTACGCTTGACCAGGCCGGACAGCGTTTTGCCGGGGCCGACCTCAATAAACGTGTCGATGCCCTGATCCTGCAGAGTGTGCAGCGTGTCGACCCAGCGCACGGCATGGCTCACCTGGTTGGCCAGCACGTCCGATACTGCTCGCGGGTCCGCCGGATAGGGCGCCGCCGTCATGTTTGCCATGACCGGAATCAGCAGCGGAGACGGCGCGTGGCCGGCTTGGATATACGTTGCCAGCCCCTCAGTCGCCTCGGCCATATAGGGGCTATGGAATGCACCCGACACCGCGACCTTCATGGCGCGGCCGCCAGCCTCTTTTACCAGGACGTCGAGGGTCTGCAACTCATCGGGCGCTCCGGCCACAACCGTCTGCTGCGGGCTGTTGTAGTTGACCGGCCAGCAGTCCTCGCCGGCCTGTTTTGCCAGGTCCTCGACTTGCGCCGCATCGAGCTTGATGACGGCGCGCATGCCGCCCGGATGGCGCTCGGCAGCCGCGGCCATCAATGCCGCGCGCTCACACACGAGCTCAAAACCCGCTCGCGTATCGAATGCCCCCGCAAAGGTGAGCGCGGCGACCTCGCCCAGCGAAAATCCCGCACAGGCGGCAGGCGCCACGCCGCGCTCACGCAGGGCGACAGCCGCTGCCAGGTCATGAACGAACACGCACGGCTGCGTGTTCTCGGTCTGCGAGAGCTCCTCCTTGGAGGCGTTCCGGCACTGCTCGCTGGTTCCCGGACGCACCTCGTCGGCAATGGCGAACACCTCGGCAGCCGCCGGCGATGCCTCGATCAGGTCGACGCCCATCGCGGGGTGTTGGGCACCCTGGCCGGCGAACAAAAACGCTACGCTACCCATGTGGACGCACCCTTCAGAACGCGCTCGGCACCATCGACCAGGTCGTCAACGATTTCACGTGCGCTTTGGCGTTCGTTGACCATACCGGCAACCTGTCCGCACAAAAACGAGCCCTCTTCGTAATTACCGTCCTTTGCGGCTTTACGAAGCGCGCCCGTGCCCATGGCCCCGAGCTCCTCGGGGCTTGCGCCCGCCGCCTCGTTCTTGGCATACGCGTTGGTGAAGGGGCTCTTAAGCGCACGCACCGGATGCCCCGTCGAACGGCCAGTCGCGCGCGTCGAGGTGTCTCCTGCCTTGAGCACCAGCTCTTTGTACTGTTCGGATACGGTGCACTCGTTTGCGACCAGAAAGCGTGTTCCCACCTGGACGCCAGCGGCGCCAAGCATAAAGGCCGCTGCCACGCCGCGACCATCGGCGATACCGCCAGCTGCCACAACGGGGACATCGACCGCGTCGACAACCTGCGGAACGAGCGCCATCGTCGATGTCTCGCCAATATGTCCACCCGATTCGGTGCCTTCGGCAACCACGGCGGTGGCCCCACGACGCGCCACGAGACGCGCCAGCGCCACCGAGGCAACGACCGGGATGACCTTGATGCCGGCGTCGTTCCAAGCCTTCATGTACTTGGTGGGATTGCCGGCACCCGTCACGACGACCGGCACCTGCTCGTCAATCACAACCTGCGCGACCTGGTCGGCAAACGGGCTCATAAGCATTGTCACTACGACGAACTCCAGTGAACCGCCGAAAATGAATGCCGCCATAAGGGCAGGATAAAGAAAGCTGAACCCCATAGAATGCATATAAATCCCATAAGAAAACGCTACGAACCAGAATCCTGCGAAAATAGGAACCGTGTAAGGAAACGCTTCCTGAAAAGCCTTCCATGCCCCGCTTTCCCGTTTCTGCTCCAATCCTATCCCCCTCTTCCGACATAAACAGTATACATATACTATCAGCTTTCATTTCATCTTTCAATGCATGGGCAGAAGACACATAAAGGATCATTCCCAAGCATATTCCGGAACACTTCCGTCTGGGGAAATAAAAAAACTGCGGGCAGCCGTGGATCACTCACTCTCAGGCAGATGACAGCCCACAGCCTCGATATCTGATTTCTGATTCCTGATTCCTGTTTTCTGATTTCTGACATCCGTTTTCTGTCTTCTGTCTTCTGTTTTCTGTTTTCTGATTTCTGTCCTCTGGTTTCTGTTATCTGTTCTCTGTGCTCTGATTTCTGTCTTCTGTCTTCTGATTTCCGTTTTCTGTCTGCTGATTTCTGACATCTGTTTTCTGATTTCTGGCGTCTGTTCTCTGATATCTGCTTTCTGATACCTGTCTTCTGTTTTCTGATACCTGTCTTCTGTTTTCTGATTTCTGTTCTCTGGTTTCTGTTTGTTTTCTTATCACATACTCCATTGGGTAAAAATAAAAAACAGCACATCTCATAAATAAGATATGCTGTCCTTATTGTCAGGCTTTTTCCGGACTCCGGATAGATTTATCCGCCTTCTCGTTTTCCGGTTTCCGCCAGCCGTTATCCGCTTTTATAAGGCAAACAAATCATTCAGCCCTTCGGACATGGTGGGATGCGTGTAGATAAAATCACGGAGCACCGTGTAATCCAAATCATGATCCATCGCTAACTTCACCATATTGATAATTTCGTAAGATTCGGGACAGAAAAGTGCCGCACCGAAAATCTTCCCACTGTCTTTATCAATGACCGCCTTCAGCATCCCCGTCGTCTTGCGGAGAACTTTCGCTTTCGGAATCATATCGGTATTCATCCGCACCACACGGTAATTCAGCCCTTTATCCGCCGCTTCTTTCTCCGACAGGCCTACACGGGAAAAAGACGGCTCCATGAAGACAGAGTAAGCGAAAGCACCGCGGTTCTCTGTCGTACGGCTTCCATCACCCTGCATATCGGAAAGAATAATGCGGCTGTCATCCAGAGAAATATAGGTGAACTGCAGATTGCCGCACACATCGCCGGCCGCCCAGATATTTTCCGCGGTTGTCCGCAGATGCTTATCGGTAACGACGGCGCCCCGCTTTGTCAATTCCACACCGGCCCGTTCCGCATGAAGACCTTCCGTATTCGGCCCGCGTCCCGTGGCGAGAAGAATGGCATCGCCGTCCAGCGTATCTTCCTCTCCGTTCTTTGTATAAACCGCCGTCCCTTCTTTGATTTCCTTCAGACCGGCTCCCGTAATGACGAACACGCCATAAGATTTCAATACATTTTCAACCGCTTCCGCCATATCCCGGTCTTCTTTCGGCAGAAATACAGAACCGTTCTGGAGGATCGTCACTTTGCTTCCGAAACGGGCATACATGGAAGCAAATTCCAGTCCTATATATCCGCCGCCGATAATTGTCAGCCGGCGGGGCAGTGTTTCATTGTCCATCATGGTTTCGGACGTGAACACAAAGCGGTTATTTTCCACACCGGGCACAGCGGGAATCATTGGACGGGCGCCGGTATTAATAATAAATTTCGATGCGGAAAGTATCTGCACCGTATCGTGTGCCCCCTTCACCTCGATCGTTTTTCCGTCAAGAAAAGAAGCCGTGCCATTGATGACCTGCACGCCGGCATCGATAAGCTTATTATAATTGGCCATGCGAAGCGCTGCTGTCAATTTCTTTTTCTCCTGCACCGCCACATGGTAATACTCGCTCTGCGCTTCAAAATCATGGGCAGGCGCCAGCTCCGCTTCCATCACCAGCCGTTTGGAAGGAATACACCCCACATTGATGCATGTACCTCCGTACATACGGGCATCCTTTTCAATCAGCGCCACTTTTTCGCCCTGCTTTGCCAGTTTCGCCGCCAGCGTCTTCCCCGCCTTGCCGAAACCGATGACAATCGTATCAAATTTCTGATCCATATATATTCCTTTCTGTCTTACCTGTTATAAACATCATAAATAATAGATGTCCCTTATCAGAATCCAATCTATTATTCTTTATTTTATCCTATTTTGCAAATCATTAGAAGAATGCAGCGGAAATATCAATCAACAGATTTGCATGTAAGCAGGATTCCTTACTGTCTCTCCGCAGTATATTCTATCCCTATCTTTATTAAGCTAATTCAACAAAGCGGAGGCACATCAGACATCATAATGTTCTGCCTGATCAGAACGGTATTGATATAGGTCCGGAAATCTTCATGAATGCAATTTCCGAAAGCAGTCCACATCGGCAGATTTTCAGATATCCCTTCCAGCACCGTGGTGTCAAGTACATTCAGCACTTCATCATCCGCTTTTCTCCACACATATTCAATAAAAGAGCAAAATTTTTCAAACTCCGCATGGTCTTTTCCCGCATAGGCCTCTGCCATAGGAATATTTATGGCAAATACAGAAAATACATGGAGCAGAATATGGGGAAATTCTCTTTTATGCTCCCTGTATCTTTCCTCATTTTCAGGAAACCATGTTATATAGGCGTCACAAAATTCTTCCTTATCCATGCCGTCCCCCCATTTTTATGAAAACGCCGGCCTGTGCACCTGTAATTCATCAGCAAGAATTTCTTCAACATCTGCAAATACACGGACATCAGATTCATACTCATGGACGCAATACAGCATTCCATCCTCCGCCACATACACCGTTGCAGGATAGTAATAACCGATAATTCCGACAGGTAAAACTTCCGTTCCTGCCGCCGCCTTAGCAGCAAGCGCTTCCCCGCAGATTCTTTCCCCGGCAGATGTTCCCTCGTCATAATACGCCTTATACAGCTCGACGGCGGCGCCTTCCCCCATATCAGGATACAGATAAAAATAAAACTCGCGGCTGTCTGAACCGGTTTCAAAAATTATTTTACAATCTGAAAACAGACCGCTGCACCGCTCATAAAACCTTCTTGCCGCCGGAAAAAACGGTACGCCGGCTTTTGCATACAGTGCCTCGCAGCCGTCAGAAGATACTTTCCTGCTCCTGCTGTAACCTCCACAGGAGAGCATCTGCCAAACACGCTCCCTGATCGAACCGTTCAAAACCATTCTTTTCTCCGCAATAATAGCCGCTCCTCAATAAAGAGTCCGCCTTTTGACATCATGATACAGCAGAAATACTGCTTCATGCTTTCCATGTCCGATTTCTGCTGTTTTTCCCGTTTTGCCGGAAACTCTCTATCCTGCCCCCTGCAGCAGATAAAGCGCTTTTGGTTTATGTTTTTCACTTAAGTTCCCCCAGTACGCCGCCAGTATCGGATACGGCGGATCCGTATACCCTTCCAGGAGATGCAGGGCTTCATCAATGATATCCTCTTCTTCAGGAGACACAGCAACTTTTTCCAGCATTTCCTTCAAATCATTTTTTATGCCTGAAATATCCTGCTTGTAATAGGGATCCATATACCAGTCAAGATAAAAAAGCAGGCGCCGTTTCGCTTCCGTATCCGTCCCCGACAACACCGACCGGACGGCACCCATACCTTCTTTCAGGCATTGCACTTCCCTTTCCGTATACATGCCGCTGTTCATACATTCTCCTTTCAGACAGGCGGAAGGAAATCTGACTTCCCATCATTGCGGCGCCCCGCCAATCAGCAATACATGGCAAGTTCCATACTGTCCATATACTGCCCCATAGACAAGTTGAAAGATTTATAATCCGCTTCTTTAAACTCATCTGCTGCACACGCCACCCACACGTCCACTCTCTGCAGCTGATTATAAAACTTGACCATCATCGGCACTTTGATAACGGTGGAAGTCCCCCGGATAACCATATCCCCGCCCTCTTCCAGACACAGCACATCTTCCGCCGACTGCAGATCAACTTTTCTGTTGTTTACCAGGACTTCCACATTCTCATAATAGGGATACGCCGTTTTCACCGCTTTAGTAATTTCTGTCCAGCCTGTCCCATAAGTCAGATTCCATTGAGAACAAAGCCATCCATTTTCTTCTTTCACACCCACAAGCAGCATAGCCGCACCCGTCCTTTCCAAAACAAATCTATCACTCTGTTAAAAATGAAGTAACAGGCAGCTTTCCCACTAAGGTTCCTTTTTACTTAAGACTTTTTAAAAGAATATATACCGCCTGCGATAAGCGCCACAGAAAGCGCATAGCCTAAAACGGTAAGAATGAAATCAAAATTGTCATTATTCTTTAAAATATTCTCCCTGGTTAGAATACCGTTCCACTCCTGTCCGAAAAATTCGATACCGTCCACCGTTCCTTCACCCAGAAGCCTGTTCCCTTTTTGAATTCCCACCAGAGTTTTCTCCTGGTTCTCTTCTAAAGAAGACTTCGTATAGGAGATTCTGTAATCACCGTCCAGATGGGGGAAGACCAGGCTTTGTTCCCGATTCGTAAGATAGTGGATCCCGGATTCTGTTTCATGATAAAGAGGGGTTCCTTTATAGGAAACTGTCCGGGGAAGCGAATTTACGTTCACACCGGCGGCAAATTTTTTCAGGAGTGTCTTATCCAGAATAAAATCGCCTGCTTTCACCACGCCGTAAAAGGTGATGACCGGCGGGGCGCTCTTATACATTCGGGCGATATTGGAGCTTGCCATGCTTTCCCAGCTTCTCTTTATGTCACTTCCGCTTCCCTTCTCCACCATCACATGCACATTCCTCCTGATTATGGGAGAATCAAAGGAAATACCCAGTTCTTCATCGGCTGCCGGTTCTTCCGTCTTCAGTTTTCCCGCAACAATGACCACCTTGCCCTCATGATCGGGATTGATCTTCCCGTCCGTGATATAAGGCGCATTTTCAATGAGCACCCGTCCGCCGTCGGAATCACCGGTCAGCATCATACCACCCAATCCGAGACCGCAGACACATAAAACAACACTTACCCATTTATTCATAAAGAACACCTCCTCAGATAAATATGCTTGGAACCCAGGAAATAAAAATAAGAATGAACAGAAAGGAATACACCCATCTTATCTGATTGATTCTGTAAGCAAGGATCGGATCTCACAACCGTAGAATATCATAATTCATCCAACATTAATTTTCCCTTTTCAGCTTTATCTTTTAGAAGCATCATTTGTTCTCTTTCTATCTGCTGGATGCTTTTTTCCGGAACAGGCAAATCTTCCG
This sequence comes from uncultured Collinsella sp., assembly GCA_900549455.1. Taxonomy (GTDB): domain Bacteria; phylum Actinomycetota; class Coriobacteriia; order Coriobacteriales; family Coriobacteriaceae; genus Collinsella. The sequence goes on along the minus strand of UROM01000004.1, from coordinate 5,977 downwards.
GCATAGTGCCACCAATTTTTTCAATAGCACTTCTAACTTCTTTTCCTACTGAATAGTGAACCTTTGTTGCCGCTTCTGCACCTTCCACCTTGTCTTTCCTTAGCTTTTCTTCTGTCTGTGATATTCTGAATAAATTAGCAATCAATTCGGTGCTTCCCATATAATCCAGAATCTTCTGTCTTGCGGTTAAGCCTTTTCTGTCATGTATATCTTTTACATCTAACCCACCATATAATCCCATATATCCTGCATTCTGAAATATAGCAAATTCTTCGTTTGTGATAACTCCTGCATCATGTGCCGTTTCTACCAAAAGCTGATTCCATTGTTTAATATCTCCACGAACAACGAGCCTTCTTCTATCTTCATCAAGCTGATTAAAATGGTCTGCTACTTCCTGCCGATAGTTTGTATTGCAAAATAGGTTTGTCCAAGTGCAATCACTTCTTTTCTCGGGTCTCCGTTTTGCACAATCAAATAGCAAGCATATCTTGTAAGTTCATAATCTTTTATAGACTTGCTTGCAGCACCTGCTTCCACGATTTTGCTGACCTCAGCAAAATCGTATGTTACTTCATGTCCGCTGTTCTCACAAGCAATCATCGCTCTATCAATTACCTTTTGAAAATTTCTCCACTGAGAATAATCAAGTACATCAGCGAGTTCCCTTGCACTCCAATACTCGCTTCCATTTTTTCTAACATACTTAATATCTTCAAATCTTCCGTATTCTCTTGCTTTTAAATCAGGCATAGCCACCTACATCTCCTTCGCTCGTATAGATACAAATCCTATGACAATCGCTCAAAGCCAAATTCTTCTAAAAAGATACTATGCCTGTTTTCTGCGGTTTTAATGCCATTTTCTTTTCCCTGTTTCAGGCTGTTTCCCATGGTCATCATCTTATCTATACTTCAATTCATAGACTTTAATGATGAAATCAGTTTCCGGTTTAAGTTTTTCTTTCTGCAAAGTTCCATCAAAGCATATCTTGCTATCTGATTAGGTCTTGACCGGTTGTTCTCCCAGCGATTCACCGAACCGAAACCGACATGTAACTCTCTGGCCAGCCCCTCTTGAGATAAATTTAATTCCAAGCGAATACTTCTAATGATTTCAGAAAACTCCATATCTATTTCCCCTCTATAATTCAATCCATATTTATATTATATATCATATCATAAGATATATCATATGATCCTGCTGTTTGCGCAATAGAGAATACACACCGGAATAAAGTCCCTTTTACGAAATCAGTCCGTATACTTCCTGTACGCATACTTTCCCAGACGGTTATTGGTGAGATAGAAAAAAGGAACAAGCAGCTTTTTCCACCCCGGCAGCATATGCCTCATCTCATCAGTGAAATTGATACAGTCCAGCTGTTTCCATGCCGGTGCCAGCCGTACCACTTCGCTGCCGTCCGTCACACCCCATTTAAACTCCGCCTGCATACGTTTCAATACGTCATGGCGGGATGACCGGTGTACGAGTCCTTTATACAGAAGATCGAAATGCGCCTCCAGCTCATCGAACCCTTCTGACAGAATCGAAAGGAATTTTTGTACTTCCGCTTCCTCCCAGTACATCATCACGCCTTCTGAAAGGATAAGCAGCCTGCGGCCCTCGTGTTCCACTTTTTCCGTCCATGACGGATCAAACGCCGACCCGGAAATACAGGTTACACGCTCCGATTCCGCAAGGAACTGCTGTCTCAGATCAATCACCTCCGGCACGTCCAAATCATACCAACGCACCTGCCCGTCATCTACGCGGTCAAACCGGGTATCCAGCCCGCAGCCCACAGATACCACCACACATCCCGGGTTATCCGCCATAAACCGCTTTACCTCACGGTCCATCAGCTTTGCCCGTGCCAATACTCCATAATATGACATCCATACCCGGTCAAAAGCGGAAAAATCATAATCCATACGGCTGATTATTTCCGCCGCTTTCTGATCATTTAGAAAAGGATGGTTGCTTTTCGCATCCTTGGCACGCATATACAACGTAACCAAAAGCGTTTCAGAAACGCCTCTTAAATCAATTTTCATAATCCCTCCTCAATTGATAACATATATCATTTAACTCATTATACCCCATCCTTCCGTCCTGTTAAACCGCAGGCAGATGCTGCATGGAATACGCGGCCCGCACATTTCCCTGTTATTCCTCTTATAGCACTTCCATCTTCCTCTTCCGGAGAAAACATGGTATGGCAGCACATAAAAAAAGAAACCGGCTTAGGCATTCTGCGAATATAACCCTTTCGGCAGCAATATAAAAGGCCCGCGCCATATCTGCAGATAGATACAGCACGGGTCTTTTATATGGGAAATCCGTCAGCCAAGGAATTTCTTCACGAGGCCTTTATGAATTTTTACGCCATAGGGAAGGGCGTCATGGTTGAAGTGCATGGCGGGATCATGAAGTCCCGGTTCCGCATCTTCGCCCAATGCGATGAATCCCGTTTTCAATTCCGGTTTCATTTTCGGATACCAGAAGAAGTCTTCTCCTCCCGCGGTGACGATTGGCGGAATGCAGGCTTTTTCACCAAGTTCGGATGTAATCACTTCCCCGATGATTTCCGTGATTTCCGGTGTGATAATGGACGCCGGTATCTGGTGCAGGATGGTGAAGTCCGCTTTGGCGCCAATGGAAGCGGCCGCATTTCCCGCCGCGGCCCGCAGTTTTTGAATCATTAGTTCCATCACATCATTATCCCGGCTGCGGAGGTCGAACGTGATCGTCGCCGTACCGGGAACTGCATTTGCCACACCTGCATCCGCATGGATCTGTGTCGCTTTCAGATTGTACACCACATTGGAATTGAAGCGGAGGGCATTGGCGGACTGTACAATAAGGCATGCCGCGTCAAGCGCGCTGGTGCCGAGATAGGGGCGGGCCCCATGGCTCTGCACGCCTGTGATGTCGATTTTCACGTGGGTCGCAGCGCTGTAATACAAAGCGGGCGCCGCTTCTCCCACACGGCACTCCTGGATAGGACGACCATGCATGCCGATGAGGATTTCAATATCGTCAACAGCACCGCCTTTCAGCATGGAAAGAGCGCCTTCACTCGTTTCCTCCGCCGGCTGGAAAAGAAGTTTCAGTTTCCCTTTCCTGACCAGCTTCTCTTTCATGATTTCTTCCGCCGCCGCAAGAAGCATGGCCATGTGTCCGTCATGCCCGCAAAGGTGGGCGGCGCCGCCGTCTTTCGTCCCAAGAGCATCCATGTCCGCGCGAAGGCCGAGAACAGGTCCCGGTTTACCGCTGTCACAGACCGCGACGACGCCTGTCGCCCCGCCGACCTGTGTTTCTACTTCATAACCGAGCTGTTTCAGCACATCCGCCACGTAAGCGGAAGTTTTAAATTCTTTCATCCCTATTTCAGGAATGGTATGAAGATAGTTAAAATGGGTAAATACATCTGCCATGATTTCCTCCTTTTCTCTTGAGTAAGACAATCAATTAAAGAACGGCATAAGCAGTTTCATGATAAACATACCAATGAATGCATTGAAAATACTGATCACCATAAGCAGGGGCCAATATTTTTTCGGTACATCGGCAAGGCCGAGGAGCCGGCCCATGTACTGGATCTGGGAAGCCATCAGGATCAGGGCAGGCATGAGAATCGTCACATGTTCCCCATTGATGATGCCCGACGCATAGAGAGAAGCTGCCACACCTACCCCTGCAGAACAGGACAGCCAGGTGGTCAGAAGAATAACGAAAGACTGTCCCGGCAGGCCGAAGATGCCCATGATGGGCCCCAGCCAGTATCCAAGGAAATCCATAACACCGAGAATATTTAAAATATAGGCGATGACATAGGCCATCAAAATATTCGGTACAAGGTTCTGTGTAGCCAGATTCCAGCCTTTTCTGGCGCCGCCGATGAAGATATCAAAAATATTAGGCTTTATTTGTACCGGTCTCGTTTCAGTTGTCATTTTTGAAATCTCCTTTATAAACAGTATCAAGAACAAAGCGGCAAATCATGGCACCGACAAATTTCATGACCATAATGATGATAACAGGGACAATGATCGGGCAGAGGATAAATCCAAAAAGCGCACCTGCAATAGCAAAGTAATTACTGATCGTCCCCGCTCCGGAATACTGCCACGCTGCAATGATGGTCTGTTCTCTTTTATCAATAAGGCCGTCATCATATAATTCTTTGGTGAGAGCCGCGCCGGCATCGGTACTCTGCAGATCGGTAATCAAAGCCAGTCCGACGAGGCCGGGTACATCCATCAGCGGTTTAAAGAGCGGCGTCATCAGTTTCTGCGCCGCGGAAAGAGCGCCATAATGATCCAGCACGTCTACAACACCGATGGCCAGCATAACGGAAGGAATGAGTGACAGCGCGAAAATAAATCCTCCTCTTGCGCTTACCCCGCCCATACCGACAAAAGTTGCTTTCGCCGGATCTTTCATCGTACCGAATTTACCGATGAGCGTACTGTAATCAAATGCTTTGAGCCATTCCGCCCCCTGTACCGTGGCAAAAACCCCGGCAAAGAAAAGGATACCGAAAGCCAAAGCAAGCATTCCTTTCCATCCCACCTTGGGCAATGCGGCAGCCCCGCTTACTTTTTTCTGTTCTTCTTCCATAAATAATCCTCCTAACACTCCACTGCATCAAAACACACTACAACAAGCTAAACATTCCTTCCGTTCTGCTATGCTCCATTGACCTCCTATCTCTGTACCGACGAAAGAAAAACAAATAACCTTTTAATGGTTAAAAGATATTATAAACAATCATCTTTCACATGTCCACGTAAATCACAGGAACGCTCCGAAAAGTCCATCCTTCCCCCTTGCCCGTTTTTTTTTCCTGCAAATCTTGATTTATTCGATAAAATCATCTACAATAGTAAAGTACAATTTCATATGCGGGTGTAGTTCAATGGTAGAACATTAGCTTCCCAAGCTAAATACGTGGGTTCGATTCCCATCATCCGCTCCAAACCGGCTCCCTTCACGGAGCTTTTTTCTTTGAGAAATACAAAACGCGTCTCCCGTTTTTTCAATTTCAGGACACGCGTTTTCTGTTTTATATGCTTACTTTTCTATTCTTAAAATACATCTTTCACTACGATGGTTTCTTCACGGCTGGGCCCCACGGAAACGATGCCGATGGGGACGCCGATTTCTTTAGAAATATCCGCCAGGTATTCTTTGCAGAGCACCGGAAGCCGGTCGTAGTCACGGATGGCGCTGATTTTTTCTTTCCATCCTTTGTAGGTTTTATAAATCGGAGTGACTTTGGAAAGAAATTTCAGATCTGCCGGATATTCTTTGACCGGTTTTCCTTCATATTCATAGCCAACACAGACTTTGATTTCTTCCAGCTCGTCTAAGATATCCAGCCGGGTAATCGCCAGATAATCGAAAGAGTTCAGCGCCGCCGCGTAACGGACGGCACGGGCGTCAAGCCAGCCTACACGGCGGGGACGGCCGGTAACCGTACCGAATTCATGGGCAATGTTCCGGATACGGTCGCCAATTTCATTCACCTGTTCCGTTGGGAACGGCCCTTCTCCGACACGGGTGCTGTATGCTTTCACCACACCGAAGATATTCTGCATCATGTGCGGCCCGATGCCTGCGCCTATACATGCACCGCCCGCCGTCGGATGGGATGACGTGACGAAAGGATAAGTGCCGTTGTCACAGTCGAGCATGGATGCCTGGGCGCCTTCAAAAAGAACGTTCTTTCCTTCCCTGACCAGAGTCTGGACGGTATAGTTCGTATCTTTCACATAAGGGCGGAGTTTTTCCGCATATCCCAGGTAATCAATCAGCATCTGCTCATAATCGAAGCCTTCCATCCCGTAAAGTTTTTCCAGAAGCATGTTTTTCTGCTCCACGTTGTATTTCAATTTCTCCGCAAAAACTTCTTTATCCATAAGCTGTCTCTTATACACATCTCCGAGCCCACGAGACTCCTGAGCATCTC
>UROM01000003.1 GCA_900549455.1 uncultured Collinsella sp. | reverse complement strand
TACCTTTCGGGTTCACCATCCATGGTGGGGCGCGTTTCTAACGAAGCCGTAACGGTCGTTGGGCTCTTTTGGCGCCAGCCCTTCTCGACCCGTACGCCACTCATGGTATGTTTATCGCGATAATAAGGACGGAGGTGCCCGCGGCACGCAATAAGTACCCGGAGGAGACGGTCGAGAAGATCAGGGGTGACGGCCCGGCGAGTGTTATTTTGCGAGCTATGCGCATTGAAAGCGACCTTTCGTGGTATAAACTACTTGCCGGAAGCCGCGGCTTTCAGAGTACGGCTTACGTGTACGTTTAACCTCCGTGGGCGACGGGGTGCCGCAAGGCGTAGAATATCGCCCACCTGTAGGGGCCTGCAGCGATGCGGGCCCCGCTTCGTATGAAGGGGGCGCAACCGATGAAGATCGTATCCATCCCCCAGGACTTCTTCGACCTCATCGAGGGCGACCGCGAGCTCATGCTTAAGCACAATCGCCCCTGCATCGTGGTGGTGAGGCTGCGTTTCCGCGGGAAGCGCAGGGACTTCGCCGTGCCGCTGCGTTCCAACATCGCCCCTAACGTGCCCAAAGACCAGTACTTTGCGTTGCCACCCCGCCCCACGACGCGCCCCGGCTGCCGCCACGGCATCCACTACATCAAGATGTTCCCCATAACCAAGGCCTACCAGCGCCGCTTCAGGACCGAGGGCTCGGCCTACTACGAGACGCTCCAGCGCATCATCGATGGCAACACCAAGCGCATTGTCTCCGAGTGCCAGGCATACCTCGACCGCTACGAGCACGAGGGAAGGCCTCGCTTTGCCGTCGACATCGACCGCATTGTGGGGCTGCTGGAGGGCGAGAAGTAGGGCACCTCGGCTCAGTCTCGAGCCATGCGGAGTCGCTCTGCATTTTTGAACGCCGCGCGCCCCAAATACCCGAGAAACAGGCCATGAGGTGCGGCGGCACGCTCGTGCCCGCTCGCAGCCATCTCCATCAGCGTCTATGCGGCGTCAGCTTCAAGTGGAACTGACGCCGCTGCTGTATATGGTTTGCCTTGCTGCGAACGGCGATCAATGGCCACGATGCTTCTGCTTGCGCTTCAGCTTTCGCTGCTCGAAGCGCACCTCCGCCTCGTCCGCGCGACGCTGGCTTCTTGCTCGAGCCGACTCCCGCTTCATTGCTTCCCGCTGCGCCGCGAGCGCCTGCTGCGCCTTGGTGCTCATCGCCGGCCGCTTAAGGGCTTTCGCCGCCTCGCGGGTGCGTCGCTTGGGGTTCTTCGCGGGCTTGCTCGCCTCGGTCGAATCGTGACCGAAGAACGAGAGCTTCGCCCATTTGTTGACGACGAATCGCAGGATCTCCTCAGTGGACGGTTCTGCGCCGAAGACGATGCGGGCGACGCCGTATCTGCCGTCCTCGACATGCTCCGCCAGCCCGACCCAAAATTGGCCGCCGTGATATGACGATGAGCAGCAAGTCGCTGATAGCCGCCCTGCGAAGCTAGTTGCCTTGTTCGCAGCCGGGTCGCAGGCCGCACTTACGCTCGAGCTCTGCCACGAGGGCATCGTTGTCGGTCACCGAGACGATGGCGTCGCCGTCGTAGGGCGCCTTGATATAGACGCGGTCGAGCGAATTGGCCGTCCCCGCCCAGAGCGTCCTGGTGCGCCGGACGCCCCGCACGTGGGCGTAGGGTATCACCGAACGCATCCCAGCATACACGACGACGAGGCGGTCGCTGTAGAGCTCGAGGCGGTTGCTGCGGACGGGAAGGGCGGCCAGGGCCACGAGGGCCGGGACGGGCAGCAGCGCGAGCCAGCCCCATAAGAGCGCGGGACTCGAGCTCAGGAAACACGCGATACACGCCGCGGATAAACCGCCCGCTACAATCACCATGGCCGCTATGAACCACGGGTCTGTCCTGCCGGGAAACACCCGCTCCGGCCGCTCGCCCTTCTCACCCATTACGGCCTCCCTCCCGACGCCCTCCCTGGCGGAGCGTGGGGCCGGAGAGTGCCTTGAACCCGTCGCCGACCATCTCGCCCTCCGTTCTGTGGGTCTTCTGTAGTGGTGTGTACCCCCGACTGTTCGACGGATGTCGTACGATTGAACGTTTTTCGAACTGTTTTTTAAGATGGGTGCGGCAGGATCGAGCAGATTGTTCGCGCGAGAGGCTCCCCGCCGCCGCGCCCGGTCTCGGGTTCGATGCATCGACATCCGTCTCAGGTGGTGTCTCCGCTGCGCGACATTGCAGGGGGCAAAGTCGAGATGCCATGGGGCGCGCCGAGGCTTTGCCCGCGGGGCGAAGATTCTAGGGGTCCGACGTGGCCCAGAGGGGAGACGGACATGTAAGCGCTTATGACCGAGGAGCTGGCCGAGTGCCTGCCGCCGCTGTACGCGACCGAGGGAGGGGCGCTCGCCCTCGACCTCGCAAGCCCGGAAGGCGAGGGCTACCTTGACCTTTGGTGCTCGCTCACCATCAACCTCTCGGGCGGCCCCTTCGCCTCCACGTGGATCATTCACGCTTGTGCCCGGCATCATGGACATGGGCGTCGCTAAGTCGCCTACTGTGGCGCAAGCCCCTGTCGGCTCAACGTTCGACGAGATAAACCGCATGTTCTCAAAGCTCGGCTTTATCGATTACAATTCACGCCTCGCGCAAGGGCCGTTCTACTCCCCAAACCTAATCTGTCTGTCGCACGTCTCGAGGCGACGGGGCGGCGCCTTCTCGCGTGAGTCGATTCCCGTTTAACTGATGCGTCCCAACATGCCCTTACGCATGTTGGGACGCCGCTTTCGAAACTTCAAAACCATTCGATTTTCGAAACTGAGTGGGAATAAGCTATCGGTACGCTTTTTTATAAAATGTAAAAAAGCACCCCCATAACTGATGAAATGGACGATGAGAAAAAGGGGTGCATCTTGCGTATATACCGACGTGAAGATCTACCTCTATCTTGCATCGCGCGGGTACGAGCTTTCTGTGGGCCGTATTGGGAAGCTCGAGTGTGACTTCATCGCTCGTAGGCGCAATGCTTACGCCTACATCCAGGCCTCTATGTCGATTGCCGACAGAGACGTCGAGGAGCGCGAGTACAGGCCGTTCGGCCACATCAGGGATGGGTATCCGCGTTACTTGTTCACGCTTGATTCTCTATTGCAGGAGAGGGATGGCGTCAGGCACCTTAACATGGCGTCGTTTATGCAAGATGGCGGTGATCTTATTTGAGTGGTGGCCAGATTCCTTTGCTTCCTAGTGCGCAAACAGCGCGGGTATCAAATGAGGATATTGCCTCACGTAGAATCGACGGATTGAGAACTTGTTTTGATGTTGACAGGCTTTTGGCCAGTGGCTCCTATTGTCGAGTGGGAATAGCGGGAATAACAGCCTCCGGATCCTCTGGGTCGGAGGTTTTCTTTTTCGTTCTGTTCGGAAAGAGCTCCTTGCCGGAGCCCCATGGATAGCGAACGGCTTTATCGAGCGTGCGCGTTCTCGTAGGCATCTTTGATCTCTTCCGGCAAATTGTCGGGAATCAGCGCCTCCAGCCTATCCTCGCTGCCATCTTGAATCGCCTGCTCGTAGTACCAGCATTTGAACTTCAACATGTCCAGGGCACGGTTCATCTTCGCGATCTCCGACTCCATGTGGGCCTTCCGCTCCTCGAACATGGCCTTGCGCTTGGCGTAGGTCGATGGCCCCTCTGCGCACCATTCCATGAACAGACGGATGTCCTTGATCTCCATTCCCGCCTTCTTCAGGCATTCGATGACCCGAAGCGCTTCGAGTTCCGTATCGCCGAATCGGCGAATGCCGGACGTCCGCTCCAGCCCCGGGAACAATCCCTGCTTGTCGTAGTACCGCAGCGTTGAGGCGGGCAGACCGAACATCTCCGCCACCTGTCCGATTGTGTACATGGCTCCTCCGAATAAATCTCGACTTCATTCCTTGACCTAAAGTCAGGTTTAGGTATTACCTTCATTCTCGTCAATACAAATCGGTAGCGCAAGGGGTGTTCGTTATGGGCAAAACGGTTTGCGCCGGCGGCGTGAACGGTGTGGGCGATATCGCCGGGCATCCCGCTCTGGAGCAGGCGCAACGAATGGGCATGGAAGTCTAGGCGCGGCTTAGCTGCGCGGAAGCAGCTTGTACTCAAAACCAACGACAGGAGGAATCAAGCATGACGATTAAGCAGACAGCGGGCAGAGATGCCCTAGGGGAGTTCGCCCCCAAATTCGCACAGCTCAACGACGATGTGCTGTTCGGCGAGGTGTGGAGCCGAGAGGGCGAGCTCTCCCTGCGGGACCGTAGCATCGTGACGGTGGTGGCCCTGATGTCGCAGGGACTGACGGATTCTTCGTTCCAATATCATCTGATGTCCGCAAAGAACAATGGCGTGACCAGGACGGAGATAGCGGAAATCCTTACACATGCGGCGTTTTACGCAGGATGGCCCAAGGCATGGGCGGCCTTTCGCATGGCGAAGGAGGTCTGGGCGGATAGCGATGCTGCTGATGCAAGAGCTAAGCATCAAAACGAGATGGCCTTTCCCATCGGTGCCCCCAACGACGCATTTGCGAAGTACTTTATCGGGCAAAGCTACCTCGCGCCCCTTTCCACAAATCAGGTCGGCGTCTACAACGTGACGTTCGAGCCCGGCTGCCGCAACAACTGGCACATCCATCACGCCAAAAGCGGCGGCGGACAGATCCTCATCTGTGTGGCTGGTCGAGGGTTTTACCAGGAATGGGGTAAACCGGCACAGGAGCTGCGCCCTGGCGATGTAGTAAATATTCCCGCGGGCGTAAAGCATTGGCACGGAGCCGCGCCCGACAGCTGGTTCTCCCATCTCGCGCTGGAGGTTCCGGGCGAGGAGACCTCCAACGAGTGGTTGGAGCCCGTGGACGACGAGGAATACCTTACAGCGGCTGACAAGGAGGCTTAAACTTTGACACCCGAATCAGAGCCATCGCTTCTATGGGCGTGATGTCCGGGCTGATGAAAGCGCAAAAGCCTCGCCACGTTACTCGTCTCCCACCCGCGCCACCGAGAGCAGGGTGCGCAAGTCGGCCTGGATCGCCTCTGCTTTGCTTCCGAGCTGCAGCGGAGCCGAGTCGCCCGAGATGTTTACGCTCAGCAGGTGCGCATCCGGCAGCTTTGCGGTCATGCTCCAGAATGGGAGCGTGATGATACCGGGGGTCATTTCGCCCACGCCAAGTTCCAGCAACAGCACGCGGCAATCGCTGCGCTCGCGCACGAAGCGCTCATATCGTTCGATACTCTCGCGCCATGCCGCGCCCTGCAGAAATGTGTCGTCGTGCACCCACGGCACAAGCTGCCAGCCGCAATGCGGGCAGCGGGGAACGTCCTCGCTGCGTACCTCAAACCTCTCCATCCCGGCAATCATGCGCTCAACGTAGGGGCTCGCGTCGAAGAGCTCGTCGCAGCATGGCTGCTTGCACTGAAGGTATGCGAAGCTTCCCTGGTAGTTGCAGGTCCTCTCGGCGGGGAAGGCCTTTTCGACCTGGGTGTCCACATTGGTGCTCAGGATGAAGTAATCCTTATGGCCGATGAGGGACCGCAGGTCGAGATAGGGTTGTGAGGCCGGCTCGCGCAGCATGAAATCGATGTATCGCGCGTAGTAGGCCCATTGCTGCTCGAGGCTGGGGTAGAGGTGATAGAAGCCGTCGAAAAGGCTCTTGAAGCCAAAGGCTTTCTGCCAGTCCGCCATTCCGGCACACGTCATGCCCGCATGGTTGTAATGGTTGAACCCGGCGGCGCTCGACATACCCGAGCCGATGCCGACGATGATGGCGTCGGCATCGTCGATGAGGCTTCGAAGCCTCATCGCTTCTCTTTCTAGAGGTGGCATCGAACGATCTCCTCGAAAGCCGGGGTCATATCGCCGTCAACGAGAATTGTCTCGCACGAAGCGTCGGGCGTCAGAGCCTGACTGTAGTTGAACACGATGTAGGTGGCGTGTTCGCAGGCGTTCGCGACCCGAGCGAGCATGCGCTTTATGACGCCGTTGCGCAGCCCCACGCCAAGTTCGAGGATGGCAACCTTGTGGTTGCGATGCGCTTGCACAAGGTGCGCGAGATCTTCGAGCTGCGCCATGGCGAGGGCATCTGGGTGGGCGAGACGCTGCTCGTCAATCGACGTGCACGTACTTCCCTCCGTCTCGAGCACGTGGTTCTCGTTGAACCCTGCGCGTGCGAAGTGCCCGTCAATATTGCATGTGATCACGAAGGTATCAGCGTGCTCCGTAAGATGCCGCAGCCCGTTCATGATTGGGCCGGGCTCATACTCGACATACTCCTTTTGATGGAATCGATCGGCCCATCGGCGTCGCACGTTTGCATCCGGAGAGGTGAGCCCCTGCAGTATGCAGCCGATGCCATCAGCCTGGGCGAGGTCTCCGTACGCTTCTTGGAAATGAGCATCGGCGTAGAAGAGGTTGAGCCCCTCTGCCATGTCGAGCCCGTTGCTGGCGCCGATGATGATAAGATCCGCCTCGGCAAGTGCCTGGCCGATACGAACCGCTTTTACCGTTTCCATGCGCTACCTACCCAGCGTCTTGCGCACGTCGGCGAGCACGTCGGCGATATCGGCACGAACGGCGAGCCCCCGATCCTCGATTGCACGGGGGAGAAACTGCGTCCTGTTGTTCACGGCGATGTAGCCAGCCTGCGGCAACTGCGCCGTGAGGGCCCAGAACGGCTCCTGGATAAACGCAGGCGTCATGCGGCCCACGCCCAGCTCGAGGAAAAGGATCCTCTGCCGCGCGTGCGCGTCGAGCCAGTCGGACACCTTGCGGTACTGCTCCTCGTAGAGCTCGCCCTGCAGGAAGTTGCCGTAGCCGCGAACCCAAGGGAACGCCTCTGCCCCGCAGTGCGGGCAGCGTGGCACGAATTCTGTCGGAACCTCAAGGCCGTCTCCCATGGCCTCTACCATGCGGGAGACCGGCTCGACCGCGTCCCACACCTCGCCGGTGCAACAGTGGGAGCACTGGAAGAAGCGGTGATCGCCTTGGATCTCTGCTACCTTCTCCCAAGGGTAGATTTTCATGAACTGCGTGTCCTGGTTGGTGGTGAGAACGAAGAAGTCTTTCTCGGTAAGAATGGCGTCGAGATCTTTGTAGGGCTCGCGCAGCGGGGCGTTGAGCGTGGTGTCGAGGAAGGTGGCAAGGTAGCCCCAGCGCGACTCGGCGGTGGGCCAGCGGTAGGACGACCCTTCAAAAGCGCCCCTGAAACCGTAGCGCTCGGCGAATTTGCCGAAATGCCTGCGATAGGTCGCGTTGTCTTCGTAGTAGAAGTCGCCGCCGCCCGCCGCGGAGAGCCCAGAGGCCCCGCCTACAAGCACGCAATCGGCTTCATCGATCATGCGGGCAAACGTTTCGATTTGCTGGTCGTAGCGCTCGGGCTCGCGGGCACTCAGTTCATAGGGCGTGCCGCCGGTGCGGTAGGCGGCCTGATGGGAAAACGATTGGTTAGTGAGTTCGATAACGAGCCGCTCGTATAGAGTCACTTGATACTCTCTTTCAACTACAATGAACAGGTGTCTATAAAAAGTATCAGTGTTGATTTGCGTCAGAGCAATGAACAGTTTCGAGCTGCTGTCGATAAACGAGCGGCTTCTGGATATTGTTGAGCGCTGCAATTGGAGGGGCCATGGAATCGGGGAAGATCGATCGTCGCCGACGCTATACGCTTTCGGTCATACGGGAGGCGTTCTTTGCGCTGCTGGCCGAGGTCGGCTTCGCGAAGATGACGGTGGCGGATATCTGCCGCCGCGCCGATATCAACCGTGGCACGTTCTATTTGCACTACGAGGACAAGTTCGCGCTGCTTGATGCACTTATCGACGAGGCCCTGGCAGCGGCGCCCCCGCTCGAGGGGGCGGAGGCGGGCGCCCTCTGCCAGCGCCCGCCGGCAAACGATGACTATTATCTGCTCTACTCGGATGACGATGCGTATGCCCGGGTGGCACAGCGCGTCGTCGAGCGCGGCGCTGAGCAGATGGTTCCCTCGATCATGGAGGAGACTGGGCTCTCGCGCGAGGACGCCTATCTGCTCTTCGTTCACAACGTCCAGGGAAATCTCGCGGTCAACCGCCTGCTCGGTTGGAGGCGAGGGCCCGAGTTCGCCCACGCCCAGGAGCTGCTCAGCGCCTATTCCGAAGGGGGCATGCGGGCGGTATCGGTCCCTTGCACACCAATCGCGAATTAGAACATGATAGCGTCGTCGGCCGTGAAGGCGTCGAGGGATCCCTGCTTGACCTGAATGCAGACGTATGTGATGCCCGAGTCGGATGCGGCGCGGAACTGACGGTGTGCGGCGGGGGAAATGCGCAGCCAGTCGCCGGCTGCAAGCTCGATATCCTCACCGTCGATCGTGACCGAGCCCGCGCCCTCGAGCACGCCATAAATCTCCTCGTTTTCCTTGTGTGCATGGACAAACGGAACGCCAGCGCCGGCGGGAAGATTGTTGACACTCACCTCTGCCCCGGTAAGCCCGAGCACTTCGTGCAGCTCGACACGGCTCTCATTACCGATGTGGGTCTTTGCATAATTAGCCATAATGGTTCCTCTCTTTGGGTTGATTTACCTTGCAGGCATCTCCTGCGTGAGTTATATTCAACGCGAAAGCGCATACAAATACGAGTACGCACATATTTGTAACTGCGTACTTTTTTGTGAAACCGGTATGGTCAAGGAGGTTGTGTCTCCCGTGATGGCGAAAGAGGAGCTTCCGGAGTGTCCGGTCGCAACGGCGGTAGCGCTCATTGGCGGCAAGTGGAAGCTGCTCATTATCCGTAACTTGCGCGTACGCCCTTGGCGTTTCAACGAGTTGCGCCGCAACCTTGAGGGAATCTCTCAGAAGGTGCTTACCGACAGCCTGCGGCAGATGGAGGATGATGGACTGGTCTTTCGCCATGACTATGGCGAGAATCCTCCCCGCGTTGAGTATGGCCTTACCGAGCTCGGTCGCCAGATGATGCCCATCATGGACTCGCTCGCAGACTTCGGCGCTTATTACAAGACGGTCGTTTCGTAGCGGACACGCTGCTTAGGGGGCAGAGAACCGCTACGAGGGTGCTAACGAAAACCTGTCCTGAATCATCGTGTGCCTGCGGCATGAAGGAGGGAGATTTCTATGAATATCGTTGTATTGAGTGGTAGCCCGCGTAAGGGCGCCAATACCGACACCATGGTCGAGGCGTTTGCCGAGACCGCGCGCGAGGCCGGCCATACGGTCGAGGTCATCCGCGTTGCCGGCAAGAAAATCGCTGGTTGCCTGGGGTGTCAGTATTGCTTCGCCCACGAGGGCACTTGCGTGCAGAAGGATGACATGGCCAACGTGATTGAGTCGCTGAAAGACGCAGATATGGTCGTCTTCGCCTCGCCTATCTACTGGTTTGATATCACCGCGCAGGAGAAGGCCGCCATCGACCGCCTGTACGCCTTCGGTGCTACGGGCTTCCCGTTCACCAAGACGGCCCTTTTGCTCGATAGCCACAGCGAGGGCGTCTATGATGCGGCGATCGCTATGTACAAGTCGACCTGCGCGTACTGCAAGTGGGAGGACCTGGGCATTGTCACCATCAGCGGTATGACCGAGCGCGACAGCATGGCATCCTCGCCCAAGTTGGAAGAGGTTCGAGAGCTCGCTCGCAAGCTCGCCTAAGAACAAGAAGAACGCATGGCAATCAGCGTTATTGGAAGTACTTGCCGTCCTTGCCGGGTGAATCGTTGATTGCCATGCACCGTTGCCCTTGTGGACAATCTCCGCGTGCTAGGAGACTTTCTCGCTCAGGAACTCCCTGAACGCGGGGATGTCAAAGCCAACGAGGCCACGTCCACGTTCCCCGATGACGCCGTCCTCGAGGAGACGGCGTTTATATTGGCTTGCATAGTTGCTGGCAACGCCCATGCGTTTGGCTATCTCCGAGACCCTGCTGGGGCCAGAATCGGGCAGCATCGCGAGCAAAAACTCAATGTCTTTATCGGAAAGCTCCCGATAGGTCGTTTCGAGAGAAGCCCGATGCCATGCTTCTCGAGTTGCCTGAAGATGCCATTCATGCACGTGCGCCAGTTGCCCTGGGCTTCTTGAACATATGTCCAATTGATGCCCACTGGACCAATTTGAACGCCGTTCATGCGCGCGTGAGACTGTGAAAGGTAGCTATCTGCCGCTTCTTTGGTTCGCTCGATAATATCTTCGAGCATGCCTGGCATGGCGGGAGACATTTGCTGCAATCCAGCCGTGTTCAAGCGCCGTTTTTGAAAGGAGCGAGAGAAGCGCCGTCTTACCCGTTCCTCTTGCGCCCGTAAAAATGGTCGACAGGTTGGGGTCTCCCGGACCGTTGATAAAGCCACGGTTGATATCACGGAGGATGTGTTCGCGACCCGCTAGAAAGGGAGGGACGCTTCGGAACGTCGGGGTAAAGGGGCTCTTGCTGCACTGCATGGTAGCTCCTTTGCAAGTTTTGCTAATTTTTGCAACTTTTGCTAACTTTTGCGAGTTTTGCTAACGGCTTAGGACGGTGCGGGAAACCCCCGTATCGTCGACATTTCCGAGGATGACCTCCGCAACGAGCGGGGTCCGGGGCGCGATATTGCTGCGCTCCGGGCCCCGCTGCTTTGTAAAACTATGGCGGTTCTGCCGTCGTCCTAATCAAACAAACTCGGCATGTCGTTTTCCTTCATGAGGGCACCGGCTGAGGGGAGGCTCTGCGCGGTGAACTTCTCGGCCGAGACGCCGGCGCCAAGGATCTCCTCGGTCGTGCCGACGGTGGTGACCGAGCGGCCCTTCTTGGCCGTAAAGGCCTGGACGCCCTGCGTGTTGGTGGTCGTCTTGGTCTTGAGCAGCGACGTGTTGAAGTTCATCAGGCGGTAGTCGCTCGAGACCAGCGCGATGTCGCGGTCCTCCTTGAGCACCTGGGCATACAGCAGCTTGCTGCCGCCGTAGATGGCGTTCTTAAGGCGCTTGCGGTTGGTCTTGGTGACGTATCCAGAAAGCGCGACGCGCACCACGCGGCCGTTCTCAAAGACGAACAACACGTCGGCCTTGTAGTCCTCGGGGTCGATGACCCAGATGACACTCTCGTCGGGTTCCATCTCAAGATCGGTCGGCAGGTACGAGCCCAGCTGGGCCGACTTGGTGTCCTCAAACGCCGCAACCTTGCACTTGTACACCTGGCTCTTGTTGGTAAACACGAGCAGCTCGTGCGTGTTGGAGGACGGGAACTCGATAAAGGGCTTGTCGCCGTCCTTGTACTTGAGCGTGGTAGCCTTCTTGAGCACGCGGTCGGTCATCTTCTTAAGGTAGCCGTCGCGCGAGAGCATGATGGTGACCGGGTACTCCTCGACCTCGGGCTCCAAGCTTACTTCGATAACCTCATGGGGCTCAATCCTGCCCGTGCGGCGCGGCATCACGTACTTCTTGTTGACCGCGGCCAGCTCGTCGCTGATGACCTTCTTGATGTTCTCCTCGCTGGAGAGGATCTCCTCAAGCTCGGCAATCTCGCCCTCAAGCTTGGCAATGTCCTTGGTGCGGTTGAGGATGTACTCCTCGTTGATGTTGCGGAGCTTAAGCTCGGCAACAAACTCGGCCTGGGTCTCGTCGATGTCGAAACCCTTCATAAGGTTGGGCACGACCTCGGCCTCGAGCTTGGTGCCACGGATGATGGCGATCGCCTTGTCGATGTCGAGCAAGATCGCCTCGAGGCCGTGCAGCAGGTGCAGGCGCTCGGACTTTTTGCCCAGGTCAAAGTTAATGCGGCGACGCGTGGACTCAATACGCCACTTGACCCACTCGTGCAGGATCTGGCGCACGCCCATGACACGGGGATAGCCGTCGACGAGCACGTTGAAGTTGCACGAGAACGAATCCTGCAGCGTGGTCGAGCGATAGAGCTTGGCCATGAGCTTGTCGGGGTCGACACCGCGCTTAAGGTCGATAGCGATGCGCAGGCCCGAGAGGTCGGTCTCGTCGCGGATGTCGGCGATCTCCTTGACCTTGCCCTCCTTGGAGAGCTTGACGATGCGCTCGATGATGACATCGGTCTTGGTGGTGTAGGGAATCTCGTAGACCTCGATGATGCGCTCTTCGGGAATCCAACGCCAGCGGGAGCGAATCTGGAAGCTGCCAAGGCCGGTCTCGATGATCTTCTCCATCTCCTCGCGGCGGTAGATGATCTCGCCGCCGGTCGAGAAGTCGGGCATGGGCATATACTCAAGCAGGTCGCAGTCGGGATCCTGCAGGTAGTGCATGGTGGCGGTGCAGACCTCGTTGAGGTTGAAACCACAGATGTCAGACGCCATGGCGACACCGATGCCCTTGTTGGCCGAAACCAGAATATTGGGGAACGTGGTGGGCAGCAGGCGCGGTTCCTTCATGGCGCCGTCGTAGCTGTCAACGAAGTCGACCGGGTCCTTGTCGATGTCCTTGAAGATCTCGGCGCTGATGGGGGAGAGCTTGGCCTCGGTATAACGCGAGGCGGCGTAGCTCAGGTCGCCCGAATAGTACTTGCCAAAGTTGCCCTTCGACTCCACGAAGGGCGCAAGCAGCGCTTCGTTGCCCGTCGCCAGACGCACCATCGTCTCGTAGATCGCGGCATCGCCGTGCGGGTTGAGCTTCATGGTCTGGCCCACAATGTTGGCGCTCTTCTGGCGCTCGCCCTTGAGCAGACCCATCTTGTACATGGTGTAGAGCAGCTTGCGGTGCGAGGGCTTAAAGCCGTCGATCTCGGGGAACGCACGCGAGACGTTGACGCTCATGGCGTAGGGCATGTAGTTGACCTCGAGCGTCTGCGTGATCGGCTGGTCGGTGACCTCGGAGTGCAGGCCGATGACGTTCTCGGCGTTAACCTGCTTTTTCTTTGGCTGGTTCTTCGTCTTCTTCTTTGCCACGATATCCTCTTGAACTTCTTATAGGCCGTCGTTATCGATTTGCTGCTACTGCAGGTCCAGCTGGTCCAGGTATTCCTTGCCGTGCTCGGAGATATGGCACTTGCGGCCCGCCTCGTCGTTGCCCAGCAACAGGTTGAACATGGTCTCCATCTTGGTGACGTCCTCGGGCTCCACCTTGATCAGGCGACGCGTCTCGGGGTTCATGGTGGTGAGCCACATCATATCCGGATCGTTCTCACCAAGACCCTTGGAGCGGTTGATGGAGCACTTTTGGTCGCCGATTTCTTTGAGGATGCCGTTCTTCTCGAGCTCGGTGTAGGCAAAGTAGGTCTTTTCTTTGCAGTTGATCTCGTAGAGCGGCGACTCGGCGATATAGACGTAGCCCTCGTCGATAAGCGTGGGCACCAGACGATAGAGCATGGTGAGCACAAGCGTGCGGATGTGATAGCCGTCGACGTCGGCGTCCGTACAAATGATGACCTTGTTCCAGTTGAGGTTGTCCAGGTCGAAGGCACCGAGGTTCTTGATGCGCTTGTCCTTGATCTCCACGCCGCAGCCTAGCACGCGCATAAGGTCCATGATGATGTCGGACTTAAAGATGCGCGGGTAGTCCTCCTTCAGGCAATTGAGGATCTTGCCGCGGACGGGCATAACGCCCTGGAACTCGGCATCGCGCGACGTGCGAATGGCGCCTGCTGCCGAGTCGCCCTCTACGATGTAGATCTCGCGACGGCTCTTGTCCTTGGAGCGGCAGTCGATGAACTTCTGCACGCGGTTGGCCATGTCGGTCTTCTGCTGCAGGTTGGTTTTGATGCTCTGGCGCGTCTTCTCGGCGTTCTCGCGCGAGCGCTTGTTGATGAGCACCTGCTCCATAATCTTGTTGGCGGCGTCTTTGTTCTCGATTAGGTAGGTCGAGAGGCGTTCCTTAAAGAAGGCCGTCATGGCCTGCTGGATAAAGCGGTTATTGATGGCCTTCTTGGTTTGGTTTTCGTAAGACGTCTGGGTGGAGAAGCAGTTGGTCACCAGCACCAGGCAGTCTTGGACGTCCTGCCACTTAATGCCGCTCTCGTTTTTGTTGTACTTGCCCTGTTGCTTAATGTAAGCATCGATGGCGCTGGTGAGGGCGCTGCGGGCAGCCTTTTCGGGCGAGCCGCCGTTCTCGAGCCACGATGAGTTGTGGTAGTACTCCTGCATCATGAAGGTGCGCGAGAAGCACATGCACGCGGTGATCTTTACGTTGTAGTCGGGCAAGTCCTCACGGTCGCGACCGCGACGGTCGGCCTCGATAAAGAAGGGCTCGGTGAGGTAGTCGGTACCGACCTTTTCGAGCACGTAGTCCTCGATGCCCTTGGGGTAGCAAAAGTCCTCTTCGGAAAACTCGCCATCGTCGCCCTCGATGCGCAGGCGGAAGGTCACGTTGGCGTTGACCACGGCCTGACGGCGCATGGTCTCGCGATACCAATCGTGGGGAATGCTAATCGAGGTAAAGACCTCAAGATCGGGGCGCCACTTGATAGTGGTGCCGGTGCGGTTCTCGTCGCTGGGCTCAATCTCGAGTGCCTTCTTCTTGGCGCCGACAACCTTGCCCTTCTTAAAGTGTAAGGAGTACTTGTTACCGTCACGCCAGACGGTAACGTCCATGTACTCGGAAGCGTACTGGGTCGCGCACGAGCCCAGGCCGTTGGTGCCGAGCGAGAAATCGTAGTCGCCGCCCTGGTTGTTGTTATACTTGCCGCCGGCATAGAGCTCGCAAAAGACAAGTTCCCAGTTAAAGCGTTTCTCGGAGGGGTTCCAGTCGAGCGGGCAGCCGCGGCCGTTGTCCTCTACCTGAATGGAGCCATCGCGAAAGGCGGTAAGGGTGATGAGCTTGCCGTAGCCCTGGCGCGCCTCGTCAACGGCGTTGGACAGAATCTCGAAGGCAGCGTGTGCGCAGCCATCGAGTCCGTCCGAGCCAAAGATAACGGCAGGGCGCAGGCGTACGCGCTCCTCGTCCTTGAGCTGGCGGATACTGTCGTTACCATAGTTTGCGGTGTTTTTTGCCATACTCGCTCTCTCGGTGCTCCCTTGCTGCGTTTAAGTCATATAGATAGTCAAGGTAGCATAGCCCAGCCCACAGACGATTCCAACCAACACGAAATCCATCGAACAATCGTTCGGAGTTCGATGGAGATTCGTTTACTCGGACAAAACCGAGTCGGTTCTGTCCGAGTAAGTTTGAATAGTGAACCGAAGTTGTAATGTCCGCATGGCGATGACGAATATGGTTTTCATAATGACAGATATAGTTGACATTGTCTGATATATGCAATATATTTCTGTCATGTTGCAACGGATATCTGTCCATTACTACGAAAGGAACTCCATGCCGGGCAAAAAGAACCTACGCATGAAGGCGGCGCGCGCGGCGGTTGGCCTTTCGCAAGCTGACTTGGCCGAGGCCGTGGGCGTTACGCGCCAGACCATCGGCCTGATCGAGGCGGGCGGCTACAACCCCACGCTCAATTTGTGCGTGGCGATCTGCAAAGCGCTACGCGTTACGTTGAACGATCTGTTTTGGGAAGACGGGATCGACGTCGACCCTAACGCTCTTTAGGAGTTCGCTATGAAATTTGAAGATTTAAAACTCGTGCAAAAGTGGCGTGAATATGCCGGCCCAAAGGATGAGCGCCTGGAGGCTGAGAGCGCGAAGATCTACAAGATTGGTTTCGTGCTGCTTTCGTTTGGCATGTTGATGATATTTTTCTACCAGTTTATAGCTCGACAGGTTGCGTGGGTTCACAGCGACGCCAGTGAAATGCCGCATGGCTTTGCAACGCCGTTCGAGGCAGCCATGTATTTGTGGCTCGTTCTCGTGATGTTGATTTGCGCAGGACTGCAAACGCGGAAGGGCTATGTCGATACCAATCGTTTTGGGCAAACCGAGCATCTTCCTGTTGGATATTTCCTGCTTCTCAGCGGTCTTAGCGGCGCCGCGTTCGCGCTTGTTATTGCCGCAATGCGCTGTATCGCTGAGGCGCAGATCGTACCGCTCGAAAGCGTCTTTTGGTTGGCGAACCTGGCCACGGGCGTGTTCTGCGGTGCGACGATTTTCGCGGCCACGTTTGCTGGCCTGTGCGCAACGTTTTTCACGGCGAAAAGACGCCGTGCCAAGCTCGAGGCAGAACTCGACTCCTCTGACGACATCTAATTCGCAACGGGCTGGCTCTGGGTATCCAGAACCAGCCAATTTGATGTTCGATGAGTCGAGTCGACGTCTCTCACAAAAGTAACTAGGAGCTAGCGAGGCCTATCCGAATTGACCTCATTGGCGGTGTCGGTTTCGAGCGCAGTGCGGCGGGCGCTGTAGGCGATGAGGCCGGCGCCTGCCGCGGCGAGTGCTGCAGCGGCTGCCGTAAGGGGAGCGTTGACATCGCCCGTGCCCGCAAGCACGCCCGCTTTTCCGGAGCGCTTGTTATTGCCGTGGTCCTTGCCACTGCCGGAGCTGCTTCCGCCGGAGCCGCCGCTCTCGTCAGTACCGCCGCCACTCGAGCCGCCATCGCCGTCTGCTGTCATCGGGGCGTCGTGAAGTCCTGTCGTATCCGCGCTGCCGCATACGCCGACCTGAACTTCTGAGCGCTCGCATGCCGCGTCAGGCACATGAAGCTCATGCAGTACGGCACCCAGCGCCGAGTTTGCGCCCGGTCGAATTTCCTCGAGCGTTACGGGATCGAGCGCTACCAGGTCACGCGCCTTCGCATACAGCGTGACGCGTTTGCCCACTTCGTCGCCCCAACTCTCGGGGATGGCGAAGCTCATGCGGAACTGTGCCGTGCAACCCGGTGCCAGCACGGCGTTGCCGTTGTCGGCTACCAGCGGGTGCGTTGCAAAAGGTGTGCCCAGCGTTTCGAGCGCGTACTTCACGTGTGCCATGTCGTTGGCCGAAGCGTCCTCGGCAAGCTCTGGATCGTAGATCGATGCTATGCGTGTGTTCGCTCCGAACCCGATGGATGCGCTGGAAAACGGCTGGCCGGAGCCCTCTCGGTACAGATCGATCGTGCCGACGGTCAGTAAGGTGTTGCCGTCGTTTCGCACCGTGACCATGAAGGATTCGCCTGCTGCTCCGGGCACCACCGCGCCCGAGGTAGCAACGGCGCCCGTCGGAGTGGCACACGCCACCAAGGGCACTTCGATGCCGTGCAGCTCTGCCTCGCTCTTCTCCGCGCTCACAATGTGCGTGGCGAGCGCGGAGAGCATGCCTCCCGACGTCAAAAATGTCGTTATCTGATCGACGGGATGGTCCAGCTCGCACATCACAAACGGCTCCGTGAACAGATCGCCCGCCAAGGTGCTGGCGAAGATGCGGAAGTGCTTGCCCATCACTGCAACCGGGTTGCCTTCTTCGTCGTAGGTTTGTCCCACCTTGCCATCGGTGTTCTCTACATAGAGCACGCACCTGCCGTTGTTGCTTACGCTAAACGATGCCGGGCCACAGCCTGCGGCACCCACGGGCTGTGTTGCAAATGCCGATGCGCCTCGCGTCCAAGTAATATGCTGCAGTTGCTCGTTGACGGTAGCCAAAAAGCCCGTGTGCTGCGGCCACGGCACCGCGTGGGGTACTGTGGCATCTGGTGACGTAACGCCCCAGCCCGCAATGGACTGGCCGATCACGGCGTACGATGCGCAGCCGCAACCGTCTGCGGTCTCGTACGCAACGGGCACCACCATTTTGCCGTTGATATTCTCGGGCTCGCCCAGCTCGATGCTCGACGGTGCTTGCGGAAAGCGGAGAACTTGACGGAACGTCAGGCTATCGCCCGAAACGTCCGACCACAGGGTAAAGCACTCCAGCGCAACCTCAGCCTCGCTGCCGAGCGCCTTTTCTGCGGTGGTTCCGCGGCGGTGGAGGTAGGCGCCCGACAGACGTCCGTCGACCAGCGTCTTGCCCACCGTGATACGCGGGCACTGCAGGCAATGGTAGCCATCCTCCTGAAGGTGGCCGCGCGAGATGCTGCGCCACGACGTGTGCGATATCACGCGAACTCCGTCGTTGCTTATGCGCAGGCGCACAACGGACAGTATGCCGGCTGTGCTTGCCGTATCGAAAAGGGTGTTGTCGCCGTCGCGGCGCTCGCCCGAGACCAGCAACACAAAGGCGTCCTGGTTTCCTCTTCCGTCCGTATATTCCACCACGTCGAAGTCGTAATCGTATATGCCGTCGCGCTCCACGTCGCCCTCGCCAAACCCAAGGGGGAAGTCCACGGGCGTGGGAGCGGACCACGTGCCGTTTGCCTTTGTGTGCACCACTAGGCGCGAGCGGCCATTGTCGCCGTAGCGCACCGAGGCGATACGGAACAGACATTCTACGCCGGCAATCATTGCCAGCTTCATGTGGGCTTCGCTGAGCACGCCAGCAAACAGCACGTTGTCGCTCGAGGGCTTGATGCCGCCACGCTC
Source organism: uncultured Collinsella sp. (assembly GCA_900549455.1). Taxonomy (GTDB): domain Bacteria; phylum Actinomycetota; class Coriobacteriia; order Coriobacteriales; family Coriobacteriaceae; genus Collinsella. The sequence goes on along the minus strand of UROM01000003.1, from coordinate 22,264 downwards.
GTCCTCCGATACACCAGCAGAATTGGCGTTGGGGTCCGCAGCGGCGTTCGTCGCCTGCCCGATATAGGTGTACTTATACATCGTCGCGGCGTTTTCGTCGTTCTCTATCAGTGCATGGACGAAATGCTCGATCTGTCCCGTGTCGTCGCTTTCTGCATCCGCCTCGAGCGCAATGCGCGTGACCGCTTGATCCCAATCGCGCACGACGGGCGCGACGTTTACGACAGCGGCCTTAACCTCGGCGCGTGCGAGCAGCTCGGAATTGGTGACAATGGTGGCCGATGCGATAAATTGCGGCACGCGCCGCCCGCCTCGATGTTGCCGGGCGTGCCGAAGCGGGCATCCAGCGTGTAAGGCGTATCTCCACCCAATGCGAGCTCAGAGCGCTGGAGCACATACTGGTTGCCATTGTTCACCGACATATTCCACGAATCGAGGAGTGTGGGCCACGACCCCGACCAAGCCTTGGTGGTCCACTTGAACATTACGAACTGGAGTATCACATCGACATCGACGTCTGCACCTACGCGCAGTCGCGGAAGCTGGTGTCCATCTGCCTTCTCGTACCCAATGAACAGCGTGAGGGATGCGGCGCCGCGCACGGCAGACGAAGCGACGCCTGCAACGCCGGCGCCAAAGGTGACGGCAAGCCCGATCTGGATGGTGAATGAGCCCGAGGTGTTTGAAAAGTCGAGCGAAATGTTTTTAAAAAACGCCGCGCCGCTGCCGTGCGTGTGGGCACCCACGGCGAGCGCCAGCTTCGCCAGCACCCAGGGGTTGACGTTTAGGAAAAACGGCACCGGTCCTAGGGTAAACTGCTCGGTCCAATTGAGGTCGGTTCTTACCTGGAAGAGGGCCTTAATATTGCCGTATGCGGGGTCGTTGTTGTTACCCCAGGTTTTGCCCACCCAATCGTAGGCGAGCGAGCCGTACAGCTGTGTGGCGATATCCATCGTGAACAGCAGCGTGCAATGGTGGCGAAGGAGCTTGGTGTTTCTTGGATCGGTGCCCGAACCGGCACTCATGCTTTTGTACTGATTCCACTTCCCCTCCATCTCGTCGAGGTAGCGGTTTGCCTGCTTAGCGCCCGACTCGCGCGGTGACTTCTTCCAGTATTCCGGATCAGGGTTGCCCGAATCGTTCATGTAGCTGGCTGGTTTGTATCCTCCGCCAAACAGCACGTACCCGGCAAACGAGAAATCGAACAAAATGGGGAACGAGGGCATCCAGCAGGTGAACTTATTGCCGCCGATGCCGGGAAACGCCGCCGGGAAATCAAACGGAGTGATCTCTTGGTCCATGGTAGTGGGGACGATAGTGGTCGATCCGGATTCCGCCTTTGCCGCCGGCGCGGTAACAACGGCCATAGGGGATGAGAGCGTGTAGCTTTTGCCCTGGTAGTCGAGGACAAAGCGCAGCTTGCACCCTTCTTCCAGAAGGCCCGAAGCTGCATCGAGGAACGTGTCTTCAAGCGTGAACGTTGCCAGATTATCCGCACCCGATGCGCTGGCCTTGACTTGGCCAATCTGCGTGAAGGTTTCGGGTGAGCTGCCCGCGGCAGGCGTCACTTTGTTGATGCGCAGCGTTGCCTGTCCACCCTGTGGCAGATGTGCCTGCACGGTAAAGGCGTGCGTATCGGGCTGCTCGTTTGCCGTGTCGTCCTTCGGCAATGTCATGAACGTGGCTTCAGCGTACTGGATGTCCCATTCGTCGAATGTGAGCTGGCGGAAGTACGGCTCGCCGTCGGAAAGCGGACGCGTGGGCGCGGTTATGGCGGTGCCGCCCTGGATACGCGCAAGGGGAATCTCGACATCACGGTAGCCCGCCATGCTAATGGAGATGCCGCCGTTAAAGTCGTACGCGTCGAGAAGCGTCGTCTCGTCCACGTAGCCTTCCGCAAGAGGGGCGATCTCAAAGATGGCCGTGCCCTCGTCGTCGGTAGTGGCGGAGAGCTGCTTGCCCGCGGCATAACGCGACACGAGCGTGACCTGGGCACCCGTGATGGGCGTATTCTTGTTGGCGACGTCGACCACGACCACACCAAACATGGTGCGCGAGAGAACGAGCACCCTGAAGGGGTCTTCTTCGTCGGCATAGGCTTCGGTGGGCGCGAACGGCAATATGAAGGCGTTTGCGCTGCCCGGCACGCGCGGCAACATAATGCTCGCCAGCGAGGATGCTCCGGCAACAAGTAACGAACGGCGATCAAGCATCTTTGGCTCCCATCCCGCAAACATCGGAGGAAATAATCCTATTTTGCGAGAAGGTGCCCCGTGGCGGTAGTGCCGTTCCATGGCCAAAATGTCCAATTTGAGTGCGCGAAATCGCCAGGCCCCCGGAGCGCTTTCGATACGCCGGGCAGTCTGGCCGCTAGCGCAACATGTGGGCAATCAGCTCGGCGCGAGTTCCGATACCAAGCTTGGCATACACTCCTGATAGGCGGTTTTTAACGGTGCCCGGCGATACTCCCATGTGGCGTGCGATTTCAGCGTTGGTCCATCCGCGGCAGGCGAGCATGGCCATGGTGAACTCCGTGGTCGTTAAATCGTCGGCCACGTCCTCGCCCGAATCGGGGTTGTGGATGCGCCGCCAGCCGTAGCTGAAGCGGTACGTGATCTCGATGATGCGAGCGAAATCGTCGGGGTATTGCGATTTTAAGCACGCCTCGATAAGCCCCTGCAAAAGGCCGTGGTGCTCGCCGATGAGCTCGATAAGGCCGTCAGGGCGCGCAATGTTCCAAGCGGTTCCGAAGTGTGCCTTTGCGGCGTCGATATCCTTGAGGCTCATGCATGCCATGGAAGCCGACAGGTGCAGGAACAGCTCCGAGATGGGATAGCTTCCCTGTTTCATGATCAGGGCGTTTTCCGCCATGCCCAGACTGCGGCCATATTCGCCGCGCAGGTACAGGGCATGCGCCATCACGTAGCTGGCGAACAGGCGCAGGCCTTCGGGCAGATGCGCCGCAAGCGGATAAAACTCTTCGGCGGAATGCGGGGAAGGCAAGTGCAGCAGGACGCTCGCGGCGGAGGCGAATAGGATATGCGTGGCGTGGACGGCGGGCGATTCCTCGTCAGTTGGCGTATCGAGGATGCCAGCAAGGCAACGGCGGGCATCGGCGATACGGTTGAGCGACAGACTGGCGTATCCGCAGATAAGGCATGCGGAATAGCGCAGCGCGGGATCGGTGGCGTCAAGATAGGGGCGCGCCGTCTTGGCGGCGAGGGTGGCCTGTCCGCGAAAGTACAGCGCTTCTGCCGTGGCAATGGCGTGCGAATCGGGGTCGGAAATGCCTGCAACCGCAGCGTCAATCTGCCCCGGCACAAAGGCAGTGCACATCAACGGCATGGGAATGCGCGGGTAGCCATCGCAGTCCATCTTCCATCTCCCATCAGGTGGCAACAATGCAGCAATTGTACTCCTGTTGCTCGGGACCCCTTTCGTTTTACTGTTCGGTTAACGCTGCGGATCGTTTTGGAAGGCTTACGAGCATGGTAGTCCCGTTCTCGGAACTTGTTTCGACCTCTACAGCGCCACCGTGAAGCGCTGCAATCTCCCAAACAAGCGCTAGCCCGAGTCCTGCGCCGCCGTATGCTCTGCTGCGGGATTTATCCAGGCGAAAGAATGGTTGGAAGATGCTCTCACGGTACTGTTTGGGTATTCCCGGGCCCTGGTCCTCGACTCGCAGGAACACGTGGCTGTCGTTGTCGCAGATGGAGACGTTGACAGTCGAGTCGGGGCGGCTGTAACGGATGGCATTTTCGACCAGGTTAAACACCAGCCGATAGAGGAGCGTGTCGCTCCCGGTTACTAAAGCGTCTCCAGCACAATTGAGGGCTATGCCCTTATTTTCGGCAAGTGGCGCAAGGTCGGTGAGGACCTCTTCGGACAAGGGGCCAAGTTCAACATCGTCCTCGCAAGGAACGCTGCGAAGCTCACTCATCTCGAGCAATACCTTGGTCATTCGCGACATCCGTTCGGTTTGTTCTTGTAGCAGGTCGAGCAGCTCGGCTGTTTCGGGTTGCAAACCGGAGTGCTCGGAGATGAATAGTTCAATCTGTGCTTGCATAAGGGCGAGCGGAGTGCGCAGCTCGTGTGCGGCGTTGCCGGTAAACTGACGCTGTGCAGAGAACCCTTCGCCAAGACGGGCGATCATGTCGTTGAAAGAGGCGCTGCATCGTTGTAGCTCGGTGGGCACGTCTTCACTGAGTCTGATTTCACTTAGGTTGTCAGGCTGCACACGCTCAACCTGGGCTGCAAAAGCCCGTAGCGGTTTGAGTGCACGGCCGCTCACAAAGTATGCCAGCACGCCGCCAAGGAGTGTGACTCCAGCCGTGATGTACCAGGCTGTCGTGCCAAAAGACTCCTGTGCGTCGTTTACGACGATCGTGACCTCGTCATCGAGGCTCCCCTTCGTTGGGTCAAACGCCTGAGGTGCATCTACGCCGGCTGCGCTAAGGGCCGAGATGTCGCTGCCGATAGCATCCATGTAGCGCATGCCCGTATAGCCGACCAGGCAGTTCGTCAGCACGCATGCTGCACACGTGAGCAGTGCCGTCATAATCGTTATGCGCCATTGCAGCGAAAGCCTTTTCATTCGCTATCCTCCATAACGTAGCCCTCTCCAATCCGATTGCGAATCGGGTCGTATCTCAAAGCGCTGCGTAGCTTTTTGCGGAGCGACGAGATGTGAACGCGGGTTGCGTTGCTAAAGCTGTTCACGCTGCTATCCCAAACGTGCTCTATAAGCTCCTCTTGGCTTACCGGTCGCCCCTGATTAAGCATCAGGTATTCCAAGATTCCCGTTTCCTTGCGTGTAAGAGATAAGGCCTCGCTGTCCACGGAAGCGATGCGCGCCTTGGTGTCAAAGCTGAGCTTTCCGCAGGTTAAAACTATGTCGCTTTGTGTAAAGCGTCTTAGGGTAAGGCTGCGAATCCTTGCCGCAAGCTCGTCCAGATGAAACGGCTTGGTGAGGTAATCGTTGGCGCCGGCATCGAGTCCGGCGACTTTATCGGATACTTCGCCACGTGCGGACAGAATCAGTACCTTAGTCTCGCAGTCAATTTTCCTAAGTTCCCTGAGTACGGTCATGCCGTCGATACGGGGAACGTTGAGGTCGAGTACCACGAGGTCGAAGGCCTCAACGTTCAGTAAGTCGAGCGCCTCCTGTCCGTCGTGACAGCAGTCGACGCTGTACGCCAAGTTTCGCAAGCTGCGCGCGATTGCATCACACAGCGCCCGCTCGTCCTCGACGATCAAAATACGCATAACAGTCTCCTTGCACATTCCAAATCGCGCTTAACACGGATTTTATAGTCGATATGGTCCAATGGTCACGTAACGAAAGGAGTGGTTGGGTTGTTCAAAGCGGTAAAACCCGTGGTACAGGTCGCTTTGTTGATCGTCGGAATTGCCATGGTGTGCTTTGGTGTTATGCGTGGCGAGGCGGATGCCGTGCTGGCCAAAGCGATTAGGCTGTGCTTGGAGTGTATCGGAATTGGATAAAAGAGAAAACACTGCGTCGCATGTTTTGGCCCGATTTCGCGGATTCATTCAGGCGGCGGCAACACTTATTACCAACATTCACCTGCCAAACTTTGCCAAAGGCGGCATCTATCAGGGCGCGGGAAAAACCGTCTGCGTACCTGGACTTAATTGCTATTCGTGCCCCGCGGCATCGGGTGCGTGCCCCATCGGGTCGTTCCAGGCGGTGGTAGGTTCATCCAAGTTCAACTTTTCTTACTACGTCACCGGTACGCTCATTTTGCTCGGCGTGCTGCTGGGACGCTTTGTATGCGGCTTTCTGTGCCCGTTTGGCTGGCTGCAGGAGCTGCTGCACAAGATCCCCGGCAAAAAGCTTTCGACAAAAAGGCTCAAGGCGCTTACGTATATCAAATACGTTGTGCTGCTGTTTGCTGTGGTATTGCTGCCCGTCTTGGTGGTTAACGACGTGGGGATGGGCGATCCGTTCTTTTGTAAGTACATCTGTCCGCAGGGCGTGCTCGAGGGCGCCATTCCGCTGGCCATTGCTAATGCCGGCATTCGATCTGCGTTGGGACATCTCTTTACTTGGAAACTTGCCGTTCTCATTGCCGTGGTAGTGCTGAGCGTTTTGTTCTACCGCCCCTTCTGCAAATGGATTTGTCCGCTCGGCGCATTCTATGCGCTCATGAATAAGGTGTCCCTATTGGGGATCCGGGTCGATGCATGCAAATGCGTCTCGTGCGGCAAGTGCTCAAAGGTTTGTCAGATGGACGTTGATGTGGTCCGCGCGCCCAATCATGCCGAATGCATCCGGTGCGGAAAGTGCATCGGGGCCTGTCCCGTCGATGCCATCAGCTATCGCTATGGCCTGGATGTGTCGGCGGAAAAGCTCCCCTTGACCGCCGATAAAAAGTAAACAAGCTTCGACAAAACGGAGGAATGACTATGAAGCTTTCTAAGATTGCGGCCCTGTTTATGGTGCCGGTATTGGCCTTGTGCCTTGTGGCATGTTCGGCGCCTGGTGGCAATGCGAGCGAATCTGCGAGCTCCGATCCTAAGATTGCAGAACTCACTGCGCAGAAGCCGGCCAATGCCGACGAGGCCGCCGAGCTGTATGCGAAGCTCATGCAGAAGGAGAACGATATCTTTTCGAGTGATAACGCGCTGTGGGAAAAGGTATTCAATGCGGCAAATAAAGACTCGGCAATGATTGAGGATGGCAGCAATTACGGCGATTTTCTGCTCAAGACCATCGACGGCGCCAAGGATGAGTTCACGGCGGATGAGCTTAAGACACTCAAGGCCGGTGCACAGCAGATTAAGGAGATCGAGGACAAGCTCGAGAGCCTGGAGAAGGAGTTCCCCGGCTGTGGAAGCACGCCGAGTGCAGGCGAGAGCGTCGACGCTTCGACCGCTGGCATGACGGCTGGTGCCAATGCTTCGAGCGAGGCGACGAAGTTCCCCAGCTTTACGGGCAAGGACCTGGATGGCAACGACGTGAACAGCGACGAGCTGTTCTCTAAGAACAAGGTCACCGTCATGAACTTCTGGTTCACCACTTGTAAGCCGTGCGTGGGCGAGCTGGGCGATCTTGAGAAACTGAATCAGGAGCTTGCCAAGAAGGGCGGCCAGGTCGTGGGCGTCAATTCCTTTACGCTCGATGGCAACAAGGGCGAGATTGCAGACGCCAAGGACGTGCTGAGCAAGAAGGGCGTGACATATAAGAATGTCTGGTTCAAGTCGGATAGTGAGGCCGGTAAGTTTACGTCAAATCTGTTCTCGTTCCCGACAACGTATGTCATCGATCAGAATGGCAACATCGTAGGGGATCCAATTGTGGGAGCCATCAGCTCCGCCGAGCAGCGCGCAGCACTCGACAAGCTTATCGACCAGGCGATTGCGAATAGCGAGCAGTAAAAAACGCGTAAAGCATAGCGAGAATCGTGCGCCGCTGTGCGAAGTAGTCCGCTACCTTTCAAGATAAGCTCCACCATATAGAGGTCCCGCTCGGGACCTCTTCTTTTGGGCGCCATCCCGTTCGTTTTTTGGCGCGGTTCGTTACATTCCTCACTGGCTCCGGCAAAAAATGGGGATAGAGTAGGACAAACGCGTCGAATACGAACGGCGGGGGAGAGCGGGCAAGTGCGCCCGCGTGGGAGAGGTTGCCGTCCATGCTGGAGCTCAAAGGAATTTGCAAAAGGTACGTTACGCAGTCGTTTACGCAGGTGGCGCTCGACAGCGTGAGCCTGTCTTTTCGCGATAACGAGTTCGTGGCCATTCTGGGTCCCTCGGGTTCGGGTAAAACCACGATGCTCAACGTTATCGGCGGACTCGATCATTTCGATTCTGGCGACCTGCTGATCGACGGTATTTCGACCAAAGACTTTCACGATCGCGATTGGGATGCCTACCGCAACAACCGCATCGGCTTTGTGTTCCAGAGCTATAACCTCATCCCGCATCAGACCATTTTGGAAAACGTGGAGCTGGCGCTTACGCTCACGGGTGTGGGGCATACCGAGCGCCGCGAGCGTGCGCGCAAGGCGTTGGAGAAAGTCGGCCTGGGCGAGCACGTTAACAAGCGCCCGAGCCAGCTTTCGGGCGGACAGATGCAGCGCGTGGCCATCGCCCGCGCCCTGATCAACGATCCCGAGATCGTGCTGGCAGACGAGCCGACCGGCGCCCTGGACTCAACGACATCCGTGCAGGTCATGGATTTGCTCAAGGATGTTGCACGCGACCGTCTGGTTATTATGGTCACGCACAATCCCGACCTGGCATACCAATACGCCACGCGCATCGTCAACCTGGCGGACGGCAAGATCACCGACGATTCCGATCCTTTCGATGTCGCTGACGCCACGCGCCGCGAGGCCAAGCCTACGCGCAAAACCTCGATGAGCTTTGTGACGGCGCTGGGGCTTTCTGCCCGAAACCTCATGACCAAGAAGGGCCGCACGGCCATGACGGCCTTTGCGGGCTCGATTGGCATTATCGGTATCGCGGCGATTCTGGCGCTGTCCAACGGCGTAAACGGCTACATCAAAAAGGTCGAGGAGGATACGCTCTCGAGCTACCCACTCACCATTTCCAAGCAGGATTACGACCTGTCGTCCATGATGGGCGGACAGGGGGCTGCGGATGATGACTCGCCTGAAAACGTGGGTTCGTCCGACGACAGTGCCGACGGCAAGGCTCGGGGAACCGATAAGATTCCCGTGGTCACGGCCGTAAAGGATATGTTTGCGAGCGTTAAGTCCAACGACATGACGAGCTTTAAGGCATGGCTTGACGACGGCGGCGACGGTATCGACAAAGAGGTCAACGCCATTCAGTACGGCTACGGTGTATCGCCGGTTGTCTATCGTGCCGGCAAGGGCGATGAGAAGCCTGTTCGGCTGGTGCCCAACGCTATGACCGAGGCCATGAGCGGAGGCGCGAGCTCGGCGGCAACGGTGAGCATGGAATCCATGGGAACCTCGGTCTTTAACGAGATGATCGACGACCAGAGCCTGCTCGACAGCCAGTACGATGTCGTGGCGGGGCATTGGCCTACGTCTGCTAACGAAGCCGTGATGGTGCTTTCGAGCCGTGGCACGGTGGGCGACTACACGCTCTACAGCATCGGTGCGCTGGATATCAATGAGCTCAACGATCTGGTAAACAGCGCTATGACGGCTGACGGTGGGGTCGAAACGCCCGAGACCGGCACCGAATTTACCTACGACGATGCGCTGTCCACGACGTTTAAGGTGCTGTCGCCGGCCGATGCGTATCGCAAAAACAAAGAGACCGGCATATGGACTGACATGCCTGACGATGCCGACTTTATGACGGCCAAGGTTGCCGACGGTATTGACGTGCGCATTGTGGGCGTGGTGCGACCTAACGAGACGGCCAACGCGAGCGCATTGACCCCGGGCATTGCCTATACGCATGCACTGACTCGTCAGCTTATGGAACGCGCCGCAAATTCGCAGATTGTGCAGGAGCAGCTTGCTCACCCCGAGATGGATGTCTTTACGGGCAAAACCTTCGACGAACTGCAAGGCGAGGCCAAACAAGGCGTGGATCTGAGCAGCATGTTCAGCGTGGACGAGGCGGCGCTCAAGAGCGCGTTTTCGTTCGATACATCTGCGCTCTCGGGTGCAGCCGGCAGTATGGACCTTTCTGGCATCGATCTGTCGGGGCTGGACATTGACCTTTCGGGCGTTGGCAAGGACATCGACTTCAGCGGCATCATGGCAAAAGCGCCAACCCCAGATTTCTCGGGTATCTTTGACGGTCTGGAACTCACGCCCGAGCAAATGCAGCAGGTGGGAGCACTAGCCAACCAGCTGTTTGAGGGCTTTTTGCAGTCTGATCAGTTTAAGGCGCTGTCGCCCGAAGATCTTAAAGACGCGTCAAAGCTCGCTGCCGCATTCTCGACGTATCTTGAGCATGATGCCGCAGCCCAGCAATGCCTAGCTCAGCTGAAGGCCCTCGGCGGCGATGCCCTGGCCGAGCGCCTGCGGCAGGCGATGACCGACTATGTGCAAAAGCAGCTGGCTCCGTATCTGCAGCAGGCTATGGATCAGATGATGAAGTCGATCAGCGACCAGATTGCGGCGACGGTGTCAGCTCAGCTCAAGGCAGGCACGGCTGGGCTTATGGACCAGATGGCGACGCAGATGTCTTCGAGTTTTGCCAACCTAGCGAGCGCTATGCGTGTGGATGCGAGCGCCTTTGCCCGCGCCATCCATTTCAACATGGACGCCGAGGACCTGAGTTCGCTCATGATGAGCTATGCCAAGGCGTCGAAGCTCACCTATGATAACAATCTGGCCACACTGGGCTATGCGGACGAGGCCGATCCCATCTCGGTTAAGATTTTCCCGCGCGACTTTGAGGCCAAGGAGCGCGTACTCGATCACATCGATGCGTACAACAAGCAGGTCAAAGCCGCTGGCCACGATGATCGGGCAATTTCGTACACAGACTACATGGGTATCATCATGGGTTCGGTGACCGACATCGTGAACACCATCAGCTTGGTGCTCATCGCATTCGTGAGTATCAGCCTGGTCGTGAGCTCCATCATGATCGGCATCATCACCTACATCAGCGTGCTGGAGCGCAAAAAGGAGATCGGCATCTTGCGCGCGATCGGCGCGTCGAAACGCAACGTGGCCAACGTATTCAATGCCGAGACCTTTATCGAGGGCCTCATCGCCGGCGTTTTTGCCATCGCCGTCGTGGTGCTCGTGAGCCTCCCGGTCAATGCCTGGGCGCTTGCGACCAAGCAGGTTCCCAACCTGATGAGCCTGCCCGTTCAGGACGCGCTGGCGCTCATCGCGATCTCGGTGGTGCTGACGGTCGTCGCTGGCTTGCTGCCGGCCCGCAGCGCGTCTAAGAAAGACCCCGTAGAGGCTCTGCGCTCGGAATAATGTGACAAAGGGGCTGTCCCTTTGCCACATGGGGGAAGGGGCAGCCCCCCTCCTGCGCCTAGCTCGTTTTACCCATCAACGTGATACGGATGCTTGGATGGGTGTACTCGTCAAACTCGTCCTCGGGATCCGTGTCAAACGAGTAATACGCTTTGACGGGGTCGTCGCTCGTCCTGATGGAGATTCTCTCGTAGAGCGAACCGTTCAAGAAAGCCTGCCTAAACTCTTCGGGGAGCTTTTGCGGTGCTAGGAGCTCGGGGCTCACGGTCTTGACGTCTGCGGTTTGGACGACAGAGGAAAGCTCGTCAAAGTCGAGCTCGATGCGGGCGAGGTTGTCCTCAAGGCTCGCATCGGGGTCGATTTCTGCTACGTAACTCACTTCCTTGAGCGTTCCCTTGTTGTCGAAATCCAGGTACGTATAGGTCTTCTGGGTATCGGAGTCGCCGTCGTGCAAGTAGCCGCGGACGTGATAGCCGTAATCTTGATATTGCTCGTAAGGGTCATCGGCAGACACGTACTCGCATGCGGGCTCTAACGTCTTGCGGGCGATGGCGATCTGCTCGGCCGCGGCCGCGGCGTTCTCCTGCATCTCGGTGTTTCCCTGCGCCAGCTGCGGGATATAGGCACCGCATACGATTGCGAGGGGTAGCGCCACAAGCGCGATGATCCACTTTTTTGCACGGGGGATAGGCAAGCCGCAGGCCTCCGCCATGGCCTTTGCGTTAGCGAAGCTCTCGGTAAGCACGTCTGCTGCGGTGGCAACGGCGCCTACGGCAGCGGCGACTTCTGCCGCGCTGCCCAGATTGCGTGCGGTCTCGTTGTTGCTGTTCTTGAGTAAGCGCGCGGCGGCCTGCGTACCGACAACGCCTGCGATTTGTGCCGAGCGGTCTTTCTCGGTCTGCTCGACGACGAGTCGGCGCTGCATTTTCTTCCACTGCTTGCCGCGCATACCAAAGCGTGGCGCGAGCGTGCAGTAGCAGAATATGACGAGCTCGATGGCGGTGAGCACCAGGGCGGTCATCATACCCGTCTCTTGGAAGCCTTCGTGATGAAAGACGATGTCGTCAATCATTTCGAAGGGAATGATCAAAAATGGCAGCACGAATGCCATGGCAAGCGCCGCACCGGCAATCTTGGGGTAGATGCAGTATCGCCGGATGCGCTTGCGTTCTTGTTCGGAAAGTGTAGCCATTGCCGGTCCTTGGTGTCGTGGCGGTCGTTGCGGCGCGCGGGGCGCGTCAGTCTGGGCTAGCGTTGGATAAGAGCATAGAGCAAGATACTCACCGCAATGAGCAGAAGGCCGATGTCCCCAACCAAGATGAGCGCGAGCAAGGATATCTGCGACGTGGTCACGGCGTTTTTGAGCGGCAACTGGAGCGTAGGCCTGCTCTGCAGCTCCTTCACTGTTTACCCTGCATCCCAAGTGCGGCGCAAGTGAGCAATAGCAAAACTTTGTCACGCGTAAAAGCAAGGAAGTCGCAAGGTCTGGGGCGGGGATGCTGGTATACGCCTCGGATACAATCGAAGCCATGCTAGAAAGAGGCTTCGATGATTAAAAAATCGTTCTTTAATCCGTTTTCGTCGCTGCTGCTTGCACTTGCCGGCTTGGCCTTTTTGGTCGACGTCGTACCGCAGGCGCAAGGCCAGACAGGAGTGTTCGCACCTGCCGTGCTGTTTTTGATGTGGCTGGTCGGCGGCCTGGTGCGCCTGTTCTACGAAAACGAAGCCAAGCGCAGCTTCGACCGGCACATGTTTAAGGCGAACCATGCGGCCGTTTGGAAACGTGTCGACGCTTGCTGGATTCAAGTCGATTCCGACCAGCTCGTGCCTGGCGATGTGATTCGCCTGTATGCCGGTATGCTCTGCCCGGTCGATGCGGTCCTTGCCAAGGGCGACCACATCCTTGTCTCCGAATCGTCGCTTACGGGCGAGAGCGGTCAGACCGTCAAGCGAGAAGGGGAGGCCGTCCGTGCTGGAACGACCATCATTGACGGAAAGGCTTCGGCAACCGTTCACGCTCGCGTTTCCGAGGAGCCGCCCACATCGCCGCGGCGCGCTCGGCTAGGCACGCAGTTTGGCGCTGGTGCCAGGAGCATCTGTGCCGCCCTGGTGAGGTGCATGCTCATCGTGCTGCCGTTTGTCATTATGATTCGAGGTTTTGTGCTGGGCGACTGGCCGCAGGCCCTGCTGTTTGCCCTGGGCACGGCCGTTGGCCTGGTCCCCGAGATGCTGCCAGTCGTCACAAGCGTGTGCCTTTCGGGCAGCGCGCATCGCCTTAAGAACAAACAGGTCATTGTTAAAAACGTTGACGCCATGGAATCACTGGGCTCCATGGACGTGGTGTGCGTGGACAAGACGGGCACGCTCACCGAGGACGCCGCGGTGCTCGAGTACTATACCGATATCCTGGGCAACGAAAGCGAGCAAACGCTCAACCTGGCGTATTTGGAGAGTACGAGCCAGGGGGCGGCCGCCAACCAGCTCAACCGGGCCATTGCCGACGCGTGCGCCGCGCCCGAGTTGCGTCTCGCCGCCAAAGACCTCGCAGGCGCATTTACCCTGCACGCATCTGATCCTTTCGACCACGTCACCAAGGCTTCGGGTGTTAAGCTCGATGCCATGCCTGGGGCGCTTGGTTGCCTGGGGCTGCAGACTCGCCCTGGCAATCACTTGACCATCGTAAAGGGCGAGGTCGAGAGTGTTTGCGCTCGTTGTGCCTGGGCCAACTTTAAAGGGGAACTCGTCCCCATGGACGCCGCGGGCCGCCAGAGCGCCTATGAGGTTGCCGAGGACATGCGTGCCGACGGCATCAAGGTCCTCGCCGTTGCCTACAGCACAACGTCTTCGGACTGGGGTGACCTGGTGCTCTGCGGCTTTTTGGGCTTTTTCGATCGGCCCAAGGCAAGCGCTCGCGCCGCCGTGCGCGCGCTGTCCGACCTTTCCGTTGAGGTGCGCGTGCTTACTGGCGACTCGGCTTCGGTTGCCCGGTCAACCTGTTCGCGCCTGGGCATTCCTGCCGATAGCGTTATCACCGGCAGCATGCTCGATGCCATGGAGGAGTCCGAGGCGCTTGTTCGCGTGGGGCGTACTCGTGTGTTTGCCGAGCTCACGCCCGCGCAAAAGGCTCATGTTGTCAGTCTCATTCGACTCTCTGGCCATACGGTCGGCTATATCGGCGATGGTGTGAACGATGTGCCGGCGCTTACGTCGGCAGATGTCGGCATCGTTGTGGACTCGGCGGCAGCGGAATCCAAAAAGGTTGCCGATCTGGTACTGCTCGAGCGCGACCTGGGCGTGGTCGCCGAGGGCGTCAGCGAAGGCAGGACTTCGTTCGCCAACGCTTCCAAGTACATTCGCATCGCGTCGAGTTCCAACTTTGGCAATATCTGCTCGGTTGCCGCCTCGAGTATCTTCCTGCCGTTTTTGCCGGCAACCGCCGCTCAGCTGCTTTTGCTCAACCTGTGCTATGACGCCACCTGCCTGGCGCTCTCGTGGGATAACGTCGACGATGCGGAGATCGCCCGTCCCAAGGCATGGTCGGGCAAGGGCCTCGGCAGCTTTATGCTTCACTTTGGCTTCGCGAGTTCGGCGTTTGACATCATCACGTTTGCCATTTTACTCCTGGGCGTTTGCCCCGCGGTGTGCGGTGGGTCCTTTGTCACGTTGAGTGCTGCGGGCCAGGCGGCCTTTATCGCGACCTTCCAGACCGGATGGTTACTGGAGTGCGCTTGGACCGAATCGCTCGTGCTCCTCGTCTTGCGAGCGCGGAACGTTCGCGACGGGGACCGGCCGTGTCGTCCGCTCGTGATAATGGTCGCCACCATGCTTATCGCCTCGGCCCTTCTCGCGCTGAGTCCTGCCGCGCAACTGCTCGGCCTTGTCACGCTGCCCATGTGGTATCTGGGCATCGTTGCACTGCTGAGCGTGTTGTATCTTGTTGTTGTTTCGACGATCAAGCGGGTTTACCTGTCCCGCTCGAGCAGTCTGTTCTAGGGCGGTTCTATGCGTACCAACAGAACCAACATAGCGATTACGCCGGCAGAGGCCGCCGAGCTCAGCAACGCGCTGTTCTCGTCCGGTAGCGCCGCCGCTCTCGAACTTGCACCCGTGTTTGCCGATATCGCATCGGGCGGGCTGACCGCCATAGAACTGACAGTTGCCGGCTCGCAGACAAGTGCCGCTGCGGAGCCCATCGTTATCGGCGATCTTTCCATCGATCTGGCTTCGCGCACCGTTAAAGTGTCGGGCGCGCCCGTTTCGCTCACGCCCAAAGAATTCGATATCCTGGCCTTTTTGGCGAGCAACCGGGGCGCAGTCTTTAGCAAAGAGGAAATCTATCGCGCTGTATGGCAAGACGAATATCTGCTCGATGACAGTAACATCATGGCCTTTGTCCGCAAGATCCGAAAGAAGATTGAACCCGAGCCCGACAATCCCCGGTACCTGCTAACTGTTTGGGGTGTGGGCTATAAAATAGCCGAGTAACGCGTTGAATCGTCCGCTTCTATCGACCCCAAAAGCCACTCTGACAATCCTTGCCAAATCGCAAGAAAGCCGCAAGAAACCAGCCATGTGCCCGGTCTTGCGGCTTTTCTATTCTAAGGACAGTCGCAGACGCGAAGGGAAGGTGAGGACCGTGAGCGGCAGTGACAGTACCAGCAAGGCAGGGCGATGTCTGCCGGCGCAGGTCCACCTTAATGGCGGGCGTCGCGGCTAGACGGCTCTGCATCCGATCGACAGAACGGAGCAAGGCAATTGAAGAAGCTGAATATGCGCCATACGCCATCTGCAGTCCAGGCGCAAAACGAACTGATCAGGCATCGTGCAGAGGGCCGCATCCAGCATGCGGCAACTATCCCGCTGATGGACGCCATGTCCTGGGTGGGCTCGAACCTGGGTGGTCTGGACCGCGACGAGGTCGCGCACAGCGAGGCCGATAACGGACGCAACGTGGTCACGCGCGGCAAGAAAAAGTCGCTTGTCCGCAAGCTCGCGGATGCATTCGTCAATCCCTTTACGGCAATCCTGTTTTTCCTAGCCATTATCTCGGCAACGACGGACATGATATTCCCGGCGTTGTCGATGATGGGCAACACGCCGGAGGACTTTGACCCGCTGACGGTGATTATCATCACCACGATGGTGGTTCTTTCGGGCACGCTGCGCTATGTCCAGGAAGCGCGTAGCGGCAATGCGGCCGAAAAGCTGCTCGACATGATCACGACCACCGTGACGGTCACCCGCAAGGATGTCCCCAGGACCGAGATTCCCATCGACGACGTGGTGGTCGGCGACATCGTGCATCTGTCCGCCGGTGACATGATTCCCGCCGACGTGAGGATTATCGAGGCCAAGGACCTCTTTGTGGGCCAGGCCAGCCTGACGGGCGAGAGCGAGCCGGTCGAGAAGGTCCCCACGACCTGCACCGAGTCCGATTCGGCCACGTCGTTCGAGAACATTGCCCTCATGGGCAGCAGCGTGATATCGGGCAGCGCGACGGCGCTCGTCTTTAGCGTGGGCGAGCAGACCCTGTTTGGTTCCATGGCGTCGAGCCTGTCCGACGACGCTGCGGAGACGAGCTTTTCCAAGGGCGTCAACAGCGTCTCGTGGGTGCTCATCCGCTTTATGATGGTAATGGTTCCGTTTGTCTTTTTGATCAACGGCGTCACGAAGGGCAATTGGCTCGATGCCGGCCTGTTCGCCATCAGCATTGCCGTGGGTCTGACGCCCGAGATGCTGCCCATGATCGTTACCACGTGCCTTGCCAAGGGCGCGGTTGCCATGAGTAAAAAGCAGACGATCGTTAAGAACCTCAACTCGATTCAAAACTTTGGCGCGATGGACGTGCTGTGCACCGACAAGACCGGCACGCTTACGCAGGACCAGGTGGTGCTGGAGTATCACTGGAACATCGACGGCCAGGAGGATTCGCGCGTTTTGCGCCACGCCTACCTCAACAGCTATTTCCAGACGGGCTACAAGAATCTGATGGATCTGGCGATCATCAAGTGCACGGAGGAAGAGGAGCAAAACGACCCGAGTCTCACCGATCTTTCCGAGGCCTACGTGAAGGTCGATGAGGTGCCGTTCGACTTTACGCGCCGTCGCCTCACCACGGTGGTGCGCGATCGCAGCGGCAAGACCCAGATGGTTACCAAGGGCGCGGTCGAGGAAATGCTGTCGGTGTGCTCGCATGCCGAGATCGACGGCGGCGTTCATGTGCTGGACGACGACGTGCGCGAGCGCATTCTGGCGACAGTTTCCGACCTTAATGACGACGGTTTCCGTGTGCTGGCGATTGCTCAAAAGTCCAACCCGTCACCCGCCGGTGCCTTTAGCGCCGAGGATGAGCGCGACATGGTCCTAATCGGCTACCTGGCCTTTTTGGATCCGCCCAAAGAGTCGACGGCCGATGCGATCGAGGCGCTGCGCAATCACGGCGTTGCCACCAAGATCCTGACTGGCGACAACGAGAAGGTTACGCGTACCATCTGCAAACAGGTGGGGCTGCAGGTCAACAACATGTTGCTCGGCAGTGACATCGCTGACATGGATGACGCCGAGCTCGCTCGCCGGGCCGAGGATGTGCAGGTCTTCGCCAAGCTCACGCCCGACCAAAAGTCGCGCGTCGTTTCCGTCCTGCGTGCGAACGGGCATGTGGTGGGCTATATGGGCGACGGTATCAACGACGCCTCAGCCATGAAGTCGTCTGACATCGGCATCTCGGTCGACACGGCCGTCGACGTTGCTAAGGAGTCCGCCGACATCATCTTGCTCGAGAAGGATCTGATGGTGCTCGAGGAGGGCATCGTCGAGGGGCGTAAGACCTACGCCAACATGATCAAGTACATCAAGATGACCGCGAGCTCCAACTTCGGCAACATGTTCAGCGTACTTGCCGCGTCTGCCCTGCTGCCGTTCTTGCCCATGATGAGCATTCAGCTGATCTTGCTCAATTTGATTTATGACTGCAGCTGCCTGGCGATTCCCTGGGACAACGTGGACGAGGAGTTCCTGCGCGTGCCACGTGCCTGGGATGCCTCGAGTGTCGGCAGGTTCATGATCTGGATTGGGCCCACCAGCTCCATCTTCGACTTTATGACCTACATCTTTATGTACTTTGTCTTCTGCCCCCTGTTTGTGAGCCACGGTGTACTGTTCAACGAGCTGGCGAGCGTCTACTCGGGTGCCGCGCTGGAGCAGATGCAGCTGGCCTACATCGCGCTGTTCCAGGCTGGTTGGTTCGTCGAATCCATGTGGAGCCAGACTTTGGTTATCCATATGATTCGCACGCCCAAGTTGCCGTTTATCCAGAGTCGTGCCTCGGCTCCGGTGATGCTGCTCACGATGACCGGCATTGCACTGCTCACGCTGATCCCGTTTAGCCCGCTTGGCCCCACGCTGGGTCTGGGAGCACTGCCCATCGAGTACTTCTTGTTCCTGATTCCGTGCATCTTGCTGTACATGGCGCTGGCGACGAGCCTTAAGAAGGCCTATGTCAAGCGTTACGGCGAGCTGCTGTAGTGACTTCGATGTAGAGAGGAGCGTTCACATGAACTGGGCTCAGATTTGGATCGATTTGTTTGGGACTACGGAGTGGCTTGGGCTCAACATGGGCTTTTGGGTGGCCAATGGTGTTGTCCTGGTGATTGTCATCATTATGAACGTCATCTTTTGGAGCATGAAGCCGCTGCCCAAGGACGAATAACATGCATGGGATTGCCTGCGCCGCTGTGCCAAAATAAACACTCGAATGATGTACAAATGTGACAAAGGGACGGTCCCTTTGTCACATTGATTTGAAAGTTGATGTTGATGATTCTATCGCTGGCCCCCATGGAGGGGATTACCGGGCATGTGTTCCGCCGCGTGCATGCAGAATGCTTTGGTGCGCTCGACTGCTACTACACGCCGTTTTTGCCGCCGCCGCGGGTGGGCAATCGCTTTGGCGGCAAGGCGTTTAAGGAGATCGATCCTGCCAATAACCAGGGGCTCAACGTGGTGCCTCAGCTGATGTCCAAGAACGCGGACGAGTTTGTGTGGGCGGCACAGGTGCTCGCCGACATGGGCTATTGCGAGGTCAATCTCAACTTGGGTTGCCCCTCGGGGACGGTTGTCGCCAAGGGCAAGGGCTCGGGTTTCTTGCGCAATCTCGACGAGCTCGAGGTGTTCTTGAACGATGTGTGCGAGCGGTCGCCGTTGCCGGTATCGGTAAAGACCAGGCTGGGGCTGGAGGGCGACGACGAATACGAGCGTGTACTCGATTTGTATTGCCGCATGCCGCTGGCAGAGCTGATCGTGCATCCGCGCGTACAGAAGGACCGTTATACGGGCTCGCCGCGCAAGGAGTTTTACGGCAAGACGTTGGAGCGGGCGCCGTTTCCCGTGGCCTATAACGGTGACATTTTTGATCTTGAGGATATGGACGCGCTGGTGGAGGCCTATCCCGGCACGCGCCATGTGATGTTGGGGCGTGGCCTGCTCGCGAACCCCGCGCTGGCTCGCATGGTCAAGGGCGGCCCAGCTGCAACGGCTGCTGAGCTGCAGCGCTTCCACGACACGCTGTTTGCGGCATATGCAGAAGAGATTGGCGGCAATGCGGTCTTCCGCATGAAGGAGTGGTGGTTCTACGCCAAGTGCGCTTTCGCTGATCCCGCCACCGTCCATAAGATCGTGCGCAAGACCAAGAAGGTCGACGAATACCGCGCCGCCGTCGACCGCGTCTTCCGCGAGCAACCGCTCGCATCCGCAGCCCGCTTCCGCGGCTAGTTAGACATCGGGGACGTTCTTTAGCGACTAGGCATTTAAGAACGTCCCCGATGACTACCCGCAAAAGCTGTACACCAGCATCCAAAGATGTCGAAAAATGTCGACTTTGGATGCTGGTGTACATGTTTAGGCCGTATGGGGTGGGGCCTTGGACGGACGGGATGCGCGTACTAGAGCAGGTTCTCTTGCGCCCACGCGATGATGTCGCTCGATTCGTAGAGTGGCTTGCCGTCGATGAACAGGCAGGGAACCTGGCGTTTTCCGCCGACGGCGATAAGCGTTTGCTCGGCATCGGAATCGGTCGAGATATTGCGTTCAGGAATGGTCACGCCGTTATCGGCCAAAAAGCGCTTGACCTTTATGCAATACGGGCAGCCGGTCATAACGTAGAGCACGAGCTCATGATCAGTAGCCATGGGTCTCCAATCGGTTGAGGTTTCGATTGAAATACCCAAAGCCGCCGCGGTCTATGCACGCGTCAACGACGACTCAATGGCCTGTACCAGAAACGCCGTGGCTCCGGTGCCGCAGGGCTTGTCGTAGTAGTCAACAAAGCGCTGGTCGGCAAGATAGCCGTGGGCGAGGCCCAGGTATGCTTCGTCTTGGGGCTCGTGTCCCCAGTTGAGACCAATCCAACGACGATGCATCGCGACGAGCTTGCGAGCCTCGCTTCCATTCGCATCGCCATCGCCCATGGCAATCGAGAGCTGACCCAGAATAGCGCGTTCAAGTTCTTTCATGTCGCTCCATGTCTGAGGGTCCATGTCCAGTAACGTTTCGTTTGCTGCATCGATCGCCTCATCGCCGTAGCGCTTCCGAGCCTCGGCGCCGTAGCGCTCCTCGTTTTCCTGCACGGTGCGCCAGCGCTCCAGTTGCGGCAGGACGGCGCCCATGAGCGAGACGGCTTCGTCGAGCGACATGCCGGTGTTTTGCGCCAGCCGCGGAGCGCAATCCTCGATCATCGCCTCCATGGTGGTGTCGTAGGTGTACTTGCCGTGGTCGTAGCACCACTTGCAGTAATGGTCGGTCGTGGCGCCCGTGGCATCGGTGCCGCAGTCGTCGGGCGTGAGTATCATGCCGCAGCTCTGGCAATAATGCTCGGGCATTTCGAGCAGGTGGGACAGTGGCTCGCCGGTTACGGCGGCAATGAGCTTCATCATGTCGATGCCCGGGGTGACCTCGTCGCGCTCCCAACGGCTGACGGCTTGGCGTGTGACGAAGAGCTTGGCGGCGAGCTGCTCCTGGGTAAGGTGATGGGCGCGACGAACGGCAATGAGCTTTTCTGCAAAGGCCATAGCGGCTCCTTTCTGCTGGTTGATGGCTTAAGCATACGCGGCGGCAGGCGCCCTTCCAAGCAACCGTTGGTTGCACGACAGGAGTCCACGGCGAAGAATTGCGCGCAACGCCTCACGCCTCCATGCCGTACAATGACCGGCATGGAACCTATTGCACACATACATACCGACCTGCCGCAGAAGTTCGGCATTCCGCGCAACAGCTTTTTGGCGCCTCATCTGCAGGGACGCATCGTCTTTGAGCCGGAATTTGCCTCCAAGGCAGCGGTTGAGGGCCTGGACTCCTTCTCTCACCTGTGGCTGCTGTGGCGCTTCGAAAACGGAACGCCCGGCGGCACGGCTAAGGATATTGCCGTCGACGCTAAAACGCAGGACAGGTCCGGCACCAACGTCAAGTGGTCGAAAACCGTGCGCCCGCCGCGCCTGGGTGGAGCCGAGCGCGTGGGCGTGCTTGCCACGCGCAGTCCGTTTCGCCCTAATCCCATCGGTCTCACCTGCGTTAAGCTCGACCGCGTGGAGCTTACCGACGACGGCCCCATCATCCATGTGCTGGGAGCAGATCTGCGCGACGGTACGCCCATCTACGACATTAAGCCCTACATTCCGTTTGCGGACTGTCACCCGGATGCGACCGGCGGCTGGATTGAGGATGCTCCGTGGCAAGAGCTCGATGTTGAGTTTCCGCAAGCGCTACAGGATATGGTCCCGCCCGCAAAGCTCCCCGGCTTGGTCGAAGTCCTTCGCCAAGACCCACGCCGCGCAGGCAGCAAGCACGAGCCAAACCGCATTTACCACTTGGCTTACGCCGGGCTCGACATATCGTTTGCGGTCGATGAAACCCAGCTAACCGTAGTCGCCGTCAACGACGCGCGAGACTAACCAGCCATTCGTCCGCACCCGTCAAATTAAGCGCCAAACCCCGCGCCAAAACTGCCCACGCTGGTGGACAATAACGCCTACCGAATCATTCCGCTCTGCACGGGAGTCCAGCATGAAATACGACTTCACTTCAATCATCGATCGCCACGGCATGGACTCCATCGCCGTTGACTCCTGGGGCGAGATCCCCGGTATGGCTCCGAACGCACCCGACGAGGGCTTCGACCGCATTCCCATGTGGGTGGCCGACATGAATTTTGCCACGGTGCCCACGGTCCAGGAGCACATCATTCAGCGCGCTCAGCATCCCATGTTTGGCTACTTTAACCCGCGCTCCGAGTATTTCGACCGCATCATCGAATGGCAGAGCCGCCGCAATGGCGTCGAGGGTCTGCGCCCTGAACATATCGGCTA
>UROM01000002.1 GCA_900549455.1 uncultured Collinsella sp. | reverse complement strand
CTTATGCGATCGTCGGCAGCGTCAGATGTGTATAAGAGACAGGCTTTACATGATGCCCGGCAAACGTCATGGCGCTGTTGTCGCGCAAGCCTCCGCAAATCGGGAAGCAAATCGGTGCCTGGCCGGACCACACGGCGGGATCGCCCTGCCACAGATACTCGCGACCTCCGGCCTCGATCGAGGTAAACGAACCACCAGCCGTGGACACCTTAATAGAAATCGAATCGTTGGAGAGAGCGTATTCCATTGCCCATCCTTTCGAACAACTGCTTTTTGCTCGCAAGTACCCGTCTCGGCCCTAACCAAAGGACAAACCCGCACGCTCATCGATGCGTCCGGTATCCCAGCCATGTAACGGGGTACCATACAGACATTGATGCAATTACAGCTGAAAGGCCTTCTTATGCGAACCATCATCCTCTACGCCTCGCGCCATCACGGCAATACGAAAAAGCTCGTGGACGCCATCGTCGAGGCACACCCCGAGATCGATACCCTCGACGTCAAGGCGCTCGGTAAAAACGAGTACCCCGACCTGCACGAATATCATCTGATCGGTGTCGCCACGGGCATCTATTACTCCGAGATCGACAAGGACATGGCACGCGTGCTCACGAACGTGCTGCAGCCGCAGGACAAGGTGTTTGGCCTTATGACCTACGGTGGCAAAAACAAGTGGTACGGCAAGGATATCGATGGCATCTGCCGCATGAGGCAGGCCATCTTTATGGGTATCTACGGCTGCCCAGGCTTTGATACGTGGGGACCGTTCAAACTCGCCGGCGGTGTCCAAAAGGGACACCCGACCGCTGAGGAAATTAAGGGCGCCGTCGACTTCTTCGACAAGATCGAAGACGAGTATGGCGACATCATCGTCGAAGAGTACGCCAAGCGCGAGAAGCGCCTAGCATACGAGAAGGAGCATCCTGCAGGAGGCCTGGTGGCCGGCGTTAAGCGCACGGCAAAGAAGATCGCTAACAAGCTGTAACTGTGAAGGTGCTTTTGAGCGTTTAACCCATACGGCGGGTCCGAGCAGATTCGGGCCCGCCGTCTTTTTCTATCGTTACTCGGTAAAGGCGTTGCCGACGCTCTGGCCGCCAACATACGTCTCGACAAGGGTGAGCTCATGGTCGAACACGACAAAGTCGGCGTCGCGACCCGGCATGATGCTGCCGCACTTATCCTCGATGTGCGCGGAGCGTGCCGGCACCTCGGTTGCCATGCGAATGGCGATATCGGCGCTGGCGATGCCCCAGTCGACGATGTTCTTGACGCCCTGGGCAAGCGTGAGCACCGAGCCGGCAATGCTCTTGCCGTCGGCGAGCCAGCACAGGTTGTCCTTCATGATGACGTCCATGCCACCACTGGTGTAGCTGCCCTCGGGCATGCCGCCACAACCCAGGCAGTCGGTGATGAGCACCGTGTGCTGCCAGCCCTTTGCCTGCAGCAGCGCCTTGATGGCGGCAGGGTTTACGTGCTTGCCGTCACAGATGATCTCGGCGTAGGTCTCGGGCGTGGACATGGCAGCACCCACGACACCGGGCTCACGGTGATGCAGCCCGCGCTGGCCGTTATAGGTATGCGTAAAGCAGCTGGCACCGGCGTTGATGGCGGCGATGCACTCATCGTAGGTGGCGTCGGAGTGACCGATGCTGGTCACCACACCCTTGGCATTCAGAGCAGCCGCATAAGCAGCGGCACCATCGCGCTCGGCCGCCATGGCGCTCTTAACGAT
Source organism: uncultured Collinsella sp. (assembly GCA_900549455.1). Classification (GTDB taxonomy): domain Bacteria; phylum Actinomycetota; class Coriobacteriia; order Coriobacteriales; family Coriobacteriaceae; genus Collinsella. The sequence goes on along the minus strand of UROM01000002.1, from coordinate 39,949 downwards.
GCGACCACCCGCAGCCTCCTGCCACTGATCGAAGACCTCCTCGGAGGGATCGATCAGGTAAGCGGGGTTCTGCGCGCCCACGTGCTTCATGGTAAAGAAGGGGCCCTCCAGGTAGATGCCCTGAATGCGAGCACCGCAGAAGTCGGGGCCGCGACCCTCGTCCGCCTGAGCGATGGCGGCGCAGGCGTCCTTGATCTGCTCGACGCCATCGGTGAACGTCGTGGGCAGCCAGCTGGTGGTGCCGCGACGGGCGAGCTCGGTCGAGCTGATATCGATGCCCTCGGGATCGTTATCGGTAGTTGAGTGGTTGTAGAAGCCATGGATGTGAGTATCGACCATACCCGGTGCGATCCACGATCCCGTATAGTCCTTAATCTCGCAAGAGGGCTCGTCGGCCTGCCAGGCGCCAAAGACGCCATCCTCGACCATAAGATAGCCGCCCAGTTGCGGGCCTGCCGGCAAGAAGAACTTGTCAGCCTTAATTGCGTACGTGCTCATATGCACTCCTTGCTTCTAAAGCAGTTGACTGTAGTGATGCTTATACCCAGCTCACGTAAAACAAAAAGCGCCCGCCCGCCGTTATGAGCGGACGGGCGCCCTTACAGGGGGACGCGATTAAGCGGTGAAGGGGTGAATCGTCACGCCCTTAACCACGCGGTTGACCGTGCCGGTGGGGCTCGGCGTATCGGGCGTGTTGCCCACGCGCACGGAGTTGAACAGGCTGATAGCCTGGGCAAACATCACGAACGGCAGAGCAAGGTAGCCCTCGGGAAGTGCCTCGTAGCCCTTAAAGGTGAAGGACTCACCCTCATAGACGGTGGCACCTTCCTGCTGAACGGCGATGGTGTGCTGAGCGATCTCGTCGCCACCGATCTCGTTGAGGATGTCGATGTCGTACTGACGGGTGTAGGCGTCGTTATTGACGAACACGAAGACGAGCGTCTTATCGTCGACGAAGGACTTAGGTCCGTGACGATAGCCCATGGAGGTGTCGTAGGAAGTAGCGACCAGACCGTGAGCGAGCTCAAGGATCTTGAGCTGGCTCTCCTGGGCAAGGCCACCGAAGGAGCCAGAACCCAAGTAGGTCACGCGGTTGAAGTCGCCAGCCAGGTAATCGGCGATCTCGGGCTCACGGGAGATGACCTCCTCGCCCATCTTGGCAATTGTCTCGACCCACTCGGCCTTCTGCTCGTCAGAGGCAGTGTCGAAAATAAGGGTGGAGAGCAGGGTCATGCAGGAATAAGAACCGGTCATGGCGAAGCCCTTGTCGTTGGCGCGCGGAATGAGCAGCGTCAGCGCGTTGGGATCATCGGCAGACTCGACGGCGAGCTTGCCCTCGGGAGCGCAGGTGATGTTGAGGAACTTGACGTTGTGGACGAGCTCCTTGGCAACGGCAACGGCGGCAAGGCTCTCGGGGCTGTTGCCAGAGCGGGCAAAGGAAACCACGAGCGTGGGATCCTCGGCGCGCAGGAAGTCACGCGGGGCGCTCACGATGTCGGTCGTGGCGATGGGCTTAAAGTCGTAGAGATCAGTGTTGCCAGCGTGACGCAGGTACGGGGCACAGGTATCGCCAACGTAGTCGGACGTACCGGCACCGGTGAAGACAACGGACAGACGGCCCTCGCCCATAGCGCGAGCCTCGGCCAGGAAGGCCTCGATGGCCTCCTTGTTCTCGCGATAGATGTTGAGCGTATCACGCCAAAGCTCGGGCTGCTGAGCAATCTCGGCCGTGGTGATCTGGGCGCCGAGCTCGGTGAGCTCCTCGACACTCTTCTCGAACATTTCTAATACCTCTCTCTAGAAGTAATCCTCTGACGTGCAATTATACACTTCAGTTGGTTATCTGGTAGTAACCAGTTAAATGCAAAGAATCATCATATGGATACGATGCGAACACTAGTCGCTACGCTGGTGGTAAACCTTGTATTTAAACTGATCGGCACGAGCAACCGAGAGTGTGTACTCCACAACCTCGTTTGACTCGTTATACGTAGTCCTGACCAAATCGAGCACAGGCGAGCCCTCGACAATTCCCAAAAGGTGGGCATCGGTGGGACGGGCTATGCTCGCATAGAACTCCTCTTCGGCCACGCGTATCTTTTGCTGAAAGTCTTGCTCAATCACATCGTAAAGCGGCTTACGCTCCAGCAGCGGTCGCTTTAGGGACAGAAATTGACGAACTGGTAGATAGCTGCGTTCGACCATCATGGGCATGTTGTCGGCAGAACGAAGGCGCTTAAGCTTAAAAATGCGATCACCGATACGCAATCCCATATGCTCGGCCAGATTTTTATCGGCCTCCATCTCGCAAAACTCGAGAATCGTGGTCTCGGGGTCGCGACCCATCGCGCGCATCTGCTCGGTAAAGCTGTAGGACTGCATAAGATTGGTTGCCTTTGCCGAACGGTCGGTCACAAAGGTACCGCGACCGTGCTGCCGAACCACCAGTCCTAAACGCTCCAGTTCCTGCAGAGCCAGGCGTACCGTAGTACGCGAGAGACCATAGCGCTCCGAAAGTTCGCGCTCGGAAGGAATCATGTCACCGGCGCGATATTCATGGTCGATCTTTTCGGTCAGAATATCGACCAGCTGATCGTACAGCGGTTGCTTACGCGCTCCGATCGCCATCCTATCCTCCCTTTTGCTCGAATTCGGCTAACTACCTAGGGTGTTTAGCATTATCTGTCTGCCACACCCGAATCATCAAGAAAACAAAAGCCGCGCGCTCTTTCGAGCACGCGGCTTTTAACATACACATGGCTTAAGGGGTCGGGGTGTGAGCCGCGTAGGGACACACCCCTCAAGCTAGAGCCTTACCAGATGCTCGGCCAGAGACCAAGCGGGCCAGCGCCCAGGATGCCAAGGACGAAGAGCAGGAGAATGCCCTTGGTCGGGGTCCAGCTGTGCTTAGCGAACATGTAGTAAAGCAGCAGCGTAAGCATAAGCGGGACGAGCTTCGGGACGATGGTGTTGAGGGTGTCGGCAACAGAGAAGTTGACCGGATCCTCGGTGACAGTAGCGTAGGTCACGGACTCCATGCCGTTGCCCAGATCGGCGACGCCGCACTTGACCTCGTTGCCGTCTGCATCGGTGGCGGTGAGGGCGTTGCCGTCCTCATCGGTCATGGCGATGGTACCGGCCTCAGCGGTCTCGGTATCGATGCCCTCCATACCGGTGAAGTTCTCGGCCTCCTTCTCGGAGACGATCACAGTAGTAGGGGCAAGGCCACGGGTGGTGCCGTTGGGGATCTGGAGGTTGATCTGGGTGCCACCCATGGTGACGACCAGGCAACCGACGACGAAGACGCCCATGATGGAAGCGGCACGCGTGAAGGCCTGCATGTTGGCGGTCAGAGCGTCAATAGCGCTGGTGCCAAGCTTGTAGGACCAGTTCATGAGCCAGAAGCGCAGAGCGAACTGGACGGCGTTGAAGATCACCAGGAAGATGATCGGCGCAGCGGCGTTGCCGTTGATGGCCATGTTGGAGGTGATGCCGGCCGTGATAGGCACGAGCGTCAGCCAGAACAGGGCGTCACCGATACCACCGAGCGGGCCCATTGCGGCGACGCGGACGGCGCGGATCGTGGGGATGTCAACCTTGTTCTGCTCGAGCGAAAGCACGATGCCCATAACAAAGGTGACGAGGAACGGGTGGGTGTTGAAGAACTCCAGGTTGTGGCTCATGGAAGCCGCGAGGTCGTTCTTGTTGGTGTGGATCTTCTCCAGACCGGGGATGATGGAGTAGAGCCAGCCAGCGGCCTGCATGCGCTCGTAGTTGAACGATGCCTGCAGGAAGCAGGAGCGCCAAGCCATCTTGTTGAGGGTCTTCTGGTCGAGCTGCGGAGCAGGAGTGAGATCCTCGTAGTGCTCCGGGATCACATACTCATTAGATGCCATCTTCGAAGTCACCTCCGTCAGAAACAGCTGCACCCTTCAGCTCGGTCTGCTGCTGGAAGTCCCAGAAAGCGATGCCGAAGCCGATGAGAGCGAGGATGAGCAGAGCAGGGGTTGCCAGCGAATCGTTGGCAACGGTGATGAGCGCGAGGCCGAAGCCCATGAGGAAGAAGCCCCACATATCGCGGTTCATCATAACCTTGAGCAGGACGGCGAAGCCGACGAAGCGCATCATGCCGCCTGCAGCGGACAGACCGGTCTGCAGCCAAGTCGGGATGGCAGAAGCGATGGTCTGACCGATGGTAGCGCCAGCGATGAAGAACAGGGTGACGACGACAGCGAAGATCAGGCCGAGCAGAGCCATGGCGAAGTAGTTCAGGCGCTCGATGCCCTTGGTGTCCGCGTTGTGAGCCATGTTATCGGCCGTGGACATAAGCGGGGACATAAGCGTGAAGACCAGGGTAACGCCAAGCTGGCCAAGCAGAGCGAACGGAATGGCAAGGCCGACTGCCGCGTTGGGCTCGAGGCCCGTGGCGATAGCGAGAATGGCTGCCATGATGCCGCCGATGACGGCGTTAGGCGGCTGAGCGCCTCCGATCGGCATGTTGCCGATCGTCATGAGCTGATAGGTACCACCCACGAGAAGACCGGTGTTGAGGTCGCCAAGGATAAGACCGATGACGGCGCCGGTGACGATGGGCTGATAGAGAGACTCGAGGAAGTCAAACTGGTCGATTGCCGCGATGAACGTAACAACGAAGACCAGAGCGATCTGGATGATCGAGTATTCCATCTTGCTCCTCCTTTCAAAATGTATGTACGCACTTTGGATATCACGTACAGAACGTCAGGGTTTCACTCCTGACAACGTGGATCACGAGGATTACGAGAAGAGCTTGCTCGTGTCCTCAACAGGCGTGCTCGGAACGCGCCTGATCTCCAACTCCACCCCCAATTCCTGCAGCTCTTTAAACGCAGCGACATCCTCGTCGTTAACTGCGACGGAGGTGGCGACTTGGCGCTTTCCTTCCGACATGTGCATGTTGCCGATGTTTACCTTCTTTATAGGCACACCGCCCTTGACGAGCGTAAGCACGTCTTCCGGTGTTTCGGCCACGATGAAGATCTTCTGGCGCGGGCTCGCCTTGCCAATGACGTCGATGGTCTTCTGCAGGGAGAAGAAACGCGTAGCGACGCCGGCGGGAGCGGCCATCTTCATGAGGTTCTGGCGCATGGTGTTGGACGCCACGTCGTCGTTGGCGACGAGGATGAGGTTGGAGCCCAGAGTGGAGTTCCACTGGGTGGCAACCTGACCATGAACCAGTCGGTTATCGATGCGGGTAAGAAGAATGTTGGGTTCTGCCATGTTGATCAGCTTCCTTTCGATATTTGCTGACGACAGTTACTTGATCTCTTGAATCGCGTAACGCGAAACATCTACGACGGCTCCGGATCGGACTTTGATCTGGACCTTCTCGCCTTCGATGCCTTTGACGGTTCCGTAGATACCGCCGGCGAAAAGAACCTCCTGACCCGGCTTGAGCTCGGTGTGCAGCTCCTTGAAGTACTTCTGCTTCTTCTTCATGTTGATTTGCGACCAGATGGTGTAAATCAAGCCCATGATGACAAGCAGGCCTAAAAGGGCGACCGAGGAGCTCAGGACGTTGGCTCCGAAATCGGCCATTAGATGCCGTCCTCGTCGCCGAAGATATCCTCTTCCTCGGAGCCGGCAACGGATGCGACCGTCTGGGCGGTGATGCCCGTCTGGCCAACGGTCACGGCCTGCTCGCCAAGCTCGGCGAGCGTGGCATTGCCGCGGAGGAACAGAAGCTCAATAACCATGGGGAGGTTAGTGCCAGTCAGAACCTCGACGTTGTCGACATCCTGGGCAATCATCATCGACTGGTTGAACGGGGTGCCGCCAAGCAGGTCGGTAAAGACGAGCACGCCATCGCACTCCTCGCGCATGGCGGTAATAGCGGCGCGGAGATCCTCACCGTAGGAAGCAGCCTGGTCGCCCTCGAAAGGAACGACGGTAAAAGCGGGCTGGTCGCCGGCAACCATAGCGATAGCGCTTGCAAGGCCGGGTGCGAACTGTCCATGACCGGTAAGAATAAAGCCAACCATTCAAATTTCCCTTCCGAAGGTGTGTACGATCTGAGTCCGATGATTTTCGGAAGCCAGCGGGCGATCGCCCTTAAAGCTTCTTGGAAAGCGTTCTTTAAAGACCAGTGGTTTCTCAATTGGTAGTAACCACGTGACGTGTTGTTGCCACTATATCACCACAGAAGAGGTCGCTTTCGTTGATTCATACGGTAAAACGTTTTTGCACCGCTCACGGTGATAAATCGACCGTTTACCGCTCGTTAACACTTCTACCTGCGGTTTTGAAACCGTTTCGAAATGCTTTGGCAAAAAATCGGATCTTTTCCTGTGTCTAAACAACGCAGGGCGGCTAAAAATAGCGTGTAGAAAAATTGCAGGTCATTGTGAAGATTTGTGAATTGGTCTTTTTGACTTAATACCAGTTAGATCCCAGTTTTGAGATTATCGGTGAACGGTAGTTTTCGACCGTTCACCGGTTACTTGCAATCGTTTGCAGTTGTTTTCCCAGATGAATTAGGGAAACGCGATGGAGCGCTTGTGCGATCACACAATCTACCTTTCCAATCTCAACAGATGGCTCTACAACGCAAAACCCCCTAGAACGATGTCCGTTCTAGGGGGTTTCATCAGATATTTCAGCTTCGCACTCGAAAGGTCGGACAAACCTTACGCAAACAGGCCGTAGATGCTGATGTTGGCCTTGGCGTAGAGGCCGTTAGCATACTCGGTCCACTTGGAGCTGGCGCTCGAAGCCTGCGAAGAGTACTGCTGGTAGGCGGTGTAATAGGCGGTCATGGCCTGCTTGTAGGTAGCGCTATCGGCCGTAAAGGCATCATCGGCAAAGGCCTTGGCATAGGTGCTGTCGGCATCCTTCCAGGTGCCCTTCTCGCTATCCCACTCGTCACCGGCAAGGTTGATGATGTAGTCGGCGTAATCCTTGCTCGCGGTCTCCTCGTTGCCGTCAGAAGGCTCGGTCGGAGCGGTCGGCATGCTTGCGGAGCTGTCGCCGACCTTCTTCTTGTAGAGCTTCTGCAGCGTCGCGGACTGACGGACGATCTGCTTGGCCTGGTCCTTGGACACGCCGTACTGCGTGGCCATGGTCTTGTAGTCGGAGGTGCCGATGGAATCCTCGGCGTACTTCTTCATTTCCTTAGAAGAGACGGTGATGCCCTCGTCCTCGGCAGCGTCCAGCAGGATCTTGTTGCGCACGTAGGACAGGATAACGTCGGCAGAAGGAGCGGTGTAGTTGCCATCGCCATCCTTGACGGTATCGAGGCTGTACTGGCTCTCGATGGCCTCGCGCGCGGTGATGTCACTCTTCTTGCCGTTGTAGCTGTAGCTTGCCACGGTCGAATCGAGCTGGTCCTCGGTGAGGGTCGCCGAGCCGACGCCCTTGCCGCCAAAGCCTCCATTGCCAATAAAGAAGCCAACCACCGCAGCGATCACGACTGCAACCACAAAGGCGGCAATCATCGTCTTCTTGTGCTTGGATGCATGGTCGTCCACGTCGGAGTCGTTGTCCTCATCCTGCTCCTCGGGCATGAGATTCTCGTCAGCGGCATCCGCGGCAATCTGAGCCTCCAGGCGGGCGTCCTCCTCCTCGGCGGTCGTGCCGGCAGCAATGTGCTCGGCAGACGTACCGGCGACCAGATCGATCTTCTCGTCCTCGTCACCGTCGGGGCCTTCGCCGCGCTCGATGATCTGGATGCCGTCGATCTCGTCCTTCTCGTCCTTCTTTTGAATCAGACCCATATCAGTTACTCCTTGTTAGGAAACATAGTCCGCAATAGAATACGCCCGACAGAGCGCCGGGCGTATTGATTCTCAGGTTATACGCAAACACTTAAGTACTATTTAGGCGTTTGCAGTCTGCATGCCTTAGGCCAGGTGCGCGATAACGGCATCGGCAAAGGCCTGCGTGCCCACAGCACCCTCAACGGAGCCGGTCTGGGCACGACGCACGTCACCGGTAACCTGCTCACCCTCGTTGAGCGTGGCAGATACGGCGGCACGAATGCGATTGGCAGCATCGTTCTCGCCCAGGTGATCGAGCATCATCGCAGCAGAGAGGATCTCGGCCGTGGGGTTAGCGATATCCTGGCCAGCGATATCGGGCGCGGAGCCATGCGTTGCCTCGAAGATGGCGCAGTCGGCACCGATGTTGGAGCCGGGGGCCATACCCAGGCCACCTACCAGGCCGGCGCACAGGTCGCTCACGATGTCACCGTACAGGTTGGGCAGCACCAAGACATCGAAGTCGTTGGGGTTTTGGACCAGGCCCATGCAGGTGGCGTCGACGATCTTGTCGTTGAACTCAATATCGGGATAGTTGGCGGCCACCTCACGCGCAACGCGCAGGAACAGGCCATCGGTCGCCTTCATAATGTTGGCCTTGTGCACGGCCGTCACCTTTTTGCGGCCGCAGCGGCGGGCGTACTCAAAGGCGTACTCCACAATGCGGCGGCTCTTGGCGATGGAGATGGGCTTGATCGAGATGGCGGAATCGGCGGCGAAGGTCTTCTGACCCGAGCGCTCGACAAGCTGTGAGAGCTCCTCGACCTCGGCAGCGCCCTCATCGAACTCGATCCCGGCGTAGAGGTCCTCGGTGTTCTCGCGCACGATGACCAGGTCGACGTCGCGGAAGCGCGAGCCGTCGCCCGGCTGCGACAGGCAGGGGCGCACGCAGGCGTACAGGTCAAAATGCTTGCGCAGAGCCACGTTGACGCTGCGGAAACCCGTGCCGACCGGCGTGGTGATGGGACCCTTGATGGCAACCTTGGTCTCGGCGACCGCATCGAGCACGTGCTGGGGCAGCGGCGTGCCAAACTCGTCCATGACGCCGGCACCGGCCTCCTGGACGTTCCAGTTGATCTGGACACCGGCGGCATCGACCACGCGGCGCATGGCCTGCGTAATCTCGGGACCGATACCGTCACCGGGAATCAGGACTACATCGTGCGCCATAATCTGTTACTCCTCGTTTTCGGCGTCGTCAGCTTTTTTAACGCTAGCACGCTTCTTCTTTTTGGAGAGATCCAGGCCAAAACGTTTAACAAGCATTTCGCAAATCTCGCTCGAACGGGCCTTGAGATAGCTGCCCTTACCGTTCTCGGCATCGAACTTAAGGCGCAGCGCGAGCTTCTCGGCGACCTCGGCGTCAATCTCGCCCTGGCAAAACTCGTACAGGCAACCGAGCATGTCGCGATACTCGAGGTCGCCGTGGTAGCACTGGATGGCCTCGTCCAGGATGGGCCAAGCCTCGCGCGAACGCTCGACGCTCGTGGCGCCCCACACGCACAGCAGGCGGAAGGCAGCATAGCGCAGCGTGGAGGAGATTTCGTCGAACAGTGCGGTCTCGGCACCCTCAAAGGCATCGCCCAGCTGCTCGGGGCAGGTGGTGGCGAGCGCCGTCAGGGCATCGAGGGCCTCCCAGCGGGTCTGAGCCTCGGGGCGGTCGAGCGCCTCGATCAGCGCGGGCACGCAGGGCACGACGCGCTGCGGATCGCGCTCGGCAAGCAGGTGCAGCACGCGGGCGGCAAACTGGCGGATACGGCGCGTGGGGCAGCCGAGCTCCTTGACCAGACGGTCGACGGCGTTCTCGTTCTCCTCTGCCAGCTGAAGCTGTGCCAGCTCCTCATCGGTGAGCTGTTCGTCTTTGTTTTCTGCCATAGTTACCTCTTCTTACTATTTCTTAGCATGCTTGCCAGCACCCTTGCTGTCATCGGTGACCGAGATGAGCTGTCGGTCGGCCGCGCCATTGCGACGCGCACGGCGGCGTTCCTCGGCGTCGCCCGCATCGGCGGCGGCGCGGTGTGCCTTGTTGACGTTAAAGACCTCATCGTGCTTGCGCCATGGGCCGACGGACTCGCCAAAGCTCATCTTAAGACCGGCGATAAAACCGCCGAGCCAGCCGATCGGCGCAAACTGCACCAGCGGGAACAGCGAGAACACCCAGGTCAGCAGGACGACTGCCGCCGCTCCTGCAAAATTGGCAATCCAGTAGTCGCGCTTGGTGATGACGCGCTTTTCGCACGCCCACTGGCCGCACAAAAAGCCGATGTAGATCGCAAAGAGAAAGAGCACCAGCGCAAGCACCACGAACGTCCAGCTCATGGGCGCTACTCCCTGTGATGGTGGCCGCAGCAGCACTCGTGGCCGTCGTCATGGCCGTGGCCGCCGCAGCACTCGTGGTCCTCGCCATGGTGGTGGCCGCAACCGCACTCGTGGTCGTCGCCATGCTCGCCGCAACCGCAGCCTTCCTCGTGAGCGCCATGCTCTTCGGGACGATACTGCGACCAGTCCAGACCGGCGGCAATGGCGTCGGCCTCCTCCTTGTAGAGTACCGTGATGGCCTGGGTGCCCAGCTTGGCGCCGCCAATGGCGTCGAGCATGTCGTAGAGCGTAAAGGCCACGTCGGCACCGGGCAGCGCGAGCTCGCGATCGTCGGCGTAAGCGAGCGCCAGGCGCAGGTCCTTGATGAAGTGCTCAACCATAAAGCCGGGCTTGTAGTCGCCGTCGAGCGCCTTGGGAGCCAGGCTCTCCATGGCGCCGGACTTGCCGGTACCGCCCAGGATCATCTGGCGGGTCTTCTCCAGGTCAAGACCGCTCAGCTCGGCAAATGCCATGGCGTCTGCCATGCCGACCATGCAGGCGCCCAGCGACACCTGGTTGGCGAGTTTGGCAGCCTGGCCCTTGCCGGCGCCATCGAAGCAGCAGATGTTGGCCGCAAAGGTGGCAAGGATGTCGCGGACCGGGGCGATGTCGTTCTCGGTAGCGCCCACGATAGCCGTGAGCGTGCCGGCGATAGCACCCGACTCGCCGCCGGTGACGGGGCAGTCAAACGCCATGCGACCAGAAACCTGGGCGGCCTCGGCAATGTCACGGGCGAGCTCGGGCGAGCTCGTGGTGAGATCGATCAAGACCGCGCCCGGCTTGGTGCACGCAAGCAGGCCGTTGCCCGCCAGATAGAGCTCCTCGACCTCGGAGGGATAGCCCACCATGGTAAAGACGACATCGGCGTTCGCCACGGCCTCGGCCGGCGTATCGGCCCAGACGGCGCCGCGCTCGATAAGCGCGGCGGCCTTGGACTTGGTGCGGTTGTTGACCGTGACGGGGTAGCCGGCGTCCAGGATGTGGCCGGCGATGGGGGCACCCATGATTCCGGTGCCGATGAATGCGACGGAGAGCTTGTTTGCCATGAAACCTTTCCTTTTGGGTTGGGTGTTGTTACCAGGTTAAAATACTCGGTGCCAGCGTTTCGGCCGTGACTTGAGGGCACTTGCAGCCGCAGCGCCTACCTACTCGCCTCGCACGCGGCGCGCGATGCGGTCGGAAAGCGAGGCTTTCTCGGCGCGATTCTTGCCCCAAAACGCGCAGGCCACCATGCCGGGGCCCACGTGCGAGCCGATGGTGGGACCCACGGAGCTGCGAATGATCGTGACGTCGGCGCAGCCCTCCTCCTTGCGGATGGCGGCTTCGAGCCAGTCACCGTCCTTTTCGGCATCGGCCGTCATGATGGCGATGGGCATGGTGCGGTCGGGCACGTAGTTCTCGCGGAACGACTTGAGGATGGACTTGAGCGCCTTCTTGCGGCCGCGGTTGACGCCAATCAGCGACAGCGAGCCGGCAAGGTCGTAGGAGAGCTCGGGCTTGACATCGAGCTTTGCCGTGAGCTGCGCCGCCGCGGGCGGAATGCGGCCGCCGGCAGCCAGCGCGTCGAAGCTCTCGAGCGTAAAGTAGCCGTGGACGTAGGTCTTTGCCTCGTTTGCCCAGTCGACCAGCTGCTTGGCGGTGAGTCCCGCCGAGCGCTGGCGCACGGCCTCGAGCGCCAGGAGCGCGCCGGTCGCGCAGGGCAGAGCGTTGTCGACCACGTAGAGCTCAAAGTTGGGATACTCGGCGCGCACGGCATCTGCCGCCTGGCACGCGGAGTTGTAGCTCGACGACAGCGCCGAGGTAAAGCACAGGTAGACCGTGGGCGTGCCCTCCTTGGCACACTCGGTAAAGAACTCGATATAGCGACCGAGCGACACGGCGGAGGTAGACACGCGAGCGCCGGCGCGCATGCGGTCGTAGAACTCCTTGGGTGTGATGCTCGACCAGATGTCATCCGTGCGCTCCTCGCCATCGATAATGAAGGGGAAACCCAGGATATCGACATCGAGGTTCGCGGCGACCTCGGGGCTAAAGTCGCAGCAAGTATCGACGACGATGCGGCAACGGTCCGAATGACCGGCGGATGCGGCCTTGTCCATCAAAGCGACTCCTTACGTAAAAAGGCGGCCACCCGCATGGGATGGCCGCCAACCGTTAACTCATGCAAGTTAACGTATTTTACTCGTCAAGTGTTTCGATGCGGGGCTTGATGATGCCATATCCACCATTCTTACGGTGATACACCACATTGATGAGGCCAGTCGTCGCGTTCTCGAACACGTAGAAGTCGTGGCCGAGCAGATCGGTCTGCACCAGCGCCTGCTCCTCAGTCATCGGGGTGACATCAATGACCTTCTCACGGACGAGCAGGTCGTCCTCCTCCTCGGGCAGCAGCAGGTCGGCCAGATCCTCGACGCGCTCGACCGGTGCGACATCCGCTGCGCTGGCACCGCCCTGGCGGTTGTCCACGACCTTGGTCTTGAACTTGCGCAGCTGGCGGGTGACCTTATCGGCGGAGAGGTCGATGGCGGCGTACATATCTGCACCGTGCTCGGCAACACGAATCACCGAACCGCGGGCACGAACCGTGACCTCGACGATTGCCGGGTTGGGGTTCGAGGGGTTCTTCTCATAGCGAAGTACAACGTCGACCGTCATGGGCTCGATATCGAAAACCTTGAGCGCCTCGCCGATCTTCTCATCCACATGCGCACGCAGAGCATCGGTTACCGTCGTCTTGCGTCCAGAAACCTTGATATCCATACGTGGCTCCAATCTGCCTCGGGGACTTACTGTACTGGCTATGTACCCATTGCCGTGCATTTAATCACGCGGATTCCTAAAGACCCGAATAACGATTGCTTGATACCGCATACCGAAGTCTCGTACTTTTCCATGGCAAAGTGCGCTATAGGAGGGAGCCGACAGATTTGTATTTGGTCCCGAAAATTGGCTTTGACCTGCTGGTTTTATAGGGATGAAAAAGCCGGGCTCCCCTATTGGGGAGGCCCGGCAGTGCATGTTGAAACCGTGAAGAGGTGTCCTTTCCAACGTATAGGAGACACCACCCCTGGCAATAACTAGCTATTGAGTTTGTTAATGTCGTCGTCGGTGATGGTGCCTTCCTAGCTGGACGATTTGTCCTCGGAGGATGCGGTCTCATTGTTGGAATCGAAAGACTCGCTGCCGGAGGACGTGGTCTCACTGGACTCAGAGTCGCCCGGTTGCACGTTAGCGCCCGAAACCGTCTTAGTGGTGAGGTCGTAGGGAATCTGACCGTACCAGACGCAGTGAACCGCCTCGAGCGTACCGTCGACCGTGATGTCGTCGAGGGCATCACTCACGGCACGGCACAGTTCGTCATTGGACGAGAGGCCCGCAACACCAAGCGTCGAGGGCGCCTCGAGCGCACCGACATAGGAGACCTCGCTCATCAGGCGTGCAAGGTAGCCGCCGGCCGTGGAGTCGCAGATCACATAGTCGACCTCGCCGGACTCGAGCGCCTCAAAGCACTCGTTGATGTTGGAGTAGGTCTTTTGGTTGGCGGTAATGCTCTGCTTAGCAAGCGCCTCCTGCGAGGCCGAGGACATCTGGACACCCAGGGTAGACGTGTTAAGGGTATCGGTGGAAACGCTTAGCGACCCACCATCGCTGGTTTTACCGAACACAGAAGCGGCATCGTACAGGCAGGTGCCGAGCGAGCTAACGTCCCCGTCTGTGGAGTTGATCTCGCCGATAAAGATATCAGCCTTTTTGTCGCCGAGCGCGGAACCTGCCGAGGACGCATCGACAAAGGCGACCTTAAGGCCCATGCGGCTTGCGAGGGCGCGGGCGGCGTCAACCGCATATCCCGTGAGCTCGCCGTCGGCGCCCTGCATGGCCTGCGGCGCATCGGAAGTATCGAGGGCGACCGTCAGGGTTCCGGGAGTGACCAGGGCATCGTCCGACACCGCCGGCGTGACGGTCTCGTACTCGATCTGGTCGATCGTGGGAGTCGTGAACGTAGACAGCGGGTTGAACGCGCATCCGCTCAGGCCCAAAACGGCGATGACCGCTGCGGCCCCAGCACCTAACCGAGCCGCGTGCATCAAGCTGCCCCTCACCATGTCCACTACCCTGCCTTCTGTGTCGTATACGATCCGTGCGTTGCGCGGAATATCAGGTTGTTCCCACCAGCTGACCTGGTATTTGACCCCACACTTGCGCACCGGGGTGTTTGCTCGGGAGGCCGCAGCCACCTTCACGACTGGCCCGCTCGCCCGCGAGGCGGTATTGCCCCAAAGAAAGTAGAACGGACGGTGCGGCTTACATCTAGGACGCGCCATGATCGCGCCGCGCGCACGCGGTCGCTTACGTGGATCCCTTTGACCGCGTCTGTCTTGGACTAGGACGGGCATTTCGTCCGTCCGCAACCACAGCCTGGTAGGAACGTAGCGCATTATAGCTAAGTTCAAGCTAAAGTTTAAGGTTAGGGGCGTCATTCGCATCGCGAGTACAGATTTCGCAGGTCGAAGCGGGCCGTTCGTGGCCCCGTGAAGCCCGGAGCTCCCCTGCGGGGAGCTCCGGGGCACCCGTCTCAGGGTGCCGTGTGCAAAAAACGGCAAATATGAGTACTGTTACCAATTTAGTAGCAGCGTATTACCGCCTCACGAGCCCTTTTTGAGTTCCGCACAGCCTGCTTGGCGCCAAGATATTCCACATTCGTTTATTATCTCTTCGCTGAATCCAGATTATCGGCCCAAGTTTCTTTGTTTTTGCTGTCACTAATCTAGTAACAGTACTCATATTTGCCGTTTTTTGCACAGAGCATATAAACAGACCCCCTATAAAGCCATAGTTTTACGCTGGTTTGAGCCCAAAGCACGCTCGGAGCGTATTCAGCAGAGCATCTTGCCTCTTTCGACGAGCCTCTACGCGATTCTGATATCGCTTACCCATACGCTGGTGGATGCGCCATGCGAGTGCTTCCATCGCTTCCATGTCACAGAGCATTTCATTGTTGACCGTCGCGACCTCGATTCCCATAGTAATCAAGCCCGTGTTGCGCTTTTCATCATGGATACGTCCCCTCCGGGAGGAATGACCCAGCTCACCGTTGTATTCCAGGTCAAACCGGGCTGCTTCCTGATACGCATCGCAAACTGCATGCGGCATCCCCGAGATTGCCTGCGCGCGGTCATCGAACTCAATCTTGTAGTCGGTCTTAAAGGGACCGCAGGCAAATCCGCCATAGGAAAACGGAAGCGAAAACAGAGCGAGCATGATGCACTCCATGGGCGAGCGCAGGTTTTCTGACAAGTAGGGACACAGACGCTGCAGTTGTTTGGCCGCATTCCCCTTGCATACCGCGAGGTAATCTGCCAGACGATCGGGCGTCAGCACCGGCTCAACCTCAAAGTAGCCCACGTCTGCTGGCTGGTCCTTGTCCTTTGCAAGTTTATTCGTAACGGGCGAGGTGTAGGGAGGCAGATACTTCCCGCGGTCACTCAGTGAAATCTTAGAGCACAGCTCCTGGGCCAGGGCAAATGCCTGGATACAGCCGACCTCGCGGGCGACGACAACACAAAGGGCCTCGGGAGATAGACTGTACACCCCCGGTTCCACCTCTAGAATCGAGCCGGCGCGCAACCCGGAGCATACGGACCAGCCCACGCCAGGCATGCGGCGGCGCTGCGCCGCAGATCCCACCAGCAAGCAAAGATCTTCTTGCACCTCGCCGCTTGCGGCCCCAATCCGCACCAAGTCGGAAAGATAGATGTCCTCGGTCGAGGGCGACGACGTGCGCAGCACACGGCGCTCTTCATCGGGATTGAGGTCCCTCCAGCTGATGTAACCCATTTTTCGGCGCTCGGCGCGCATCATGCGTAGCGCCGAGGCGCCTGTTAGGATTACGGAAGCCGCCAGCTGTTCGTCTGTCGGCTCGTTGCGCCGCTCAATCTTCACTGCCACAAAACCACCCCTACCAAACGCGTGCGATAGCGAGACCATCAACGGCCGCGGCACCGGCGCGCTTGAGTTCCGCCGAAGCCGCTGCCATCGTCGCACCCGTGGTGATAACGTCGTCGATAAGCAGCAGGCGGCGGTCCCGCACGTCCTCAACGGTCTCGTACATGCCTCGGGCGCGTTCACGGCGTTCTTCACGACCGAGTTCACGCTGGTCGCCATGACCGTACTTAACGAGGGCGTCGAGTAGCGGAACACCCGACAGCTCGCAAAATGGGCGCGCGATGGCTTCCATATGATCGAAGCCTCGCCGCCGAAACGCCGCCGCCGTCGCGGGCACAAACACCACCGCATCGGCGCCGGACAACACACCGCCTAAGCGTTCGGGTGCCGCGACCTGGGCATGTAAGGCGGTATCGTATAGCAGCTCTGCCAGATACGGCGCCAGGCGTCGCTCGCCCGCGTCTTTGTACGCTTTAATGATCCGCGGCAGCGGGTGCGTGTAAACGGCACATGCCAGGCACCGGTCGAGTGCTTCGGCCATCGCCGAGGACGTACCCTCGACCGAGCACTCGGTGCACAGCAAGTCTCCAAACGGGGCGCCGCATCGAGTGCAGCTATGCCGCGGGTCGATGAGCGCGAGCGCGGCCAGGCAGTCTTGACAAATAAGCGCACCGGCGCGCTCGCAGCCGGCACATCGCGTGGGTGACAACGCCTCAAGCGCCTCGTGCGCCGCCCGCTCGGCAAACGGTAGCAATTCGTCCGCAAACGGTAGGATGCCGGCACCTTGCAGGCATCCCAACACGTTCAAATGTCTCTTCACGACACAACCCTCCCTACGCTCGGTCGCAGGGAGGGTCGTTGATTCAGCGCTATGGTACCCCGACGCGTTTGGGGTCAGGCAGGTTAAATCCGTTTGCGGGCGCTATTCGCCGGTGGGCGGTTGCGGTGCGGACGAGTTTTGGGTCGAGCCCTCGCCACCGTCCTGGCGCGGCTTGCGGGAACGGCGACGGCGACGGCGCTTCTGGCCCTGGTCGGCCGAACCCTCGCCACCACGATCTTCGCGCGACTCGCGTTCGTCACGAGCAGCACCGCGCACGGCCTTGGCAGCTGCCCCTCCACCATCTCCGGGGCGACGACGTGTGACCTTGACCTCGCCATCCGAGACCTGATCGGCCACAGAGGGCACCGAGGGCTTTTGCTGCGTGCCCGAGGAATGGCGACGACGCGGACGCGGGGTGCGCTCGTCATCGTTGCGCTGCTTGCCACCCTTGTCGGCAGGCGCATCGGAACCCGAACCACCCTTGGGGCCGGCACCGGCTTCGCGAGCGGCTGCGGCGCGGAAGGCGTCCTCGCGCTCCTCGCTCGACAAATGGCGGCGGCGACGGCGCGTGGGATTCATGCCACCGCCGCGGTTTTGCTGTTGGGGCTGCTGAGCCTCGCGCTCGCGGGGAGAATTCTTGCCTGCGGGAGCGGCCTCGCCGGCATCGCCCGAACCCGAGCGCTTGCGGCGGCGACGTCCACCGGCAGCCTCCTCGGCCTCGGGTGCCTCGGCCTTGCCGCGACCCTTACCGCGGCCGCGACCCTCGCCCTGGCTCTGACCGGCACGGGTATCGGCGTCCGCATCGCGACGGCGGCGCTTGGGCATCGACGTGCCGGCCAGACGGTCGGCGCTCGACAGGCCATCGCCCACGTCGACGCCGTTCTCGCGGTCGAGCTCCATAAGCGCCAGGCGCATCTCGGGCGACTCGATACGCTCGAGCACATCGCGCGTCACGCAGTCGGGGCGGCAGTTGCAGCCCTGCTCGGCGGCCTTCTTTTTGCAGCCCTCAGAGCAGGTCATGTCAGCCAGGTTGACCTTAAAGACTTTGCCGTTCTCCAGGCGCAACACCAGCTGCTCACGCGGCGTGTCATATTCCTGGATACGCGCCTTGCCAAGCGGCGTATCGATAAGCGTCTTCTTTTTGGGCGCGCGGCTCTTAAAGTCCTTGTACGCCTCAAACTCATAGCGCAGGCAGCACATCAGGCGGCCGCAGACGCCGCTAATCTTGGACGAGTTGAGCGGCAGGTCCTGCTCTTTTGCCATGCGGATCGAAACCGGCTCAAACTGTCCGCCAAAGCGTGTGCAGCAGAGCTCCTGGCCGCACTGGGCATAGCCGCCCACCAGGCGGGTCTCGTCGCGCACGCCGATCTGGCGCATGTCGACGCGAATGTGCAGCGTCGAGGACAGGTCCTTGACGAGCTGACGGAAATCGACGCGCTCCTCGGCAGCAAAGTAGAACACAGCCTTCTCGCCGCCAAACAGGTACTCGACGCCGACCGGCTTCATCTCGAGGTCGAGCTCCTTGACCAGGCGGCGGAAGTCGACCATGGCCTCGTCACCCTGGATAGCCAGGTCGTCGGCAAGCTGCAGGTCGATGTCGCTCGCTACGCGCAACACGGGCTTGAGCGGCTGACCGATCTCGTCTTGCGGCACCTCGAAGGGATCGGCCGTGACCAGGCCGATCTCGGTTCCGCGCTCGGTGGAGCAAATAGCGTAATCTGCCTCGAGGATATCCAGATCCTGTGGGTCGAACCACAGGTCGCGCGAGGCGTAGGTAAACTTAACGGGTACGACTAACGGCATTTCAGTGCCTTCCTGATATCGAACAGCATGACCTCGATGGCCAGCTGGGGAGTAACGTTTCTGGCGATGTTGCGCTCGGCGGTGACAATTGCCTCGAGCGCCTGGGTGGCACCCGCAACATTCGTCGCCGCGGCAAGCCGCCCGATCGTGTCGCGCACGTCCTCGTTCACAACGTCTGTCGCCTCATCCTGAAGCGTCAGCAGCACGTCGCGCATGAGCGTCCGCGCGCTCGCCAGCGCTTCCATGATACCCGAACGCTCGCGCGCGTTGAGTTCGCGCTTGTTGCGGTCCTCAAGCTGCTTCAATGCTCCACGCGACAGGTAGTCGGCATTTTGCTCGAGCACCTTTTCCTGCGTGGACTTGACCTCGGCGAGCGGCGCCTTGACGGCGACAATGAGCGACTTGGCGCGACTGAGCACATCGGCCTCGTCGGCGGCGATGAGCGAGTCGATGGCACGGACCATCTGGCGACGGGCGTCCTGGCGCTCGGCGCTCTTAAGGAACTCGATACCGCGCGTGGGGCTGCCCGCCACGGCGACGGCCATGCGGCAGCGCGCGGGATCTTGACCGGTGGCGCGGCTCACGGCCTGCGCGGCCACAGTGGGCGACACCAGCCGAAACGGCACGCACTGGCAGCGGCTCACGATGGTGGGCAACATCACGTCTGCCGAGGTGCCCAGCAAGATAAACATAACGCCCTCGGGCGGCTCCTCGAGCGTTTTGAGCAGCGCGTTGGCGGTGTTGGCGCGCAGCTGCTCGGCACGGTCAATGATGTAGACCTTGGCCTTGGCGCGGATGGGCGCCAGGGGTACGTCGTCGAGTAGCTCGCGCGTCTGGGCGATGAGGTAGCCCGTGGCGCTCTCGGGCGTGTAATAGTGCACGTCGGGGTGCGTATGGCGGGCGACGCGCACGCAGCTATCGCATGAGCCGCAGCCATCCTGCTCGCACAGGAAGGCTTGGGCGAGCGCCCACGCGGCGTCGAGCTTGCCCGCGCCGGGCGCGCCCAAAAACAGGTAGGCGTGCGATGCACGACCGCTGGCGACGGCATTGGTCAAAAAGTCGCGCACGCGCTCTTGGGTGTCGAGCTTGGCCAGCAGGCTTGCCTGAGCGGGGGCCATGTTACTCGGCCTCCTTGGCAAGCGCGGCGGCGACGGCATCTTGCGGAATGTCGAGGCCGTAGGCGCGAACCTGCTCGACCGTCTTCTCGAAGACTTCCTCGATGGTCGCGGTCGCGTCGATGAGCTTTACGCGGTTTGGTTCCTCGGCGGCAATGGCGCAAAATCCCTGGTAGACGCGCTCTTGGAAGGCCATGCCCTTGGCCTCCATGCGGTCGGCCGCACCGCGATCGGCCATGCGCAGCGCCGCCTGCTCGGGCGTGATGTGATAGACGAGCGTGAGCGCCGGGTGCGTACCCGCGACGGCCAGGTTATTGGCATCGCGCACCATCTGACGATCGAGGCCATCGGCAAACGCCTGGTAGCAGGTCGTGGAATCGTAGAAGCGATCGCACAGGACCACCTTGCCGGCAGCAAGGGCGGGCGCGATGACCTCGTGCACCAACTGAGCGCGTGCCGCCTCGTAGAGCAGCAACTCGCAGGTGTCGCCCATCGCCGTATTGGCGGGGTCGAGCAGCAGGGCGCGGATCTTTTCGCTGATGGCGGTGCCGCCCGGCTCGCGCAGACTCACAACCTGGTAGCCAGCGAGCTCGAGCGCACGGGCAAGCAGGCGCGCCTGCGTGGACTTGCCGGCACCATCAACGCCCTCGAGCGTGATAAAGCTATGTTGAGCGGGCTCAAAAGCCATGGGCGCAGCCCCTTCCTACAAGGCGCGTAAATGCAGATATATCAACCAAGCCATGATACCCCAGTGCTCGGCGCGTCCCCAATGGCTAATGGTGCCTTTCCAAAGTTGCGGTGAAATAGGGACTAATTGAAGCTCTGAGACCGCCAAACAGTCCCTATTTCACCGCAACTTATGAAGGGGAATTTTGGACGCTGGGTATAATCGTCGTATTGCATTGAAATGTGGCGAAAGGAGTGGCAATGTCTCGGTATTGCGCCTCGTGCGGCAAACTTCTTGCAGATAATGCCAAGTTCTGCACCTCGTGCGGTGCACCCGTTGAGCAAACAACCGCAAGCGATAGCCAGCCCGCTTTTGAGCAGACCGGCTCCCTTGATACGCCGCAAGCCAAGGCGGACGACCCCCTCGCCTATCGCCCCGACCCCGCCGCAGGCCCCGCGGCCGTCGAGACCACGCAGCGCATACCCGTCGCGAGCGGCTCGCCCCAACAGCAGCCGGCTCCCGCATACGCGCCCGCTTCGCCACAGACCCCCGCTCCCAAAAAGAGCGGCATCGGGCCGCTTATCGCCGTTATCGTTGTGCTGGTGGCGATCATCATCGCCCTGGTCGTTTTCTTTGTGATCAAGCCTTTCGACAACGCCGCCACGCAGACGACTGCCGAGGTAGCTAAGCTGCACCATGACGTCGACGACGATGACCTAAAGCCTCTCGGCGATCCCAACAGCCTGTACGACGATGACGACGATGACGATGACGACGAGGATGGCGGCGAAGCAACGCTCTCCGAGCAGAATCTCTACCGCCGACTGAGCGAATACTACGACCTGCTCGAAGACCTCGACAACTACGTCCGTGGCTGCGCGCAGAACTTCAACGGCAGTTATCTGGAAGAGGATCGAACCGCCCGTCAAAATCTCGCCGACGTCGCCGAGCGCACGGAGGACACCATCGAGCAGTATTACGACATCGTCGAGGACCTAGACGTTCCGACGAGCTCCAAGAACTACAGCTCCTGGAAGGACATCATCGCCCTGTACGACGACCTGGATCACCGCATTGACGCAATCTGTGATGCCTGGGAGATCAGCCTGAAATACGCCAAGCCTGCGGACCACAAGAATGAGATCGTGGCGCCGCTGTCGCGCGACAACGTGGCGGGCACCAATGACAATAAGTACCGCCTAGACTTTGAGGAGCGCTATCCCGGCGCCAAGCCTGTCGAGGTGAACTAGCGCTTTGTCGTTCCCGAGCCGGCAGTTAGGGACGTTCCTAAACTGCCGGCAGAAAAGGAACGTCCCTACCTGCCGGTCAAAAAACGAGCGAGGATCGTGGGGTCCTCGCTCGTTTTTTTGGGCAATGTTTCGACTGCGCCGTTACTTGTCGGCGGCTGCTTTCTTGGTAGTCGACTTCTTCGCGGTCGTCTTCTTGGCGGCAGTTGCTTTCTTGGCCGTCGTCTTCTTGGCCGCCGTCGCCTTCTTGGCCGTGCTCGCCTTGGTCGTAGTCTTGCGGCCGCGGGCCGGCTTCTTCTCCTTGGTCGGACAGTCCATGTTGACGCAGATACGCCACGGGCCGCGCGCCGTGTTGACCACCACGATGGGGGCGCCGCACTCGGGGCAGGTCTCACCCGTCGCCTCGAGCTTACCGCGCGCCGGCAGAGGATAGCTCACGCCGCAGTCATCGTAGTTGGTGCAGCGGATAAAGCGCTTGCCGCTCTTCTCGCTCTTGTGCGCGATCAGGTCGCCATGGCGTCCGGCCTCGGCGCACACCTTGCACTCGCCCACCTTAAGGTCGGGCTCGTAGTTGGTGGGGCACGTGGGGTTCACGCAAATCTCGAAGGCCTTCTGGCGGAACGGCTGGCACTTAATGCGCGGCGCGCCGCACTCGGGGCACACGGCTGCCTCGCCCTCGAGCGGGCTCACCTTGACGCCGCTCGGCACCGGATAGGTCACGTCGCAGTCGGGCCAGCCCATGCAGCCAATGAAGCTGCCGCGGGTCTTGGCGCTCGTTTTCATAACCAGGTCCTTGCCGCACTTGGGGCAAGCGCCCACGCGCGCATCGGCCGTGACGGCGTCGCTGATGGCGTCGCCCAGCTCCTGCGTGTGTTTGAGCAGCTCGTCGAGCACGCCAGCCAGCAGCGCGCGCGAGTGCGCCACGACATGCTCTTCGGTATCCTCGCCGCGCTCCACACGGGTCATGTCGCCATCGAGCTCGCTGGTCATATCGGGGCTCGTGATGCGCGGGGCAAACTGCGTCAGTGCATCGATGATGGCGATGCCCAGCTGACTCGGCTCCACGGGATCGTTTTTGAGGTAGCGCACGGCGTACAGGCGCTCGATGATGCTCGCGCGTGTGGACTTGGTGCCCAGGCCGCGCTTTTCCATCTCCTGCACGAGCTTGCCCTGGCTGTAGCGCGCGGGCGGCTCGGTCTGCTTGGCCTCGAGTTTAATGTCGAACACGTCGACCGTATCGCCCTGCTCCAGCGGCGGCATCTGCTCATCGCGCTTGAGTCCATACGGATACGCCTCGCGGAAACCCGGGGTCACGAGCACATCGCCCGAAGCCACGAACGGCTCACCGTTCACGTCGAGCTCGAGCTTGGTGTTCTCGATGGTCGCGGGCCCCATGAGCGTTGCCAGGAAGCGACGGGCGATGAGGTCGTAGAGCTTACGCTGGCCGCCGTCGAGCGTGGACGGATCGCCCTCGCCCGTGGGATAGATAGGCGGGTGATCGGTGGTCTCGACCTTGCCGCGCGTGGGCTTCATGGGACCGGCGAGCACCTTTTTGCACACCGGCGCCAGCGCCGGGTTGATCTTTGCCAGATCGCTCACCACGGCGCCCAGATCGAGCGTCGCGGGGTACACGGTGTTGTCGACACGCGGGTAGCTGATGAGGCCCGCCATGTAGAGGGACTCGGCGATGCGCATGGTACGCGCAGGCGAGATGCCCTCGGCTGCGGCGGCAGCCTGCAGCGAGGTGGTCGCAAACGGCGTGGGTGGCTGCTGCTTGCGTGAGCGCTTGGTCACCGCGGCGACGGTTGCCGTCGTAACGCCGTCGACATGGCCGTATGCCGTCTCGGCAGCATCCTTGTCGGTAAAGCGTGCCGTCTTGTGCGCAATCTTAAAGCGGTCGTCCTCGGCAGCGCCCTGTGCGGATCCCATGCCGCGGATCTGCCAATAGTCCTCGGGCACAAACGCCATGCGCTCGCGCTCGCGCTCGACCACCAGGGCAAGCGTCGGCGTCTGCACGCGGCCGGCGGAACGTACGTTGCCAAAGCCGCCAAACTTGGCGAGCGTCAGGTAGCGCGTGAGCACCGCGCCCCAAATGAGGTCGATGTGCTGACGGCTCTCGCCGGCGTCGGCCAGGTTCTGGTCGAGCGAGACGAGATTATCGAAGGCCTGCGTGATCTCGGCCTTGGTAAACGAAGAATACTGGGCGCGGGCGACCGGCAGATCGGGCGCAACCTCGCGCACCTTGTTGAGGGCGTCCGAACCGATCAGCTCGCCCTCGCGATCGAAGTCCGTGGCGATGATGACGCTGTCGGACTTTTTGGCGAGGTTCTTAAGCGAGCGGATGAGTTCCTTCTCGGCCGGCAGCTTAATGACGGGTGCCCAGGTGAGATACGGCAGACTCTCAAGCTTCCAGCCCTTGATGGAGATGCCGTCGGCAAGAAACGGCTTGCGCTTGGTGTCGTAAGGCGGACGAGCCAGGCCATCGGGCATGTCGGCCGGCAGCATCTCGCCGTCCTCGGTGACCGAATACCAGCCCAGCTTTTTATCGAACAGCACGCTGTCGCAAAAATCGGGCGCAAGGATGTGACCGGCCAGGCCGATGGTCACGCACTCCTCGCCCTGCCACTCAAAACGGTAGATGGCGGTGTTGTACACCTTATCCTTTTTGGGTTTGCCCGTGGACAGACGCTCGGCGATCTGACGCGCGGCGTCGTTTTTCTCGGCGATGATGAGCTTCAAAAGAGGCTCCTATCTCGTGTCTCTGCGGCTACGCCCGCCCGTATGGCGGCCGATTTACGCCCTTGCTTGCTCAATCTGCCCGATGAGCCAATCGCACCAGGCATCCATGCCCTCGCCCTTGCGCGCGCTCACGGCAAACCGCGGCGCCTGCGGATTGAGGTCATCGAGTGTCTTAGTATACCTATCCATGTCAAAATCGAAAGCCGGGGCCACGTCTACCTTGTTGAGCAGCTGTGCGCCGGCGTGCTGGAAGATGCCCGGGTACTTGACGGGCTTGTCGTCGCCCTCGGGCACCGAGAGAATCATGATGGACAGGTTCTCGCCCAGGTCAAAGTCGACCGGGCAGACCAGGTTGCCCACGTTTTCGATGAAGATGACGTCGATGTTTTCCAGACCGACGGCCTGGTCAAACGCGTCAACGGCCTCCATGATCATGTTGCCCTCGAGGTGGCACAGGCCGCCCGTGTTGATCTGGATGGCGGGCATGCCGGCTTCCTTCATGGTGATGGCGTCGACATCCGAGGCGATATCGCCCTCGATGACGGCACAGCGCAGGCCGGCCTTGTCACGCAGGCGCTCGTTGGTGCCCAGGATCGTGGTGGTCTTGCCCGAACCGGGACTCGACAAGACGTTGATCACATAGGTGTTTGTCTCATTAAATCGCTGACGCAGCTGATCTGCCAGGCGCTCGTTGCGCGACAGAATCGGCGATGCGATATCAATCGTTTTCTCGGCCATACTTAGCGCTCCTTACTTTGGCCCCTTTATACCCCATCACTAGATGGCTAGCGGGCTAATCGTCGGGGGTTTCGATTTCGATACTCGCGATATCGAGCTCGCGGCCGTGCAGTAGGCGCACGTTGGCACCACCACACTGGGGACAGCGACAGTGGAAACGATCGTGGTCGAAAACCTCGCCGCAGTCCAGACACTCGCTTTGTGGATGGACCTCCTCCACGGCAAGCTCGCAGCCTCGCGTGAGCGGGTCCTCGTCGCGAAATGTCTCCCACGCAAAGTCGAGCGCCTCGCGCACGACCTCGGTCATATCCCCGATACGCAGCGTTACCAAAACGGCGCGCGAGGCCCCCGCCCCACGCGCCGCGCGAATCACTGTATCGAGTATGCCGTTGACAATGCCAACCTCGTGCATACCGATTTACTCCTCGTCGTCCTCATCGTCCGAGAACAGGTCCAGACGGCTCACAAACAAGCCCTCCTTGCCCTCGCGCGCGGTAATGACCACGCGGGCAATGGCGAGCGAAATTTCGTAGAGCGAGAGCAGGGCACCATACATGAGGCCCAGCGTAACGGGCGAGCCGTCGGGCGTAACCACAGCCGAGCCCACAAGCAGGCCCACGTACACGTAGCGCCAGGCGCCGCGGAAGGCCGCGTAGGACACGATGTGAAAGACGGACAGGTAGAAGATGATGAGCGGCAGCTCAAACGCCACGCCAAAGCCGATCATAAAGAGCAGCTCCATGTTGACGTAGTTCTCCAGATCGGGCAGCGCCGTAGCGACGGCCGAGGTCTCGCCGATGAGCCACTCAAAGCCCGCGGGGATGATGATGAAATAGCAGAAGATGGCGCCCAGGAAGAACAGCACCGTCGAGGCGAGCACCGTGGGCACGACCCACTTGCGCTCGTTGGGGCGAAGCGCCGGCAGGAAAAACGCCAAGATCTGCCAGATGATCATGGGCGTGCACATGACAACGGCCATCTTGATGGCCAGCGAAAAGCGCAGACCAAAGCCGCCGAGCGTGGTGGTGATGTAAAACTTACCGTCCGGCACAAAGGAGCGGATGGGGTCTTCCAGGATATCGAGTACCACGGGCGTGGCGAAATACAGCACGATGGCTGCGGCAAATACCGACACGACCACGATGGTCAAGCGGCGACGGAGCTCTCCCAGGTGATCGAAGAGCGGCATACGCGCAGGTCCGATAGGCATTACTCATCGCCTCCCTTCGGGGCGTCGGCGGCAGCGGCTTCGTCCTCGTCCTCGAGCTCGCGGGCGAGCTGGTCGACGACGGCCTTGCGCTTGCGGGGACGACGGGCATAGAGGTCGGCCGTCGTGGGCTCCGCCGGCTCGGGGTCGGGCTCTGCGGCGGGAGCGGGCTCAGCAGCCTCGACGGCAGCGGGCTCGCCCTCGGGAGCCTCGGCACCCTCGGCCTCAGTCTCCTCGGCAGTGCCCTCGCCCTCGGCGGCACCCTCGCTCGCGGCCTTCTCGGCAGCAAGGCGGGCACGGCGCTCGGCAAAGGTCTCCTTCTTGGCGGGTGTAGCCGTCTCGGCGGCATCCTCGTCCACGTCGGAATCATCGTCGACGGCAGCAGCCTTCTTGGGCTTAACCGGTGCCGAAGCGGCCTCGCTCACCGGATCGATAATCTCGGACTGAACAACGGCCGTCATCTTTTCCTGCGTCTCGCGGAACTGACGGATGGCACGGCCGATCGTGCGGCCCATCTGTGGGAGCTTATCCGGGCCAAACAGCAAAAAGCCGAAGACCACGATGATCGCGAGCTCACCCTCTCCAATACCAAACACACATACCTCCAAGGCTCGATGTGAGTCGAGCCCGCACCGCGCCATTCGGCCGGAACTCGTCTATTCATTCGGTCAAGTATAGCGCCCGGACGCCAAAACGTCCGAGCGCATCACAAACATATGCCAAACGGCACGCCCTTTTGGGGGCAAAGATTATGCAGCGGTGATCGAAATCTCTTGGTCGACACCCAACAGCTGAACCACGCGCATCACCGGGGGCTGCACATTGGTGCAGCTAAAGCGCTTGCCGTGGTCGACCGCGTGGTGTGCGGCGCCCACGAGCACGCCAATGCCCGTCGAATCGATGTAGCTCACCTGGGCAAAATCGAGCTCAACGGCCTCAGTGGGCTGCTCGAGCGCCAGGTCGATGGCATTGCGCAAGCTATCGGCGTTAGAGATATCGATCTCGCCGGCCACCTTAATGGTGTAGAGCTCTGGCGTGGGGTTGGTGGAAATACCCAAATCCATGTATACGCTCCTTTACGTATCGAAAGTGCGGATAGTACGGGAAGCCGCGCGTTAGGCGCGCTCGGCACGCGCAAGCTCGGCAGCGACGAGCTTAACAGCCAGCACCAGCACATCGAGCGCGGCCTCCAGGTCCTCGACCGTGGGATAGCTCGGCGCGATGCGGATGTTGGTGTCGCGCGGATCCTTGCCATAAGGCCAGGTGGCACCAGCCGGCGTGAGCTTGACGCCCAGGTCGGCGCAGAGCGCGGCGACCTTCCGGGCCGAGCCCTCGGGACCATCGAAGCTTACAAAGTAGCCGCCGCGGGGGTGCGTCCAGGTGGCGCAGCCCGTGTCGCCCAAGCCCTCGGTGAGCTTGCGCTCGACAGCCTCAAAGCGCGGGCGCAGGAACTCGGCATGCTTTTTCATGTGCTCCTTGACCGCCTCGATGGTGGGAAGGAAGCGCACGTGACGCAGCTGGTTGAGCTTATCGGCGCTGATGAGGCCGGCCTTCAGGCGCTTGGAGAACTCCGCGATAACCGCGGGGCTCGCACCGATAAAGCCGATACCGGCACCCGGGAAGGTGATCTTGGACGTCGAGGCGAATGCCACCACGCGGTCCTCGGTGCCCGCCGCGCGGGCAAGATCAAAGATGTTGGCGAGCTCGTCGGTCTCGTCGTACAGGTCGTGCACGCAGTAGGCGTTGTCCCAGAAGATGCGGAAATCGGGCGCAGCCGTGTGCATCTCGACCAGGCGGCGCACGGTGTCCTCGCTAAAGGTGATACCCGTGGGGTTGGAATACTTGGGCACGCACCAGATGCCCTTGATGGAATCGTCGGCGGCAACGAGACGCTCGATCTCGTCCATATCGGGGCCGTTGTCGGTCATCGCGACGGGAACGTTCTCGATACCCAGATCGGCGGTGATGCCAAAGTGGCGGTCGTAGCCGGGAACAGGGCACAGGAACTTGACCTTCTTGCCGTCGTGGGCAGCCTCGTAGGCATCCCAGGGCTCGCTGCCGCACGAGCCGCAGCGCCAGAACATACCGGCGATGTCGTGCTCGATCAGCAGGCTCGACGAACCCAGCACGAGCGTCTGCTCGGCGGGGCAACCCAGGAACTCCCCCGCCAGCTTGCGTGCCGAGGGAATGCCCTCAAAGCAGCCGTAGTTGGAGCAGTCGACATTGCCGTCGTGCAGATCGGCATCGGCATTGAGGATATCGAGCATGGGTCGAGAGATGTCCACCTGGGAGGGCGACGGCTTGCCGCGGGCCATGTCGAGCGCCAGGCCCTTGGCCTTGACCTCGGCGACCTCGGCCTTGAGCGCCTCGATGGCGGCATCGAGTTCGGTGGTTTCCATCTTCTGGTAGATCGTCTGCATGGGTGCGACCTTTCACGAAGCGGTACGTTGCAATTCTTCTAAGTATAGACCGCCACCGTCGCAACGTTATGAAGCCGTGATAGATTAAGTCCATCGCAATGAATTACGAATCGCCGCGCATGCCGGCGTGAAGCGCCCAAGGAGGCACTATGGAGTACGGATCGTTCCAGGCCGAGGAATTCGGCGACCTGCAGCGCCTGGTCGACGGACTATTTTACGACCGTCACGCCATCGACCGCCTGGATCTCATCGTGCAGGCCGAGATCTTGGACCTCGCGCCCGACCTCATGGAAATCGTCAACCTTTTGCCGCCCGGCTACTACGACCGCCAATCGCTTTGCGACCAGCTCAACTCCGCCTTGGCCGCCCACGGCTGGGGCGCCGTCTACGGCACCGTGGAATGAGCCTCGAGGCCGACGATTTGGCCCGTTTCCCGACTCTGGCGAGGCTTGTTTTAGGGCTTGTGGCCAAAAAAGGGCAAATATGAGTACTGTTACCTTTTTAGTAGCAGCGATTCTTGGTCGAAATCGGCAAAACTCGACTTGAAACTCCCTAATCACCGTCAGCTAGCGCCAAATTGGAAGTCGATGGTCACTCATTAACGTACAGTTCTTATAAATTTGTTCATTATTTTCCGCACCTAAAATGATACGCCGTTTGTGACAGTACTCACAAACGGCGTTTTTTGACCACGGGGGTATCTGGCAGGGGGCCAGTAGCGCTCGGATCCGAGTTTCGAACGCATCCAAACCGGTTCTGGTGTCTTTTTTCGAGCTTTTACTCGTTCTTGGGCGCAGGGTGCTTGCAGACCACGCTCATGTAGATCATGCCGAGCACGGCAGCGGTGACCGAACCGGCAAGGATGGCGGCCTTGGCAGCCAGAACCTCAAACTGGGCCGTCGGGAAGGCGAGGCCGCTGATGAGAATCGACATGGTAAAGCCGATACCGCCCAGAATGCCCACACCGGCAATCATGTGCCAGTTAACGTTGTGCGGCAGCTCGCAGGCCTTGAGCTTGACCAAGGCAAACGTCATGCCAAAGATGCCGATCGGCTTGCCCAGCAGCATGCCAAAGTATACGCCGAGCGTCACCGGGTCGGTGAGTAGCGTGCTCATGTCCACGCCCACCAGGCGAACCTGTGCGTTGACGAACGCGAAGATCGGCAGGATCACAAAGTTGACCGGCGTGGAGATCAGGCGCTCCATGCGGATGAGCGGCGGGGTCACGCGGTGCATGACGCGCTCGACTTTGGTGGTCGAGACGGTAAAGTCATGCTGGCCCAGGATGTGCGCCTCGTCGTCGTAGCGGTCATCGAGCAGCGGCAAGCACTCGCCCAGCCAATCGGTGAGGCTATCAAGCTTAACACCGCACTTGGCCGGGATGGTGAAGGCCAGGATGACGCCAGCAAGCGTAGCGTGCACGCCGCTCTTGAACATGCAGAACCACAACAGCAGGCCCAGTACCGAATACGGGGCAAGGCGGTAATGCTGCGTCTTGTTGAGCCACACGAGCGCGCAGGTCACAAGCGCGGCGGCGCCCAACCAAAACGGATTGGGGCTCTGACCGTAGAAGATGGCGATGGCGGCGATGGAAATGAGGTCGTCGGCGATGGCGAGCGTCGAGAAGAACACGCGCACGCCGTTGGGCACGCGATTGCCCAAAAGCGACAGCACGCCCAGCGCAAAGGCAATATCGGTTGCCATGGGAATGGCCCAGCCGTTGTGCGCGCCGGCATGGTTAAAGATCAGATAGATGCAGGCGGGAACGACGACGCCGCCCACGGCCGCCAGCATGGGAAGCATAGCCTGGCGCGGGTTTTTGAGCTCGCCGACCGTCATCTCATACTTGAGCTCAATGCCCACCAGCAAAAAGAAAATCGCCATGAGGAAGTCGTTGACGAATAGCTCGACGGTGAGACCGGCCGTAAGGTTGCCCAGACCCACATACAGCGGGGTCTCCAAAAAGTGATGGATGGCTTCGTAGGCATCGGTATTGGCGCAAATGACGGCGGCGATGGCGGCGAAGACCATGACGGCGGCGGAAATCGTGCCGTTCTCGGCGATGCGCTCCCAAATGTCATGGCGCTCAAAACGCTTGCGCTCACGGACGTTGAACAGCTGCTCGGGTGCTGCCATGGGCGGCTCCTTTCACGGGAAAGCTCCCGTCTTAAAAAAGCACGGCCCGCCCAAGTGGCGGTGCCGCGCTCTAACGTATTACGCTTACATCTAGCCTACTCTGCACGACAGGCACGCAGGCGTGGCCGAAAAGCGGAACCACAGGTTGAACATTATTTGCTCAACGGCACGGGCGCGCCTATCCAAGAGACGACGCGGCGCCGTGCACAAAAAACGACCGGAGCGCGGGGCTTCCGCGATCCGGTCGTGGCGTTTGGTCAACTAAACCTAGCAGGCGGCCATGATGGGGGCAGCGACCTGCTTCTTACGGGAGAGGACGCCCGGCATCCAGACGCCGTCGTGCTCGTCGGCAATGCCCAGGCCCTTCTGAGCAGCCTCGGTCTCGCCCTCGAGCAGGACCTGCGAGCCCTCCTCCATGATGTCAGTGATGCACAGGACGATGCCGTCGGCACCCTTCTCGGCGGCGTAGGCGCGCATGGCCTCGCGAATCTCGTCGATCATGCCGAGTGCGCGAGTCTTGTCGACAGTCTCGTACTGGCCGATGAGCAGCTTCTTGCCGGCAGGCTCGAACATCTTGATGTCGTTGCCGACCATCTCGGCTGCGGTGAAGGAGCCAGACGGACGGGTGAGGAAGACCTCCATGCCAAACTTGACCGGGTCGACGCCCACCTGCTCGCCGAGCTTGGCGGCGACGGCGCGGTCGACATCGGTGGTGGTGGGGCTCTTGAGCATGAGCGTGTCGGTCATCATGGCCGAGAGCAGCAGCTTGGCCTGAACGTCGGAAAGCTCAACGCCGAGCACGCCGGCGAGTTTGGTGACGATGGTGCAGCTGGAGCCCCAGGGCAGGCAGATGTAGTGCAGCGGGCCGGCGGTCTCGAAGTCGCCGATGCGGTGGTGGTCGACGACGCCAAAGACCGTGGCGTCCTTAAGACCGGCGACGGACTGGGCAGACTCGTTGTGGTCGGTGAGGACGACGAGCTGACCGGCCTCGACGGACTCGATCACGCGGGGCTCGGCAATGCCGGCGTCGGCGAGCAGCTTGGCGGACTCGGCCGGAAGCTGACCAAGGGCGCAGGCCTCGTAGGTGTTGCCGGCATACTCAACCTGGTTGAGCAGCTGGGACAGGACGACGGCGCTCATGATGGCGTCGTTATCGGGGTTCTGGTGACCAAAGACAAGAACGTTTGCCATGGATATCCTCCACTTGATATGTGTACTTGGACGTAGCTATGGTAGCACGCCGATGCCGAGCCTTCGCAGACGGAAGGGCCACGGTATATTTTGGGGCGCAGGCACGGGGGCCAAGGCTGTCCCTTTTGCACCATGTTGGTGCAAAGTAACCTGTCCCCCTTGCACCAGCTATTTACCGGCGGCGCGCAGGGCTACGTAGGCGGCACCGATGATGCCGGCGTCGTTTCCGAGCGAAGCGACCTTAATGGGCGTCTCGCGCGAGGCGGAAAGCGCGTACTGCTTAAAGTGCTCGCGAACCTTGTCGAGGTAGACATCGGCCGAGGCGGAGGCGCCGCCGCCGATGAGGAACATCTCGGGATCAACCACGTTGGCAATAAGCGCCAGTGCACGGCCGAGATAGTCGGCCATGGTATCGGCAGCTGCCAGCGCGAGCTTGTCGCCCTCGCGGCAGGCCTGGAACACGTCCTTGGAATCGGAGGGGCCGGTCAGCTCGATGGGCTCGACGCCCGCCTTCTCGCACTCGGCAAGGTAGTTGCTCACCACGCCGGTGGCGCTGGAATACTGCTCCAGATGGCCATGGCCGCCGCAGCCGCAGGTGCGCTCCTCAGCCGGGTTCAGGCACATGTGGCCAATCTCGCCGCCGGCGCCCACAACGCCCGATACCACGTCGCCGTTAACGATAACGCCGCCGCCCACGCCGGTACCAATGGTGACCATCACCACGTTCTGTACGCCCTTGGCAGAGCCGAGCCAGGCCTCGCCCATAGCAGCGGCGTTGGCGTCGTTCTCGTACTTAACGACCGCGTCGGGGCAGTGCTCCTGGATGGCGATCTTGAGCTCGGGCAGGTTGATGGCGATGTTCGCCTTGACCTTGGCATCGCCCGATGCCGGGATGGGGCACGGAACGGCCAGGCCAATGCCCGACACAAAGGCACGCGGAATCTGGGCCTTGGCGACCACCTGGTCGATAGCCTCGGTCACCGCGGCAAAGCCCGCAGCGTCAACGATGGGAGGCGTGGGCACGCTGGCCTTGGCAAGCAGGTTTCCGTCCTCATCGAACAGACCCTCCTTGACCGAGGTGCCGCCGACGTCGATGCCGATGTAATACTGCTTAGGTTCCATGGGAGCCCACCTTTCTCGTTTAAACATTGCCTGTATGGTACCGCTCCCAAGGCAAAAACCTACCAAAAAGGGACAGGTTTGTTTTGGCAGGTTTTATCTGGGAAAACGCGAATGACCGCTTAACGCGACATTACTCAGATGTTTATCTATTTAGAGCGCTCTAATTTATATGCAAAGCGACTTTTAATTATATCTTTCTCGAACTCTTTAAATATACAATAGGGATGCTTAGGTGTTAACTATACTTTCTTTTATACTCAACCAAGTTGGAAAGGAGGTTCCATGATTCCCAAATACGAAGCGATAGCTGCAGATATTCGTCGCACTATCGAGGATGGCGCTCTTAAACCGGGCGACAAGCTTCCTACCGTGGTTGAGTTCTGCAAGCTCTATAACGTTTCCAAAATCACCGTCAAACGAGCTATTGAACAAATCACCGAAGAAGGTCTTATTACCAGCCGGCGTGGATCGGGTACCTACGTTAAGGACACGGCGGGGCTTCCCGGCCAGGCGTTTTTCCAGGGCAAAAACGACCGTACCCAGGGTTTTTCGTATGAGCATCGCGGGGAGAAGGTGACCTCGGTGGTCTACGATTTCTCGATCGTTAATCCACCAGCGGACATCGCAGCCCAGCTGGGAATTGCCGAGGATGACTTTGCCTATCACGTCGTGCGCGTGCGTCAGGCCGATGAGAAGCCCATCGTTATCGAGTACACCTACATGCCCCTCGAGCTGATTCCAGGCCTTAAAAAAAAGGACCTGTACGGATCGGTCTACCGCTTCATCCGCGAGCAATGTGGGCTGAAGATTTCGAGCTTCCACCGTACCATTCGCGCCGTGGCAGCAACCGAGGAAGAAGCCGAGCGTCTGGACACCAAACTTGGCTCTCCCCTGCTCGAGCTCACCCAGATTGGCTTTTTGGACAGCGGCGCCGCCTTTGAGTATTCGATCTCGCGCAACGTTGGCGATCGCTTTGAGTTGCACAACGTAACGTTGGCATAGGTTTTTGTAGTCACGCGGGCGCTCGTTTTGAGCCGTCTTACGCGGCACCCGCACAACCTTATGGGAGTATGCACATGTCCGATTTGATTAAACTCACGCCGATCTTCCACGAGAAGATCTGGGGCGGCCGCCAGTTGGAGACCGTGTTTGGCTACGACATTCCCGAGGGTCCCATCGGTGAGTGCTGGGCCATCTCGGCCCATCCCAACGGCGACTGCCAGATTGCGGAGGGACCGTACGCCGGCCACACGCTGTCGTGGCTGTGGGCCGAGCACCGCGAGCTCTTTGGCAACTGCGAGGGCAAGGAGTTCCCGTTGCTCATCAAGATTCTGGACGCCAAGGACGACCTTTCGATCCAGATTCATCCCAACGACGAGTACGCCGCCAAGCACGAGAACGGCAGCCTGGGCAAAACCGAGTGCTGGTATGTACTGGACTGCGAGCCCGGTGCCACGATCATCGTCGGCCAGCGCGCGCACGACCGCGCCGAGGCCGCGCAGATGATCGAGGGGGGCCGTTGGGACGAGATGCTCAACGTGCTGCCGATTCACAAGGGAGACTTTTTCCAGATCGACTCCGGCACCGTTCACGCCATCAAGACCGGCACGCTGATTCTGGAGACGCAGCAGTCGAGCGACGTGACATATCGCCTGTACGACTACGACCGCCCCGGCACCGACGGAAAGCTGCGCCCGCTGCACATTGAGCAGAGCCTCGACTGCATCGACTTTGATGCTCAGGCTCCGACCGACGGCACGGTGACCGCGCCCGAGGTGGACGGCGTGACCGAGCTCGAGTCCAACCCCTGCTACACCGTCGATCGCGTGCGCGCCAACGGCAGCAAGACCCTCGACCAGCGCTGGCCCTTCATGTGCCTGTCGGTCATCGACGGCGAAGGCACCGTCTGCGGCGACCCCGTCCACAAGGGAAGCCACCTGCTGGCCCCGAGCACCGTCAGCTCCATCGACCTCGAAGGCAAGATGGAACTGATCATCAGCCACCTCTAGTTCGCACCAACAACCCAAACGCAACAAGGGGCTCCCCCGTTCACCAACGGGGGAGCCCCTTGTCCATATATATCAGCCCACCCGGCTCTCCAGATCAAAAAAGCGGACGAGCAGAGCGACGTTCGCAAGCAACGTTATCTAAGGACCTGGACGGGCGTATGGGGCAACATCGATCGCGAGTTCCGCACGAGCCGGAGAGCACTTAATGTGCTCTCCGTGCGAGCAGGACTGCCCGAGCAGGCGACTTCGCATGCCGCCGGGCGGCCGGGGCCGACACCCCCAAAGATTTTCAAAAAAAGTTGTTGACGCGCGCGTAACGACTCGTCTAATATATCCCTTGCGCGATGGACCTGTAGCTCAGTTGGTTAGAGCGTCCGGCTGATAACCGGGAGGTCACAAGTTCGAATCTTGTCAGGTCCACCATCAAAACGTTAAGAGCCCTGGGGCATTGCCTCGGGGCTTTTTTCTTATCCAACAAAAGTAGTCAAAATAGCCCCGTCCCAAATTAACTACTTTGATTTTGTGTGCTGGGCGAAAGATTGGGTAGTATAGCTATTCAATGCGGCGACCCTGCCGTGTGTTAACCGCTACGTACCGGAGGTGTTCCATGGTTCGTGTCGACATAGAGACCATCGTCATGGCCGCCGGTCCCGTGCCATCGCTTATCGTGCTTCGCGAGCGCTGCGGCAAGTCGGATTCGGCGGCACCCCTGCGTTCGCTTTCCATTCAGACCGGCTCGTTTGAGGCCGCGGCCATTAGCCGTGGCATCGATAGCGGTCGCGCCGAGCGCCCGATAACGCATGACCTGCTGCTTGATACCGTCGATGCCCTGGGCGCCAAGCTCGAGCGCATCGAGATCGTTCGCGCCGAGCCGCCGGTGTTCTATGCGACGATTGTCGTGCTGGTCGATGGTGACGAGCGCAAGATTGACGCCCGCCCCAGTGATGCCATTGCCCTTGCCGTGCGCAGCAATGCCCCCATGTTTGTGGAGGACGACATCATGAATCGCTTGGGCACCGTCTCACCGCACGCCGAGGAAGTCGACGACGAGCAGGAGTTCGAGAAGTTCGACGAGTTCGTCCATACGCTCTCCCCCGATGATTTCTAAATGTCTGGCACGCGAGCGGATAGGTCGCTGATGGGTACCCGCGTATCGGCTGAAGCGGCGGCCATTGCGCGCGAGGCCCAGATGCGCTCCGAGGCGTCCGAGGCGGCACGCATTGCCTATGTGACGCAGGCCCGCACGCTTCGCGAGCGCCGCGGCTCGTTTATCAAGATGGTTGTCATCTCGGCCCTTGTCGCGGCAATCTGTTCGCGCCTTCGTGGTACAGTTGGTGCGCTTGGGTTTTCGATCTCTACAGGCCTGGTGATTTGGGACGTGGTCGATGCGGTCATGCTGACCAGCCAGATCAAGGTGCTCGACAAGCGCGCGGCGGACATGATGCGCGCCCGCGATGCCGCTGTTAAGATTGCCGCCGAGGCGCAAGAACTGTAACGACGCCGGATTCGATGGGAAGGTCTAGAGATGGCACAGGATATGCAGGACGCCGGTAACGTCTCCACCGAGCTCGACGCCATGGTGTGTGACCTGATTGGTGCGTTCTTGGACGACCTTGCCGCCGGCGAGAATCCGGGCGTAGTCGTGGCGATCGAGGACGCTGCTTCCAACCGCTATCTGGCGGCACTCGACGAGGACGGCGAAGAGGCGTGTCTCGAGGCTGCCACCAACTTTATCTCCGAGCACAAGATGGGCCTTAAGGACGAGGGTCTGGGCCGTATCGCCCGCTATGCCATCGGCTATACCGGCTGCGTCGAGATTGACGGCGGCTATCACGACGCCCTGCTCGTGAGCTTCTTCGAAACCACGCTCGAGAGCGGCTTTTCGGCATATGTGCTGTATGAGGGCATGGGTGCCGGCGATGGTTTTATGTGGAGCGACCCTGAACCTGCAGGTGAGGAAACCCCTCTTATCTAAAATCGCTAAAATAAACGAGTTTTCGGTAAAAGGCTCAATATTCCCGCCGAGCGTTGCATTGCTGGGTGGGTCGCATACGCGTGCCGTTTGTATATGGATAGAAGATAGGGGAACTACATGCGCGTAGACAATCTGAGGAACATCGCCATCATCGCCCACGTCGACCACGGCAAGACGACGATGGTCGACAAGCTCCTGCGTGCCACGGACGCCTTCCGTGCCAACCAGCAGGTCGAGGACCGCGTCCTGGACTCTAACGACCAGGAGCGCGAGCGCGGCATCACGATTCTCGCCAAGAACATCTCTATCGAGTACAAGGACGTCAAGATCAACGTCATCGACACCCCGGGCCATGCCGACTTTGGCGGCGAGGTCGAGCGCGTGCTGCGTATGGCCGACGGCGCCCTGCTGCTGGTCGACGCCTTTGAGGGCCCCATGCCCCAGACCCGCTTTGTGCTGCGTCACGCTATCGACACCGGCCTCAAGATCATGATCGTCATCAACAAGATCGACCGTCCGGGCGCCAACCCCGAGAAGGCCTACAACGACTGCCTCGACCTTATGGCCGACCTGGGCGCCACCGACGACCAGCTCGAGTTTGCCATGGAGCACGTCATCTACGCCAGCGGCGTCAACGGCTTTGCCCGCCTCGATCCCAACGACGGCAACATGGATATGTACCCGCTGCTCGATATGATTATCGACGATATGCCCGCGCCCGAGGTTGATGAGAACGCCCCGCTGGCCATGCAGTGCGTGACCATCGACCACTCCAACTTCGTTGGCCGTATCGGCATCGGTCGCGTGTACTCCGGCACCATCCATCAGGGCGATCAGATCCTGGTCGTCAAGAACGACGGCTCCAGCGCCACCGCTACCGTCAAGCAGCTCTTTACCTTCGACTACCTGGGCCGCACCGAGTGCCAAGAAGTCGGTGCCGGCGATATCGCCGCTGTCGTGGGCATTGACCGCACCGATATCGGCGATGTCTACACCGATCCCGAGAACCCCGTCGAGCTCGAGCCCATCGAGATCGACCCGCCGACCCTGTCCATCGTCTTTGAGGCTTCGACCTCCCCGCTCGTCGGCCGTGACGGCGACATCGTGGGCGCCCGTCAGCTCAAGGAGCGTCTGTTCAACGAGGCCGAGAACAACGTGACCATGAAGATCGAGGAGCTCGAGGACAAGAGCGGCGTCGAGGTCTCTGGCCGCGGCATTCTGCACCTGTCCGTCCTGATGGAGTCCATGCGCCGCGAGGGCTTTGAGTTCCAGGTCGGCCGTCCCCGCGTTCTGTTTAAGAAGGACGAGAACGGTAACAAGCTGGAGCCCGTCGAGCAGGCTGTTGTCGAGTGCCCGGACGAGTACTCGGGCAAGGTCGTCGAGGTCTTTGGCACCTCCGGCGGCATCATGACGAGCATGGATACCTCGGGCATCGTGACGCACCTCGAGTTTAAGATCCCGACCCGCGGCATCATGGGTCTTAAGAACCGCATCATGAACGTCACCCACGGCGAGGGCGTGTTCTACCACACCTTCCTGGAGTATGGCCCCTACGCCGGCGAGATCGGTAACCGCCAGAACGGCGCCATGATTTCCATGACCACCGAGAAGGCCGTTGCCTACGCTCTGGGTACGCTGCAGGAGCGCGGCCAGCTGTTCGTTGAGCCGGGCACCGAGTGCTACGAGGGCATGATCGTGGGCGAGCGCAGCAAGGCCGGCGACATGGTCGTCAACATCGCCCGTACCAAGAACCTGGGCAACCAGCGTTCCTCGACCTCCGACATCTCCGTGCAGCTGGTGCCGCCTCGCACCTTCTCGCTGGAAGAGGCGCTGGAGTACATCGCCGACGACGAGCTGGTGGAGATTACTCCCAAGAACATCCGCCTGCGCAAGCGTCTGCTCAACGCCACCGACCGCAAGAAGGCTGCCGTACGCGCTGGCCAGGTCAACAAATAAGCGCCGGGGCTTATAACCGTCAATAAGAAAGGGCGTCGACCGCAATGGTCGGCGCCCTTTTTGGTGCAATGGGGTCAGGTTGCTTTGCACCGCCACAAAAGTGCCTGGCCCTTTTGTGGCGGTTGGCGGCTAGGCGGTGGGGAGTCCTGGCGTGTTGGAGGCTTGTTGGGGCTTGAGGTGGGCATTGCGCCAGATGATCTGGATAACGTAGCCGAGCATAAAGACAAATGCCACGCCGCTGATGAAGTCTCCGATGAGGGGAAGTCCTGTGAGGGCGCCTGCGGCCACACCGCCGACGGCTGCCATGGCGTAGCGGTTCTGGTTGTGTCCGACCATGCGCGCGATCGCGGTGCCCGTAAATGCCGCCGAGACCAGAGCGAAGCCGATTACGGCGCACATGAGAGCTCCAGCGAGCGACAGACCTGCAATCGAGATGATGAGCAACAGGACGGCGGGAACGGCGGCCACCGTGCCCAAAAGACCGCTTACCCACAGAGGGGTAGGTCGTTGACGAAGCATGCCGGCCGCGCCGGCGGTCGCGCGCGGAAAGACGAGCTCGAGGAGGATCGCGACAAAGCAGGTAGAAAGCGCCGCGGCGACGATGCCGCCGATGGTGTCGTTAATCGTTGAGGTATTCTCGTTCTCGGTGCGGTCAATCTTGAGGGCTCCGACCTGAGCACCCTCGGCCCGCTCGGGATCCTCGGAAA
>UROM01000001.1 GCA_900549455.1 uncultured Collinsella sp. | reverse complement strand
ACACTTATGCGATCGTCGGCAGCGTCAGATGTGTATAAGAGACAGGATCAAAGAGGCCGGCCTTGAGGTCGGAACCGTCGACCAAAGCTACAACGACGATGTCGATGAGGGCAAAGTTGCCGAGCAGACCCCCAACGGCAACACTAAGAAGCCCAAGGGCACCAAGGTGAACCTGGTGATCTCCAAGGGACCCAAGCCCGCCGAGAAAGTTGAGGTTCCGCAGCTCGTCGGCCTCACCAAAGACCAGGCCGAGGCCGCGCTGGCAAGCGTGGGGCTCAAGGGCGAAGCAACCGAAGAGGCCAACGAGGCCGAAGAAGGTCAGGTCTTTGAGCAGGGCACTGATGCCGGCAAGGAAGTCGAGAAGGGCACGACCATCTCGTATAAGGTCTCCAGCGGTCCTGACACCACCTCCGTCCCCGATCTGACCGACATGACCGAGGCCCAGGCACGCAATGCCCTCGACATGGCAGGTTTTGGCGTCAACGTGAGCTACCAGGAGAACGATTCCGTCACCGAGGGCACCGTCATTAGCTGGAACCCCAGCGGTAAGCAGAAGCCCGGCGCCACGATCACCGTCGTCATCGCCAAGAAGTCCGGCAAGGCCAGCGTTCCGGGCAACCTGTACGGCAAGAGCATCTCCGCCGCCGTTACCGCGCTCAACAACGCCGGGTTCTACAACATCGCGTACTGCGATCAGAACGGCAACCCCGTGAGCGGCAACGAAAACGCCACCGTTACGGGCGTCTCCCCCACCGGCAAGCAGTCTACCGACAACACGATCACGTTGACGGTTTCGATTTCTGGCTCTGGTACTGATTCAGGCGACGATTCCGGCACGACCAACTAGTCATCAAGACGTTGCCCACAACGGCTGATGACGCAAAACATTCGCTCAATAGCGCCCGTTTGCTCCCCCGGCAAACGGGCGCTTTTTCATCTGAAGCAGCGAAAACCACGGCATGCCTTTAGACCAAAAGAGCCCGGCACCATATCGGTACCGGGCTCGATATTTCTCTGGTGCCCCCGGGCGGATTCGAAAACTTCCCCCGCGGGGAAATTGGTGACGCGGCCGTCGACGGTCCGAATCCGCCGACGGCTCCCACAAACCAGAAACGGCGCCGCTCTCGCGACGCCGTCATATTCCCTGGTGCCCCCGGGCGGATTCGAAAACTCCCCCCCCGCGGGGAAATTGGTGACGCGGGTGTCGCCGGTTCGAATCCGGCCTTTAGACCAGAAGAGCCCGGCACCGTGGTGGTACCGGGCTCGGCAAATCTCTGGTGCCCCCGGGCGGATTCGAACCGTCGACACCCGCTTTAGGAGAGCGGTGCTCTATCCCCTGAGCTACGGAGGCATGTTGTACTAGTGTAGCAGATTTACTGCATTGCCATACGTCGCATGACTGGACTTCGAAGTTGCGGTGGAATAGTTCCTGTCCAAAGCATCTAGAGCCGTATTTAGGAACTATTTCACCGCAACTTATGGTGAGCTAGTTGCCTTTGTGGAAGAGGTTTTTGATGACGGAGGGGATGCTCTTGGCTCCCTTGGCGGTCACGTCGATAAAGTCGGGCGAACGCACGAGCTTATCCTCGTCGACGTACTTGCGGACCGCGCGAAGCGTCTCTTTGTCGTCGCGCGTCGAAAACGTAAAGTGACCGTTGTCCTTGGTGAAGATGGCAAAACGCGTAATCTTCTTGGTGCCGCGCAAAACCTCGGCGGCAATATAGTCGACCTCGTCCCACGGGATTTGAATATAATCCTCGGGATTGCGCTCGTTATAGTACTCAAACGCCTTATTGCCCACCATCACGTTGCCGTGGCTGGTAAGCCCCATCAGGCAGGTTGCCGGCGTTGCCAGATCGACCGTGCTGTTCTGAGATTGCGCCATGCGCGCCTCGCCCTCCAAATAAAACAATCGGACCGCATCCAGTGTACCCACCGGGTGCGGTCCGTTTCAATGGCTCAAAAGCCCTTGCCTAGCAATTCTCGGTCTTAAGCCGAAACGTGCTTACATGAAGCCGCAGACGCGACCGATGATGCCGATGGCGAAGAGAGCCAGGATGATGACGATCGGGCTGACCTTCTTCTTGAGGAGCTTGCAGACCAGCAGGGTCAGGCACACGGCGGCAAGGCCGGGGATGAGCTGATCGAGGTTGGCCTGAAGCGTGGTGACCTTCACCTGATCAAGGGCGTTAGCACCGATGGAGTTATACATCGTCAGCGCTTCCTTGACACCCTCAGAACCGGAGGGCAGGTTAGCCCAGTCGATAAAGGCGCCAGCAGACTGCGTGACCTTGGAGACGACCGGGGTGAAGGAGATGGACACCCAGCGCTCGACCAGGGCGCCGATGATGAACATACCCAGGATGGAAGCACCCTCGGTGACCTTGCCCATCAGACCGCCGGAGAGGTCCTTGGCGATGGAGGAGCCGACCTTGTAGCCAAACTCCTGCGTGTACCACAGGAAGGCGTAACGGATGATGTTCCACGCGAAGAAGAACAGCAACGGACCGGCGATGCTGCCGGACAGGGCCAGGGAAGCGCCCAGAGCGCCCAGAATCGGGCGAAGGGTGAACCAGAAGGCGGGGTCGCCGACGCCGGCGAGCGGGCCCATCATACCGACCTTGACGCCCTGAATGGCGACGTCGTCGATCGGAGCACCGTTGGCGCGCTCCTCCTCGAGAGCGAGGGTGACGCCAATGACGGGGGCGGAAACATAGGGGTGGGTGTTATAGAACTCCAGGTGACGCTTAAGAGCGGCAATCTGGTCATCCTTGCTGGTGTAGAGCTTCTTGATCGCAGGGATCATTGCGAAGCACCAGCCGCCGTTCTGCATACGCTCGTAGTTCCACGAGCCCTGAAGGAACTGATGACGGAAGCAAACCTTCTTGCGGTCAGCCTTGGTGAGCTGAATCTTGTTCTCTGCCATATGTATCACTCCCCTCCTACTCGTAATCGTTCAGAATGTCGCCGAGCGGGTCACCGGAGCCACCGCCCATGCCGCCACCCTGCTTGGCCAGATCCTTAAGGCCAAGGTAGATGAGGGCAAGGGAGATGCCGATGAGGCCAAGGGCGATCAGCGTGAGCTGAGGGATGGCAGCAAGGACAAAGCCGAGGATGAAGAACGGCCAGGTCTCCTTGGTGGCCATCATGTTGATGACCATGGCGTAACCGACGGAAGCGACCATGCCGCCGCCGACAGCCATGCCGCCGGACAGCCAGTCGGGCATAGCATTAAGCGCGTTGGTAACAGCCTCGGCCGGGATGATGCACAGAAGCACTGCCGGAATGGCGATACGAAGGCCCTGCATAAGGATGGCAATGTACTGCCAGCGCTCGATGCCGGCGAAGTCGCCCTTCTCGGCGCAACCGTCCATGGCGTGAGCGATAGCGGTAGCCAGGGTACGGCAGATCATGGTCAGGAACAGACCAGCGACCGACAGCGGGACGGCGACGGCGATGGCGGCGGTAACGGCCTTGCCCGAATCGGTGGCGCCGCCGTTGAGGGCGAGCACCATGATGATCGAAGAGGCGACCGAAGCCAGAGCGGCGTCAGGCGCGACGGCGGCGCCGACGTTAGCCCAGCCAAGAGCCAT
Organism: uncultured Collinsella sp.; assembly: GCA_900549455.1. Classification (GTDB taxonomy): domain Bacteria; phylum Actinomycetota; class Coriobacteriia; order Coriobacteriales; family Coriobacteriaceae; genus Collinsella. Next base: position 77,296 of record UROM01000001.1, on the reverse strand, counting down.
CATCTGGAGCGAACCGCCCAGGAGGATGCCCTCCTGAAGGTGACCGGTTACGAGACCGATAAGCGTGCATGCCACGAGCGGCTGATGGAACTGGAACTCATCCAGGATGCCTTCCATACCGGCAAACAACGCGACAATCGCAACAAGCAGAATAGTGATTGCAGACATGTATCGGACCCTCCTTTACTATGCTTGAGCGGCCAGTTCGGCCTTAGCTTTCTTCAACATGGCGTCGAGATCCTCGGAGGAATCCGAAGGAACCTTGCGGACCTCGAACTTGACGCCCTTGGCCTTGAGGGCCTCGAGAGTCTTAACGTCATCATCGCCCATAGCGACGGCGTTGGTGACGACGACCTTGCCCTTGGAATGGGCCATGGAACCGATGTTGACTTCCTTGATGTCGACGCCGGCCTCGATGGCCCTGAGCAGATCCTGCGGGTTCTCGAAGAGCAGCATGGCCTTGGTGCCACCAAAGCGCGTGTCCTTGACGACCTCGGCCATCTTCTTGATGGGCACGACGTTGGCATGGACTCCCGGAGGGGCAGCCTGCTCGATCATGGTCTTGCGGAGCTCGTCGTGAGCAACGCCGTCGGAAACCACGATGATGCGGTTGGGGTTGATCTGCTTGGTCCACGTGGTGGCCACCTGACCATGCAGCAGACGGGTGTCGATACGGACGTGGGCAATCTTGATGTGCCCGTCGCCGATGACCGTTCCCGGAGGGATGGCGCCTGCAGGAGCAGCGGCGGCCGCAGCCGGCTTCTTCTCCTCGGGCTCCAGAGACTCGGGCTTGACGCGCACGCCAGCCTTAGCCTCAGTCACGAGATGTTTTGCGATCGCATGTGCAGTGTTCTTTGCGTCAAAGCGCTGCGAATATGCCTCGATGAGCATAGGCAGGTTGACACCGGTGACGATAGCCCAGGAATCGTGGCCCTCGATGAGCCCGCTGATCTGGTTGAACGGCGTGCCGCCCCACAAATCAACGAGGAAGAGTACCTGCTCCTGGTCCTCGAAGGAAGCGACTGCTTCCTCGACCTTAGCACGGAAGTCGTCGGGGCCCATGCTCGGCTCGAGCGAGACCACGGCCACAGACGGCTGATCGCCAAAGACCATCGAGCCCGTCTGCTTGATTCCAGCTGCCAAGTCCCCGTGGCTAGCAAGAACAATACTTACCATCACATAACCTCCTTTTTGTCTACGTATTTCCTACACGACATGAAAGGAGTATACCTGTTTGGTTTGTGGAATTATAGCTAAATTCGTAAAAGGTTGCATTATTTGTTTAAACGTCTAAGTTTGTTACAAGTTGATTACGCTGCTGTTTTTCGACTCATTTCCCGCTAAAGCGTCGCCCATCAAGCCATATATTTTATAGATACAAGCAAGCTGTTCATTAATATCGATTTTAAGCAAGTGCGAATGTCCTCGTACTGTCGCTATTTTGTTTCAACAGACGTGGCTTGACTATTTGCACGACTTATGATCTACGAAACTACTCAAAAAAGTTGCGGTGGAATAGTTCTTGTTTAAGAGCCAGAAGGCTGGATTTAGGAACTATTTCACCGCAACTTATAGGGGATCCTAGACGATGTGGAGGGGGTTGGCGGCGTCGACGGCGTCGGAGGGGTCATCGGGGACAGCGCCTGCCGGGTCCTCGTCGGGGGTCTCGATCTGCTTAATCATGACCTCCTGGCCCTGCAGCAGGTATGTTTCGCCGCTACCGCAATGGGGGCAGGTCTTGCCGTGCTCGACCGTCGCGTAGTCGCGACCGCATGCCTCGCAATGCGTCACGGCCTCGACGGGCTCCACAATAAGCTCCGCGCCCTGCGTGATGGGCTTTTTATCTGCCGCCCAGCGCCAAGCGTCGAGCAGCAAGTCGGGAACGACGCCCGAGACCTCGCCTAGCAGCAGTGTGACGCCCGAAACGCGACTCACGCCATTGGCGCGAGCCACGTTCTCGACATCGCGAATGATGTGGTAAACGATTCCGAGCTCGTGCACTTTTAATTCCTTCCGCCGTTCCCGTTATGGCTACTTACTTGCGACCAAATTTAATCTTGATGGCGCGCTTGAGCGCGTACTTGCCCAGGCTCGGGAGCTTTTGCTCGTATTTGACCATCGTGGAGCACTCGGGGCGGTCGCGATCCAGATGGATGGCGTCGAACGCGCACTTGGTGGTGCACAGGCCGCAGCCGATGCACTTGTTGGGGTCGACGATCGAGGCACCGCAACCCAGGCAACGAGCGGTCTCGGCGCGCACCTGCTCCTCGGTAAAGGTCTCGACGTACTCGCTAAAGGGCGCAGCCTTCTCGCGCTCGCGGTCGACATGCGCCACCTCGCGGCTCGCGTTGTCATAGCTCTCAATCACGACATCGTCGCGGTCGAGCGCGGTGTAGCGGCGCTGATTGCGGCCGATGGTGAGCGTGGAGCCCGGCTGCACATAGCGATGGATGGACACGGCGGCCTCGTGACCGGCGGCGATGGCATCGATGGCAAAGCTCGGACCGGTGTAGACGTCGCCGCCCACAAAGATATCGGGCTCAGCGGTCTGATAGGTCTGGGGGTCGGCAAGAGCACCCTGGCCACGGCCAAGCTCCACCTTGGAGCCAGCCAGCAGGTCGCCCCACACAATAGACTGGCCAATTGACATGACGACACGGTCGGCATCGACGCGGCGCAGATCGTTCTCGTCGTACTCGGGCGCAAAACGGCCCTCGTCGTCAAAGACACGCGTGCAGCGCTTGAAGGTGATACCGCACACATGACCGGCCTCGTCCAGGTGAACCTCCTTGGGGCCCCAGCCGCAGCTGATGTGGGCGCCGTCCTCAACGGCCTCGCGACGCTCCTCCTCGCTGGCGGGCATCTGGGCCTCGCTCTCCAGGCAGAACATCTCAACGTGCTCGGAACCCAGACGGCAGGCGTTGCGCGCGACGTCGATAGCCACGTTGCCGCCGCCCACCACGATGGTGCGGCCGGGCAGCGCATCGATCTTGCCACTGTTGACCTCGCGCAGGAAGTCGACGGCCACGGTCACGTCCTCGGCATCCTCGCCCGGAATGCCGGCAAGGCGGCCGCCCTGGCAGCCGATGGCAACATAAAAGGCCTTAAAACCCTGCTCGCGCAGCTCGTCGAGCGTCACATCGCGACCGACCTCCACGCCATAGCGGAACTCGGCGCCCATCAGGCGAATGACCTCGACCTCGGCCTCGATAACATCCTTCTGCAGCTTAAAGCTGGGAATACCGTAGGTGAGCATGCCGCCCGGGCGCTCGTTTTTCTCGAACACGACGGGCTTGTAGCCCTTCTCGGCAAGATAGAAGGCGCAGGACAGACCGGCCGGGCCGGCACCGATGATGGCGATCTTCTGATCAAAGCCGCCAGCGCGCGTCGGCGTCACCACGGGCGGGACGTAGCGGGTCGCGGCATCCAGATCGCGCTGGGCGATGAACTTCTTGACCTCGTCGATAGCCACGGCGGCGTCCACACGGCCGCGGGTGCAGGCATCCTCACAGCGACGGTTGCACACACGGCCGCAGATAGCGGGCAGCGGGTTCTCGCGCTTAATGAGTGCTAGGGCTTCGTCGTAGCGACCCTGAGCCGCAAGCTTTAAGTAGCCCTGAACGGCAACGTGCGCGGGGCAAGCCGTCTTGCAGGGCGCGGTGCCGGACTCGTGCGTCTCGATACGGTTATCGTTGCGGTAGTTGGGCGACCACTTGGTATGGTCCCACTTGGTGGCATCGGGCAGCTCCTGGCGCGGATACTCGGGCACCTGTCCGCCAGCCTTTTTGCTGCAGAGCTTCTGGCCGAGCTTGGCGGCACCGGCAGGGCACACCTCAACGCAGCGACCGCAAGCCACGCACTTGTCCTTCTCGACCTTGGCGACATAGGCCGAGCGCGACAGGTTGGGCGTGTTGAACAGCTGCGAAGTGCGCAGGGCATAGCACACGTTGACGTTGCAGTTGCAGATGGCGAAGATCTTGTTCTCGCCGTCGATATTGGTGATCTGGTGCACAAAGCCGTTGTCCTCGGCCTGGCGCAAAATGTCGTAGACTTCCTCGCGCGTCACATAGTGGCCGCGGTCGGTCTCGACCACGTAGTCGGCCATATCGCCCACGGCAATGCACCAGTCGGCGGGGTCGTCGGCGCAGCCCTCGCCCATCACGCGACGGCTCGCGCGGCAGCTACAGGTGCTGGCGGCATACTTACCCTCGTATTTGTCGAGCCAATGCTCGATATGCTCAATCGGCACCGAGGTGCTCGTGGCATCAATGGCCTTCTCGACCGGAATGACATGCATGCCGATGCCGGCGCCTCCGGGCGGCACCATCGGCGTGGCCTTGGACAGCGGCCCCTTGGACGCCTGCTCAAAGAACTTGGCATAGACCGGATGCTCCTCGAGCTGGCCCACGCGCATATTGAGGAACTCGGCGGAACCCGGTACCAGCATGGGCAGCACCCACTGCTTGGCGCGCTCGGGATTTTCCCAGTTGTACTCGAGCAGACCCGTGTAGCTCATGTCGTCGAGCATCTTCTCAATCTGGGCCTCGGGCATGCCGGTGAGCTTGACCATCTCGGGCAGCGTATAGGGACGGCGCATCTTCATCTTGCAGAGCACTTCGGCCTGCTCGTCGGTCGCGGCCTCGGCAAACGACCAGTACTCGTAGCCCAGCAGCTCGTCGCGATGCAGCAGACGGTTGGTGCAGTGCTCGCACAGCTTGACGATGGCCTCGCGCGGATGCTCCGGCAGCGGCGGCACGAACTCCGAACCGATGTCGGGCTCGGTGTAGCTAATCCCCGGTCCGTTGAGAATCATGGTCGTCCCTTCTCTTGCCACAGCCCGGCGAGACCGCGGCGCCCCTCTTTTTTGCAGGCCGGGCATGCCCCCATGCCGTTCACCCGCCATTGTTGACATTGTGTCAAAAATAGTATTGACGAACCGTCAACAATATTCAAGACTGTTAGGCGAACGGTCAGGCAAAAGAGGATGAAAGGCGGCAAAACATGGGCGATAACGCAGTGAACACCTCTGTGGCCGATGCCGTCCCCGCGCCCGACAGCACGGCCAAACGTCTGACGGGCGACGAACGCCGTCGCGAGATTCTCGCCGCCGTGCGCACCGTAAGCTCCGAGCTGGGCGTGTCGCATCTATCCGTCTCGGCCGTGACCAAGCGAGCCGGCTGCACGCGCTCGCTGTTCTACCACTACTTCGCCGACATGGACGCCGCCGTCACCGCCGTCATGGACGAAGCGATCGACGGTTTTATCGCCGAACTCGAGCAGTGGAACGCCGGCCGCACCATCGGCGATATCGAGGGCGCGCTCGACACCGTCGCCCCGCTCTTCAAGCGCCTGGTCGTCAGCGGCCACGAACTGCCAAGCACGCTCACCTCGAGCAGCGGCGCGCTCTACGGCGGCTTTCTGCACAACGTGGTCCAGCGCGTGGCGCAATACATCTGCGACACCACCGTGGTGGACTTTGTCGCCCATCATGAGCTACGCATCGACCATGTCTACGAGACGTTCTACACCCTCATCATGGGGTTGTTGATGTATATCCGCACGCACCCCGATGTGCCCGACGAGACGGTCAAGGAAATCATCGCCTCGACACTCCACATCGAGGGCTATACCGCCAAGTATCCGGAGCGCAAGCCCCAGAACTGACGACATTTGGCCAAACTGCCCGCGATCAGAAGAGGGGCCGCGGGCGTGTGAAAGGAGAGCAGCATGCTGTTCGACGTTTGGGGTAGCGATACCCTTATCCACTGGGCCGGCTGGGCCATGGTCTTTATTGGCCTGATCGTGCTCAACGAGGTCGGCCGCCGCACCAAGCTGGGCGCGGCAATCATCTTTGGCGTGGCTCCGCTGGCCATGACCATCTACTGCGTCGCCATCGCCGTAGGCGTTTCACAGGGTGCCGAGTGGGCGCTCACCAACCCCACCCACGTGTACCAGAACAGCTGGTTCCACTACGCCAAGGTGTACGCGGCGCTGGCCGGCTGCTGGGGCTTCATTGCCATTAAGTACCAGTGGGGCAAGATCGGCAAGGCGCATTGGTTCCGCGCGTGGCCGTTTGTGATCGTCGCCATCAACATCTTGATCGCCGTCGTGTCCGACTTCGAGAGCGCCTATCACTTCTTTGTCCTGGGCGAGTCCACCTGGGTCACTTCCGAGGGTGCCACACAGCTTGCCGGCTGGAACAACGTGTTCAACGGCATCGCCGGTATCATCAACATCTTCTGCATGACCGGTTGGTGGAGCGTCTACGCCTCCGAGGATCAGACCGACATGCTGTGGCCCGACATGACCTGGGTCTACATCATCGCCTACGATATCTGGAACTTCTGCTACACCTACAACTGCCTGCCCACCCACTCCTGGTTCTGCGGCTTTGCGCTGCTGCTGGCGCCCACCGTCGCCGCCTTTATCTGGAACAAGGGCGGCTGGATCCAGAACCGCGCCTTTACGCTGGCCATTTGGTGCATGTTTGCCCAGGTGTTCCCGTACTTCCAGGAGGAGTCCATCTTTGTGACCCACTCCACGCTCGACCCCAACGCCGCCACCGCGGTCTCGATCGCCGCGCTGGTCGCCAACGTCGCCGCGATCATCTACATCGCCTACCGCGCCAAGAAGCTCGGCCGCAATCCCTACAAGCAGGATGTCTTTGAGGGCACCAGCGATTGGGAGAAGGCCACTGCCCGCCGCGCCAAGGTGGATTACGCGCACGCCGAGTAACGTGCCTGGCGCAGACATCGCTTGAGCGCGAAGCAGCATAGCCGGCTCCGCGCAACTCAACGCATTGCAGAGCCCCCGGAATGTGATTCGTTCGCGTTCCGGGGGCCTTTTGCTGCCGCGAGGATGCGGCCGAACGATGCGCTCAGGTTAAATCAAATCTTATATTTCATACGCGCTTTATATGGCTCCATTTTTGGGTACAGTGTTGAGCCGATATTGAGCTTGGGGGATATATGAAAGATGAGACGATGGGCCAAGAGGATGCGGCCCAAGATGCAGAAGCGTGTGCCGAGGCCCTGGAGAGCCTAGACCAGATCGCACTGGCCGAGATTGCGTTTGACGATTCGAGCGTTGATGTGCGGGATGAGCCGGAAATCGAGGCGCAGCCCGATGATCAGGATGCAAAAGACGATGGCGCCGCGCCCACCGAGGACGAGGCGGGGCACGAGGAATCCGAATGCGAGGCCGACGACCAGCCCGAATCCGACACGAGCGAGGAAACCATCTTGCTCGACAGCTTGCCGGCCGAAGATTCGCTGACCCGCGAGCTCCCCGGCCTGGGCTCTGCGCCTGCCGTGGACGAGACCATCGCCATGGGCGATATCCCCCTACCGTCTGTTCCTTCGGCACATGAGGCCGAGGCCCGTCATCGTAAAATGCCGCCCAAGCGCCGCAACCTGATGGTTGCCGGCGTTGTGGCCGTCGCGCTCGTCGCCGGCGGCGCAGGCTATGCTGCCTGGAACGGATATCAGCAAGAGCAGGCTGCCGCTGTCGCCGCCCGTGCACACACGATGATGTCGGTGCAGATTGGCGTGCATGCCGCAGGGCTCGACTGCTCAACTGGTTCCAAGATTCCCGTGCAGGTGAGCGGCCAGGATTCCGACGGTTCTTCCGTGAGCGAAACGCTCTACGTTGACGAACACGGTCGCGGCATTAAGCTGCTGCCCGGCGACTATACGCTCTCCATCGCTGGGTCCCCCATCGCAGCCGACGGTACCATTTACACCGTGCCGACCACCAAGGCGCAGGTCACCATTAAGAGCGATGGGCAGGATTTGAGTGCCCAGGCCACCTTTAAGCTCAAGGTGCCTTCGGCCGACACGGTGACTGACGACCAGATCGATGCCGCCGCCAAGTATGCCGAGGAAGGCGGGGTGAACTCCGCCGCGGTCGCAAAGGTGCTCCAGCAGGCGGCAACCGCGCGCCGTGACGCCGCCGTCAACGCCGTGAGCTCCCGCGAGGCACAGGCGGCCCGCGATGCCGATGCTCGGCACAAGGCGACGGACCTGTATCAGCTCGATATTCCGGTTGAGTGGTATGGCAAGGTCGCCACCTGGCAAAACGGCAGTACGCTGTGCATTTATCTGGACGGCGACACCAACACACCGCTCGTGACGCTCGTCGCGGTGCGCGACGGCGAGACCTTTACGCCCGACGACGGCGATACGGTTTTGGGCACGGTCAGCCTAGGTAACGGCTACACCGTCTATGCGAGCGGTCCTGTCTATCCGTACGTGATTCCGCAAACCGTTAATGGACGCACGCAGGACCCTGTGTCGACCTACCCCATGGATACGGCGATTGAGCTTGTCGAGCTCACGACCGGCAACCGCTACACATACAGCCAGATCAAAAACGACCTGGTCGGTAAAGACGGCAAGGCCGACGCTGCCACCAAGCTCGAATGCGACTACCTCGCCCAGATTCTGATGCCGAGCGTCAAAGCCCAGGACTAGCCGGGCGCATCATGGTGCTCCCCAACCGTGATGAAGGGGCCAGGAGGTCCTGGCCCCACGATCCGTAGATGATTAGGCAAGGAGCCACTTCCATGCGGGCACAACGTGTACCACACCGTGCTCGCATGGAATATCGGCCTGCTCATCCATGGTAACGATTGCCGACTCGCCAAGATCGAACTGGGCCATCGAGGCATCAAGCGCGGCAATTTCGCGCTCGCGCGTTTTCTCACTTGCCATATCCACACTCACCTGAATCAGGCTATAAGCCCGCATGAGAAGTGCGTCCCCAGCCACAAAGTCCACCTCATGGCTTTTGCTCTTCTCTTTGATCAGCAGGCGGCAGACCGATCCGATCCTCACCGCGGGAGTCCTTCTTCTTAGCGCGTTGAACACTGCGGTCTCGAGCCTCTGGCCCTGGTCCAATGCCGATGCGGGAGAGAATGCTCCAAACATCGCAGGATCGACAGCGTAGACCTTAGACGCAGACCGCATGTTATTTGCCAGTGAACGCGTGAACTCCGGCACGGAGAACAGCAGGTAGGCGTCCTCATAATACTCAAGTAAGTCGCTGAGCGAATTACGACTGACGGGTATCTGCCTGCTCTTGAACTCGTTGTACACTTTGTTCACCGACAGCTCTCGTCCCGAAGATGCCATACACCGCGTTAGGAACAGCGATGCCAAGCGAGGGTTCTTGACGTCGTAACGCTCAACGACGTCCATAGCGACCGTTCGCGAAGCATATTCCTGTAGCAGCTGAATCGCGTCTGCGGGCGTCTGCTCAAGCGTCGCGATGAATCCCCCTCGCTCAAGATATCCGATCAGATGATGTCGAAGCAGCGCTGCATCGCTTGGGGAAAAGGTCGCATCTGGCTCGAAAACGCTCCCCGTCTTATACCGAACGTATTCCGAAAAACTCAACGGAAAAAGCTCCCGTATAAGAGAACGACCCCTGAACTCGCTCTTAAGCTCTGAGGACAGCATCTTAGAAGAAGATCCCGTCACATAGACGGTCGCTTTCTCCGTATCGACTACACGCCGCAGAAACGCACCCCATTCGGGAATTTCCTGGATCTCGTCAAAGAAAATGTAAGCGCCCTCGGTTCGAGCAGCAGGATACAGCGCATAGAACGTGTCGAGCACGTCCGCCAGCAGCGATGGCTCATACGGGCGCAAGCGCTCGTCCTCAAAATTAAAGTAAAGCATCCGGTCAAGCTCGACGCCCCGGCCCTGAAGCCGCTGCATCTCCTGATACAGGCGATACGTCTTTCCACAACGGCGGGCCCCCACAACCACATTTACGATGTTGTCGCGCTTTGGCTCCTGTGGGTTTTCCAGATCAAGGTCTCGCTCAAAGACCTGCGGAACCCCCTGCTGTTCAAAGTCCTTTATTTTCTGGGCGATCAAGTCGTTGAATGCCATGATTCTCCAATCTTGCTCTCTAGCTAATCAAAATTATACTGATTCTTGATTAATTAGAGAGCAAGATTGTGTGTAGCTTGATTAACACTTAAGCAAGTTTTATCACCGTTATTGCTCCGAAGGATATCGAGTGGCTAAGAGGACAACCGAGCTCGAATGCGACTCCCCGAGCAGTCAATTTGGGACGGGGCTTTTTTGACTGCCCTCCCCTGCAGAAAAATCCCTAACGCAGTTGCGGTGAAATAGGGACTGTTTTTGCTGGTCAAACCGCAAAACAATCCCTATTTCGCCGCAACTTGTTGGTGGCCTTTTGGGTGGCACTCAGCGCCACGGGTCGGCTTCGAACATCGGCTCGCGCTCGGGGCGGCGATCGCTGTAGGGATCGTAGCCGTCGTCGTCCTCGTTCTCGGCACGGATGTAGGGGTCGCGCGGCTTGGGCGCCGGCTTAGGCGCAGGCTTGGGTGCGGCGGGTGCGGCATCGGTCGCCGGCGCGCTTGTCTTGATCTCGTCTTTCATCTGCATATCTCCTTGCATCGCATCCGTTCAACAACATCGATTGTCGCACGAAAAAGGGCGGCGGACCCAATTGGATCCGCCGCCCTTGGCGTTTAGAAACGGCTGGCAGATTTTAAGGCATGTCCCAAAAATCTACTCGGCATCGGGAACCTCGTAGGTGGCCGCCGGCGTGTTATCGCACACGACGGTAAAGCCGCCGTCCTTGTCGACATCGACCGTCACCTGATCGCCCTCGCGCACCGTGCCGTCGATGATGGCGGCGGCGATGGCGTCCACGACCTCGCGCTGGACCAGGCGCTTGAGCGGACGGGCACCGAACACGGGGTCCAGGCCACCCACGGCGAGCATCTGCTTGGCCGCCGGGGTGATGGCAAGCGTCATGCGCTCCTTGGCCAGACGCGCGCGGACGTCGGCAAGCTGGATGTCGACGATCTTCTCGATCTGCGCCATACCGAGCGGATGGAACACCACGATATCGTCGATACGGTTGAGGAACTCGGGGCGGAAGGTCTGAGCCATGGCCGCGTCGACCTGATGGCGCATTTCCTCCTCGTCCTTGCCGGACAGATCGGCGATGGCCTTGGAGCCCACGTTGGACGTCATGATGATAATCGTGTTCTTGAAGGACACCTGGCGACCCTGACCGTCGGTCAGACGGCCGTCGTCAAGCACCTGCAGCAGCACGTTAAAGACATCCGGATGAGCCTTCTCCATCTCGTCGAGCAAGATCACGGAGTACGGACGACGGCGCACGGCCTCGGTGAGCTGGCCACCCTCGTCGTAGCCCACGTATCCCGGGGGCGCACCGATCAGACGCTGGACGCTGAACTTCTCCATGTACTCGGACATGTCGATACGCACGAGCGCGCGCTCGTCGTCGAACAGGCACTCGGCAAGCGCCTTGGCGAGCTCGGTCTTGCCCACGCCGGTGGGGCCCAGGAAGAAGAAGCTGCCGATGGGCTTGTCCGGATCGGAGAGGCCTGCACGGCTGCGGCGCACAGCCGCGGCGACGGCGGAGACGGCCTCGTCCTGACCGATGACGCGCTTATGCAGCTCGCCCTCCAAGCCCTTCAGCTTGTCGAGCTCGCCCTGCATCATCTTGGACACGGGCACGCCGGTCCAGGCGCTCACGACCTCGGCGATCTCGTCGGAGGTCACCTGCTCGTTGAGGCCCTCGCCGTCCTGCTGCTTTTGCGCCTCGAGCGCAGCCTCGGAATCCTGAATCTGCTGCTGCAGGCCCGGAATCACGGAGAAGCGCAGCTCGGACGCACGGCCCAGGTCGCCGTTGCGCGTCGCGCGTTCCTCCTCGCTCTTGGCCTCGTCGAGCTGGCCCTTAAGCTCCTGCACGTGGTCGATGGCGTTCTTTTGGTTGAGCCAGCCAGCCTTTTGCACGTTGAGCTTTTCCTGGACCTCGGCAATCTCTTGGCGCAGGGCCTCCAGACGCTCCTTGGAGGCGTCGTCGGTCTCCTTCATGAGCGCCTGCTCCTCGATCTGCAGCTGGGTGAGCTGACGCGTGGTGGCGTCGATCTCGACCGGCATGCTGTCGAGCTCCATGCGTAGGCGGCTTGCGGCCTCATCGACCAGGTCGATGGCCTTGTCGGGCAGGAAACGGTCGGCGATGTAGCGATCGGAGAGGTCGGCAGCCGCCACGAGCGCGCTATCGGTGATATGCACGCCGTGGAAGATCTCGTACTTCTCCTTGAGGCCACGCAGGATCGAGATGGTGTCCTCGACGGTAGGCTCGCTCACCATAACGGTCTGGAAACGACGCGCGAGCGCCGCGTCCTTCTCGATGTACTTGCGGTACTCGTCAAGCGTGGTCGCGCCGATCGCGTGCAGGTCGCCACGGGCGAGTGCAGGCTTCAGGATGTTGCCGGCGTCCATGGAGCCCTCGGTGGCACCCGCGCCCACGATGGTGTGGAGCTCATCGATGAACAGGATGACCTTGCCCTCGGACTTCTGTACCTCCTTGAGCACGGCCTTCAAGCGGTCCTCGAACTCACCACGGTACTTGGCACCGGCGACCAGCGCGCTCATGTCGAGCTCGATGAGGTCGCGGTCGCGCAGCGTGCTCGGCACGTCGCCGGCCACGATACGCTGGGCGATGCCCTCGACGATGGCCGTCTTGCCGACGCCCGGCTCACCGATGAGCACGGGGTTGTTCTTGGTGCGACGGGACAGGACCTGGATGGTACGACGAATCTCGTCGGTACGGCCGATGACCGGGTCGAGCTTGCCGGCGCGGGCAAGGTCGCAGATATTGCGACCGTACTGTTCCAGTGCCTCAAACTGGGTCTTGTCCTCGGCAGACGTCACGCGGTCATCGCCACGCAGCTCCTCGTAGACCTGCTCGATGCGCTCCTTGGTCACGCCGGCATCGCGCAGCACACGGCCCGCCTCGCCCTTGTCCTCGGCAAGTGCCATGAGCAGATGCTCGGTCACCACAAAGCTGTCGCCCATCTTGGTGGCCTTCTTCTCGGCCTTTTCGATGACACGGACGAGCTCGTTAGACAGACCCATCTGCTGACCCTCGCCCGAAACCTTGGGCGCGTGGTCGATGGCATCCTGTGTGGAGCGTGCGAGCTGAGCCGGGTCGGCACCGATGCGCTCGATGATCACGGAGATATTGCGCTCGCCGGCACCGAGCAGGGCGGACAGCAGGTGAATCGGCTCTACCGCGCCGGCCTGCGCGTCGGCAGCCGTGCTCATGGCGGTCTGCAACGCCTCGCGCGACGTCATTGCTAGCTTATCGATTCTCATGGAATCACCTCTCTTGGGGCGGCCGCCCTACGGGGCGGCTTCACGTTGTTCGAGAAGTATTGTTGCCAGCTTTGTACGATCTTATACACAAATCTAAGTCTCTATATATAAGATTTTCTGAGTGATTGAAAGATAGGAAGCAGGTGCGCTCACCCGCTACGGCCTCGTCCCCTTACTATCTCAATCTGTAACATCTAGTCAGCAAATAGAGCTCTATCTGTTACAAATCGAGACGAACAGAAAACACCCGGATCAAAAATCTAAATCTGTAACACCAGGCCCACTTTTAGCGGCCAAGATGTTACAGATCGAGACAGACCGAAAACCACCACAAAGAGGGCAGGCACCTTTGTGGTGGTCGCGGTCTCTACTCCTTCGCCGAACCCGTACTTCCCGATTCGACGGTCCAGGGCATCTCATCCTCGAACAGCCATGTACGGGCAGACCCACTATCGCGTGCAGTCTGCGGGTCAGGCAAGCAGGTCTGTTTATAGGCATCTTGGATACACTGACCCATAAAATCGTTGAGCTCGGTCTGGTCGCCCTCCATGACATAGGCGACATCGCCGTCCATGATGTAGATGCCCGGACCCTCATTGCCCTCGTAGCCCGGATCGTACGAGACATCACATAACTTTGCGCCGTTTGCAGTGTCCAGCTCGATGGAAGAGTGGCATCCGCCAACCATGTCGTTCGCTTTTGCCCGATAGGACGCATATCCGTACCAACGCTTAAATGTTTTGCCCTTGAGTAGCTCGGACGCCCTATCGATCAGGCTTGTATCCGTGGTATAGCGCATGGCCCCAAGCTGAATACGCGGATAATTGCTAATACCCAGCACAGCCGGCTGCTCATCAAAATCAACGGTAATGGTCTCGGGCTTGTCGTCGCCGGTCAGAAGTTCGACAGATTGAGTCACAGGCTTGACCACCGGCTCCGTCACCGCAGCAGGTAGAAATGCCATACCGACAGCGCCCGCGCCAACCACAGCGATCGCAAGCGCCAAGACAATCAATCCAATACGGGCAGAACGGCTCACGGCAAAACACCCCACAATGCAAACCTTCGCCACCTGCACTAATGATACTGCCAGCTAACACTATTACCAAAAGAAGCCGCGTGCTCCTCACCACCACAAGGGGGACAGGCACCTTTGTGGTGGTTTTCGACGCTAACGGTCGACCATCTCGCGCCATGAGATTAAACTTGAATTGTTCTCTGAACATATCCATTTCTGCCTATCCTCAACAGATCTTTGTCTCGAGGAGCGCATATGAAGCCGTCTCATTCCACCGGTCGCAACGTCATCGCCATTCTCGCCATACCCATCGTGATGCTCTTCCTTATCGTCATCACGCCCTTTTCTTTTGGTATCGCCTCGCCCTTCGATCTTTGCGGGATGATCGACGCCGGCTCGCGTGCCACCTCGCTCTCCTTTGTCTGCCGTGGCGTGTTCTACGAATATGCAATTCCCACCGGAAGTTGGCAGTCCAAGTTACCGTTGCTCGGCAAGGTCGACGGATGCTCCCCCTATTTCTGCCTTGAACCTCAGGCGCTAAACTATCTGATCGACGACCAGCCGCTCGACTCCATCACCCTCGCCTACGACTACGCACCAAACACCGATGAGCGCCACATGAACCAAGTCCTCGACAAGCTGCTTGGACAGTGCGGGCTCACCGCGGAAGCCGGTCGAACCATCTATAGCAACCGGAAATTAAAGCGAACAGAACTCCGCCGTGTCGGAAAAATCAAAGGGCGAAACGGGGCCGCCTACTGGGATGCCTGGGCAACACGCGACAAGGGCGAATTCGGACACAGCACCTATATGGTCACTGTCTACACCAAAGACGGAATTAAGGACAATGTTGACGATTTCGCGTCATCCAAACTCGGCATCCCCAAAACAATCAAGCCCGCCAGCCCAGATGAAATCCTGTAGAGACGCTCATTAGAATGTCGTTCAGCGAGCACGGCAGCATCGAGCTCGCCCCACCACCACGAAAGGGACAGGCCCCTTTGTGGTGATCTTCGGCCCCGGCGTTCACCATCTCAATCTGTAACATCTAGCGGCCGTTTTTGGGTCCAGATGTTACGGATCGAGATGAATTGTTCAGCGGTGCCCGTTTATCTAGATTTGTAACAACTACTCGGCAAATAAGGGTCTACCTGTTACAGAACGAGACAAACCGCGGACCACCACAAAGGTGCCTGTCCCCTTTGTGGTGGTTTTCGACAAAAAGAAGCCGCCCCATTAACAGAGGCGGCATCAAGCAAGTCTATTTATTAGCGTCCCTCAAGACCCAACGAGAATGCAGAAATGTAGTCCGGGGCTTACCCTTTCCCGAACGCGACCCTCGCGAAGCGCGTGAGCGGGCGGGAAAGGGTAAGCCCCGGACGGACAATTAAGTGCGTTACTCGGCAGCGGCCTTGAACTTGTTGTAGTTGATCAGGCAGCCGGCCTTGACGATGGCACGCTCCTCTGCCGTCATGTCGGCAATGAAGAGCTCAATCTGCTCGACCGTGCCGTCGGCGCGCACCACGTAGGCGGCGATGCCCTTTAGGTCGCCATCGAGCGCGGCGCGGATACCCGGCACAAAGACGTAGTCGCCCACCTCAAAGTTAGGCTCGGCCTCCATCTGGAAGGGCACCATGCCCCAGTTCATCACGTTGGAGCGATAGCGCTTGGTGGCATACTCGTGGACGATGTTGGCCAGGCCGCCAATCACGCGCTGGCAGCTCGCGGCCTGCTCGCGGGCAGAACCGTCACCGGGCTTCTTGGCATAGAGCATGGAGCCGTACTCGGTCGCCTTGGCGTCGGCAGCGACACCCGCGCCGGCCAGTGCCTCAAACACGCCCGCAAGCTCGGCATCAAGCGCCGCCAGGTCACCCGCGGCCTCGCCGGCCACGCGACGCTTTTCCACCGCGTCGACCTCCTTGGAACGACCCACGTAGGCCGGATCGCGGCGGCTGAGAGTAAACTCGGCCAGGCCCAACGGGTTGGAGCGGAAGGAGCTCGTCTCGCCCGAGGGAATGAGCTCGTCGGTCGTGGTGACCGGGTCCATGATCTTGGAGCACACCTTGAGCAGGATATCGTCGCCGAGAGGCTCCATCGCGGGCCACGGCTTGATATTGGGACCCTCGACCAGCTCGTCGGCAGGCTCCGCCTTGCCAAAGCCCCAGTACACGCGCTTCTTGTACGGCGCGTCGTCAAAGGTATACTCGCAGGCCTCGTCCCAGGTCTCCTCGGGCAGATCGGTCGCCGGCGTCAGGACGCCGCCGTTGGCAGCCGTCGCCGCAATGGAACGGGCGTCCATCAGGGCCACGGCGCTCAGCTGGCCATTGCCCGGCTTGGAACCCTCGCGGTTGGGGAAGTTGCGCGTGGTGTGGCGGATGGACAGGCCGTTGTTGGCGGGTGTGTCGCCGGCGCCGAAGCACGGGCCGCAGAATGCCGTGCGCACGATCGCGCCGGCCTCCATAAGGTCGTAGATATAGCCGCGGCGTGTAAGCTCGAGTGCCACGGGCTGGCTCGTGGGGTAGACCGACAGCGAGAACTCGCCGCAGCCGGTGTTGGCGCCCTTGAGCACGCGGGCAGCCTGGACCACGGAGTCGTAGTTGCCGCCCGAGCAGCCGGCGATAACGCCCTGCTGCACGTGCAGCTTGCCGTCGACGATCTTGTCGAGCAGGCTAAAGTGCGTCTTGCCCTCGCCGATCTTGGCAGCCTCAAGCTCCACCTCATGCAGGATGTCCTCGAGGTTCTCGTTGAGCTCGTCAATCTCGAAGCCGTTGGAAGGATGGAACGGCAGCGCGATCATGGGCTTGATGCTCGACAGATCGACCTCGACGCAGCCGTCGTAGTAGGCAACATCGGCGGGCTTGAGCTCACGGTAGTCGTCGCCGCGGCCGTGCATGGTCAAAAACGCGTGCGTGTCCTCGTCGGTGGCCCAGATGCTCGACAGGCAGGTCGTCTCGGTGGTCATGACATCGACGCCATTGCGGTAGTCGGTCGTCATGCTCGCGATGCCGGGGCCCACAAACTCCATGACCTTGTTCTTAACGTAGCCCTTGGCAAAGACCGCCTTGATGATGGCGAGCGCCACATCGTGCGGACCGACGCCGGGGCGCGGGGCGCCCGTGAGGTAGATGGCGACAACGCCGGGATAGGCAACATCGTAGGTGTCACGCAGCAGCTGCTTTGCCAGCTCGCCGCCACCCTCGCCCACGGCCATGGTGCCCAGGGCGCCGTAGCGGGTGTGCGAGTCGGAGCCCAAGATCATCTTGCCGCAACCGGCGAAGTTCTCACGCATAAAGGAGTGGATGACGGCGATGTGCGGCGGGACGAAAATGCCGCCGTACTTCTTGGCAGCCGAAAGGCCAAAGACGTGGTCGTCCTCGTTGATGGTGCCGCCCACGGCGCACAGCGAGTTATGGCAGTTGGTGAGCACGTAGGGCAGCGGGAACTGCTCCATGCCCGAGGCGCGCGCCGTCTGGATGATGCCGACAAAGGTGATGTCGTGGCTCGCCATGGCATCGAAGCGAATCTTGAGCGCCTCGGGGTCTCCGGACGTATTGTGTGCCTGGAGGATCGAATACGCGATGGTGCCACGCTTGGCATCCTCGGGTGTCTGCGTAATACCGCGCTCGGCAGCCTCGGCCGCAGGCACAACCTCGCTGCCGCCGCGCAGGTAGATGCCGTCCTCGTACAGCTTAACCATACTGTCTCCCACTCTGCCCGAAAGGCTCGGGCGCATAGCATACATTCGTTCAATATCGTGCCATAGAACGGTTGCGAGTGGGTTACGAATCTGCACGTTCACTTTATCTCAGTAAAGTAAAGGACGAGCCCGGTGTGGGCCGGCAGATTTAGTGCAAGAGTGTCCCTTTCGACTAGTCATTTAAGAACGTCCCCAATGACTACCCATAACAACGCCGATGTTTTGGCGCGGACAGCGAAAGCCCGCCAGAGCGAGCAAGGCAACGCCGCAGGTAGAGGACGGACAGCGAGCGACGTCCAGAGCGAACAAGTTGGCATGAAAAAGGCAAGGCATAGACCTTCTGGTCATGCCTTGCCTTTTGAATGACAAATTGTCGCTCTGGGCGGCGCGCAGCGTCGACCGGTCCGCCGTTCGTTAGAACGGCGGAACCTACAAATCCCCTCCGGCGCCCAGCAGTTTGCGCATGACTTGCTCGGGGTTGACTGAGCCATCGCGCGGGGCCAGGGCGGTAATCTTCTTCTGCATCTTGTACTCGTGCAGCTCGTCCTCGAGCTGGCGCACGCGAGCACGGAGCTTTTCGTTCTCGCGCTCGCGCTCCTCGGCACGCTCCTTCATATCGAGGATGCGCACCACGCCGGCAAGGTTGATGCCCTCGTCGGTGAGCTGGTTGATGAGCTCCAGGCGCTCGATATCGGCACGCGAATACAGACGCGTGTTGCCGCCCGAGCGCTGGGGGTTCACCAGGCCCTTGGACTCGTAGACGCGCAGAGTCTGCGGATGCATGCCGGTCAGCTCGGCCGCCACGCTGATCATGTACAGCGGTTTGTTCCTATTGTCCTCGGCCATGCTACCTGACCCCTTTCCGTCTCGCACATCTCCATCATAAGCCTGCGGCCAGCCCGTGGGCCACGCAACCGAACTAGAACGTCGCCTTGTAACGGTTGACCTTCTCGCGATAATCGCGCGTGTCGGCCTCGCGCAGCTTGGTCATGGCATCGCGCTCATCGTCGGACAGGTTCGTGGGAACCTGCACCTTGATCTCGACGAGCAGCGCACCCGTGCGGCCGCGATGCTTAACGTCGGGCGCACCCATCTCCTTAAAGCGGAACTTCTTGCCCGTCTGGGTGCCAGCGGGCACCTTCAGACGAACCGTCGCGCCGCCGGGCGTGGGCACATCAACCGTGCAGCCGAGCGCCGCCTCGTAGACCGAGATCGGCACCTCCATGGTCACGTCGGCACCCTTGCGCTTAAACAGCGGATGCTCCTCCACGTGCGTGGTCACGACCAGGTCGCCGCGCTCGCCGCCGGCAACGCCGTACTCGCCACGACGCTTGTAGCGCAGTTTGCCGCCGTCGACCGCACCCGCAGGCACCGAGACCGTAATGGTCTGCTGCTCGCCCGTCGAGGGAATGCGGTAGGTAACCTTGTGCGTCACGCCGCGAAACGCGTCCTCGGCCGTCACATCGACGGTCAGCGACAGGTCGCCGCCCTTGCGTGCGCGGTTGCGGCCCGCGCCCGCACCGGCAGCACCCGCGGCACCGGCAAAGCCCGAGCCCCAGTCGCTGCCCCAGGCGCCGTTGCCGCTGAAGATGCTGTCGAAGATATCGCCCCAACCGCTCGCGCCGGCACCGGCGCCGTAGCCACCGCTATACGCGCCGCCCGCGCCCGGCATGCCGCCGAACATGAGCATCTGGTCGTACTCTTTGCGCTTCTTCTCGTCCGAAAGCGTCTCGTAGGCCTCACTAATCTCCTTAAACTTGGCCTCGTCGCCGCCGGCATCGGGGTGATATTTTTGCGCGAGCTTGCGAAACGCGCTCTTGATCTCTTTGTCGGAGGCGCTCTTGGATACGCCCAGGATGTCATAGAAGGTTTTGCCTGCAGCCATCGTAGCTCCTCTCCTGTTATATCCGCCGCCCCTGCGGACGGCGGCTCATGCTTTCATATGGCACTAGGCCAGAAAGGGCCCCGGGTGTTGCCCCGGGGCCCTTCTCAATTACTCCTCGGCGCTCTCGGCCGTATCGGCCGCGGCATCCTCGGGCGCCGCTTCGGGCTCCGGTGCGGGGCGCTTCTCGCCACCGTAGGTCACCGTCACCATCGCGGAGCGCAGGATGCGATCCGCCATGCGGTAGCCCTTCTGGTACACGTCGTTGACGGTCTCATCGTACTGCGATGCGTCCTCGACACGCCCCACGGCCTGGTGCTCGAGCGGATCGAACGCCTCGCCCTTGGGGTCGATGGGCTCAACGCCCTCGTGCGCAAACACATCGAGCAGCTTGGCATGCACCGCGTCAACGCCATCGACGAACTGCTTAAAATCGTCGGAAAGCTCCTGGCTACGGGCATGGTCGATTGCACGCTCGATATCGTCAACCACCGGCAGCAGCGCAGTGACGAGCTTCTCGGTCGCGCGCTCGCGCTCGGCGATGCGCTCGTTGGCGGTGCGGCGACGGAAGTTCTCCCAGTCGGCCTGTAGACGGGCGGTGCGCTCGGTGGCGTCCTTTGCCTTGTCCTCGGCGGCCTTCTGGGCCTCTGCCGCAGCATCGAGCTCGTTGCGCACGTCGGCAAGCTCCTTTTGGGCCTGCTCGAACTTGAGCTTAAAGTCGTTGTCGGCGGCTTCCTCACCGGCGCGGATAGCGGCTTCCACCATCTCGTCCTCGGTCATCGTCGCCTCCTTGTTGGAATCCTCTACCTGGTTCTCGGCAGCCTCGGCGGCCTCGGTCTCGTTGACCTCGGTATCGTCGACGGCCTCTACGGGAATCTTCACGTCCTTCTCCTCAGAGTCAACGGGGGCGGCGCCAGCGGTAGCCGCCTCCGTGCGAGCTTTACGGGCGGACATGATTACTTGTCCTCGTCGTCCACAACCTCGTAGTCGGCGTCGACAACGTCATCGTCGGCAGGCTGGGCACCGGCGGCGCCGTCGGTCTGCTGCTGAGCGTCGGCGTAGACAACCTGAGCCAGCTCGTAGGCCACGGACTGCAGGGACTCGCCAGCGGCCTTGATGGCCTCGACATCAGAGCCCTCGAGCGCCTTCTTGGCGTCGGCGATAGCGGCCTCGGCCTTGGACTTCACGTCAGCGGAAACCTTGTCGCCCAGCTCGTTGAGGGTCTGCTCGGTGGAGTAGCAAAGGCTATCGGTCTGGTTGCGGACCTCGACCTCTTCCTTCTGCTTCTTGTCCTCCTCGGCATGAGCCTCGGCGTCCTTGACCATACGATCGACCTCGTCGTCGGACAGAGCGGTGGAGCCGGAAATAGTGATCTGCTGCTCCTTGCCGGTGCCCTTGTCCTTAGCGGAGACCTTGACGATGCCGTTGGCGTCGATGTCGAAGGTGACCTCGATCTGCGGCACGCCGCGGCGGGCAGCCGGGATACCGGTCAGCTGGAACTTACCGAGCGACTTGTTGTCGCGGGCAAGCTCGCGCTCGCCCTGGAGCACGTTGATCTCGACACTGGTCTGGTTGTCGGCAGCGGTGGAGTAGACCTCGGTCTTGGAGGTCGGGATCGTGGTGTTGCGGTCGATCATCTTGGTCATGATGCCGCCCATGGTCTCAACGCCCAGCGACAGCGGGGTTACGTCGAGCAGCAGGATGCCCTCGACATCACCGGTGAGCACGCCGCCCTGGACGGCAGCACCGTCGGCAACGACCTCATCGGGGTTCACGGACATATTGGGCTGCTTGCCGGTCATGGTCTTGACCAGATCCTGGACAGCGGGCATACGGGTAGAACCGCCGACGAGGATGACCTCGGTCAGATCGGAGAGCTTGAGCTTAGCGTCGCGCAGGGCGTTGGTGACAGGCTGCTTGCAGCGCTCGAGCAGGTCGCGGGTGATCTTCTCGAACTCGGCGCGGGTCAGCGTGTAGTTGAGGTGCAGCGGGCCGGACTGGTTCATGGTAATGAACGGCAGGTTGATGGTGGACTGCTGCGCCGCGGAGAGCTCCTTCTTGGCGTTCTCGGCGGCCTCCTTCAGACGCTGCAGGGCCATGGGGTCCTGACGCAGGTCGACACCGTTCTCCTGCTGGAACTTATCGGCCATCCAGTCGATGACGCGCTGATCCCAGTCGTCGCCGCCCAGGTGGTTGTCGCCCGAGGTGGACAGAACCTCAAACACGCCGTCGGCGAGATCGAGGATGGAGACATCGAAGGTGCCACCGCCCAGGTCGAAGACCAGGATGCGCTGGTCGGTACCCTGCTTGTCCAGGCCATAGGCCAGGGCAGCAGCGGTCGGCTCGTTAACGATACGCTTGACGTTGAGGCCGGCGATCTTGCCGGCGTCCTTGGTGGCCTGACGCTGGGCGTCGTTGAAGTAGGCCGGGACGGTGATGACGGCGTCGGTGACGGTCTCGCCCAGATACTTCTCGGCGTCGGCCTTCATCTTTGCGAGCGTCATGGCGCTCACCTGCTCGGCGGTGTAATCCTTGCCCTCGATGTCGACGACGGCACGGCCACCCTGGCCCTCCTTGACCTCGTACGGCACAGTCTTGATCTCGGAGGTGCACTCGGAGTACTTGCGGCCCATGAAGCGCTTGATGGAGAACACGGTGTTCTTGGGGTTGGTGACAGCCTGGTTCTTAGCGGCCTTACCCACGACACGGTCGCCGTCAGCACGGAAGCCAACGACGGACGGGGTGGTGCGGTCGCCCTCAGCGTTCACGATAATGGTCGGAGAACCGCCCTCGAGAACGGCCATAGCGGAGTTAGTAGTACCAAGGTCGATACCAAGAATCTTACTCATTAGAAATTCCCTCTCTCTTTTGCGTTCGCGCCGCCTCGACGATCTGTCGCGCGGCGCTTCGGCTTGTCTTTCAGGATGTAGTGTATCCCCTTATGGGCCGGAATATACAAAATCTAAGTCAATTCATATAAGATTTCTTATCTCTGAGAGTTTAGGTTCTCAAATGCGCAGGTAGATACACTGTTTGAGTTCTCAACAGGTCTATTGAGATCTATGTAGAGTTGACTGAGGTGCGAGTCTGAAGCCGTGTCCCGTTTTGGACGTGGATTACGGGATGCGGTTTCCGCAAGCACGCTCAATCGCCCTATATTTCAAGTCACCTATAGCTAACATTTGCGCAGCTCAACGGCCTCACCTGCATGTTTTTTAGTAAGCCGCGGCATACTCGGCGAACGGTATGAAGATGCCGGTCAGAGGGTATTGCAAACGGTCGCTCCCGTGGTATGTTTTTGCCCGAATCAAACCGACGCACATCGCCTGTAGCGTCGGTCAACAGAGAGGAAACTACCATGGCTCATCCCGTAATTGATGCCGACGAGTGCATCGCTTGTGGCGTTTGCGTCGACTCCTGCCCCGCTGGCGTTCTGGAGCTCCAGGACGTCGCTACCGTCGCTGACGAGGATTCCTGCGTCGCCTGTGGCGCTTGCCAGGACGCTTGCCCCGCCGGCGCGATCACCGAGATCGTCGAGGAGTAACAACTCCCCCACTTGCACACTCACAAGTACACCGTGCACAAAAAGGAGGCCTCCGCATCGCCGCGGAGGCCTCCTTTTGCATGTGTGGGCAGCTAATTTGAAGCGGGACCCTTGGCAGTTGCGGTGGAATAGTTCCTGTTTTATGGCTTGGATGCCGATTTTAGGAACTATTTCACCGCAACTTATAGATGCGGCGTCGACTAGGACAAATCGTCCTCGTAGGGCATTAGGTCCGCCAAGTAACCTTTCTCCTTGAGCATGGCCTCGATCTCGTCGAGGGTTTGCTCGTCTTCTGCCGCAATACGATGGAAGTGATAGCCGCTCGTCACCGTTAGCAGCGGAAAGCTCTTGCCGCTCTCGATATCGTGCAGGTAGCGCTCAACATCGCGACGATTGCGGATGTCCAGGTCGGCCGTGATCTTGCCGTACACGCGGTGGTTGACGATCACGTTGAGCACGGCGCCGCCCGCGTCGACGATGCTCGTGAGCTCATCGCCCGCCTGTTCCACGCCATGGCGTACCTTGACCAGACGCGTGGGCACAGCCGGGCTGCTCGGCGCCTCCTGTAGTACATAGCCACGATTGGTGGCGACGATATCGTGCCCGTCGGCGCGCAGCAGGGCGATGTCCTGCACCACGACCTGACGGCTCACGCCCACCTCGTGGGCAAGCGCGCTGCCCGAGACGGGATCTTTGGCTCCCTCGAGCACGGCCAAGATGGCACGGCGACGCTCGCGGGCGTCCATTATTTACCGTCCAGCAGACGCAGGTGCTTAAGCGAGAGGTCGAGAATCGGCGCAGAGTGCGTCAGCGCCCCCGAGCTAATAAAGTCAACGCCCAGGTCGGCAAGCGCGCGGATATTGCTGGCGTCCACGTTGCCCGAGCACTCGGTCTTGGCACGACCGGCGATAAATTCAATCGCGGCAGCCATATCGTCGTGGGTCATGTTGTCGAACATGATGATGTCGGCGCCGGCCTCCACAGCCTCGCGCACCATGTCCAGGTTCTCGCACTCGATCTCGACCGTCGTGGTAAACGATGCATGGGCGCGTGCCATCTCGATCGCACGCGTCACGCCACCGGCGGCATCGATGTGGTTGTCCTTGAGCATGACGGCCGTCGACAGGTTGTAACGGTGGTTGCTGCCGCCGCCGATCTCGACTGCGGCCTTCTCGAAGACGCGCATTCCCGGCGTGGTCTTGCGCGTGTCGACAAGCACGGTCTTGGTGCCCTCGAGCGCAGCCGCCATCCGATGCGTGTAAGTGGCGATGCCGCTCATGCGCTGCAGATAGTTGAGCGCCACGCGCTCGCCCGAAAGCAGCACGCGCGCGTCGCCGCGCACCTGGCCCACATGGTCGCCAGCGTGTACCTCGTCGCCGTCCGCGACATCGAACAACACGGAGCTCTGCGGATCCAGCAGCTCAAAGGTGCGGGCGAATACGTCCAGGCCGGCGATGATGCCATCGGCCTTGGCGATAAGCTCCACCGTGGCGGGACGCGCCGTGGGACACACGCTCGCTGTGCTCACGTCCTCAAACGTGATGTCCTCGCGCAGAGCCTGCAGAATCAGATCATCGACGACGAGCTTCATGGTAATGGGATTCATGGTCTACTCCTCCACGGCCTGCGTGCCGGCGGCACGGGCCAAATCATCGATTGCCAGGGGGTCGGCGCTCAGGGCGCGGTGACGCCCGTCAAGCGCGGGCTCACCGGCCTGCTCCACGGCCAGCGACTTGCCGGTACGCATGTACCACGCGGCGCGGCGGCCCCAAACCAGAGACTCGAGCAGGCTGTTAGAAGCCAGGCGGTTCTTGCCGTGCACGCCATTGCAGGCCGTCTCGCCGGCGGCGTAGAGCTCGGGCATCGAGGTGCGGCCGTCCTTGTCGACCCACACGCCGCCCATAAAGTAGTGCTGCGTGGGCGTGACGGGAATGGGCTCGTCCAAGATATCGCGACCGTCCTCCAGGCAGCGCGCGCGGATGTTGGTAAAGTGCCCGGTCACCACATCGCGCTCGACGGGGGCAAAGCTCAGCCACTCGTGCTCGGTGCCGTCCTGCTTCATCTGCTCGCGGATGGCGGCGGCGACAACGTCGCGCGGCTGCAACTCGTCGGTAAAGCGCTCGCCGGCGGCATTGAGCAGAATCGCGCCCTCGCCGCGACAGCTTTCGCTGATCAGGAACGTGCGACCCGGCTGCGGCGAGAACAGGCCCGTGGGGTGGATCTGCACGTAGTCCAGGTGCTCCATCGTGATGCCGTGCTCCTGCGCGATGTAGCAGGCGTCACCGGTGAGCTGCGGGTAGTTGGTCGAGTGGTCGTACACGCCACCGATACCGCCCGTTGCCCACAGCGTATGGCGGGCATGGATCTTAAACGGCTTACCAGCACGCACGCCCTCAGCGGCATTTGCCAGCTCGTCGGCGGGGCGAGCTGAATCGTCCTCGTCCACGGCGACGGCGACGACGCCGGTGCACACCGTGGCGTCATCGCGCTCGGCGGTCAGGATGTCGGTCATGGCAACGTGTTCGAGAATCTGCACGTTATCCAGCTTGCGGACAGCCTGGAGCAGCTTGGTCGTAATTTCCTTGCCCGTAATATCGGCATGGAAGGCGATGCGCGGGCGGCTGTGCGCGCCCTCGCGGGTAAAGTCGAGGCTGCCGTCGGCCTTCCGCTCAAAGTCCACGCCCATGGCCAGCAGGTCGTTGATGACCGAACGGCTCGAGCGAATCATGATGTCTACACTCTCGCGGCGGTTCTCGTAATGGCCGGCGTGCATAGTGTCCTCAAAGAAGGCATCGTAGTCAGAACCCTCGGGCAGTACGCAGATGCCGCCCTGCGCGAGCATCGAATCGCACTCGTCGACAGCGCCCTTGGAGAGCATGATTACGCGCGTGCTCGTCGGCAGATTGAGAGCCGCATACAGGCCCGCCACGCCGCAACCGGCAATGACGACGTCACACTCCATATCGGGGTATTGTTTGGTTTCCACAGGAATCCTCTCCCTTGTACTGTGGCATAAGGGATGGTCCCTCATGTCACATTGGCTTAGCGTGCCGCGTACTCGAGCATGCGGTCGAGCGTGAGCTTGGCCTGATCGGCGGCCTCGTCCGACACGCCAATCTGCACCTCGCCCTCGCCCGTCTCCAGGCAGTGCACGAGCTTTTCGAGCGTGATGAGATCCATGTTGACGCAGGTGGGCTGCACCGCAGGGAAGTAGAACTTCTTGCCGGTGCCCTGGCAGCGGCGCTCGAGTTCGTAGAGCACGCCGCGGACCGTCACGATGATGAACTCGCTCGCGTCCGACTCCTCGGCATACTTGATGATGCCGGCAGTAGAGCCGATGTAGTCAGCCTCGGCCAGGACGTCGGCCTTGCACTCGGGGTGAGCCAGCACGAGCGCGTCGGGGTGCGCCTCCTGCGCGTCGACGATCTGCTCGACGGTGATGATGTGATGACGCGGGCAGTAGCCGTTGTTGAGGATGACGTGCTTTTGGGGCACCTGCTCGGCCACAAAGCGGCCCAGGTTCTGGTCGGGAATGAACAAGATGTGCTGCTGCGGCAGCTCGGAGACGATCTTGACGGCGTTAGAGCTGGTAACGCACACATCACTCCAGCTCTTGATCTCGACCGTGGAGTTGACGTAGCACACCACGGCCAGGTCGTCGCCATACTCGGCGCGCGCCGCGTCGACCGTCTCGCGCTTGACCATGTGCGCCATGGGACAGTCCGCGCCCGGCTCGGGCAGCAGCACGGTCTTGGTGGGATTGAGCAGCTTGGCGCTCTCGCCCATAAACTCCACGCCGCACAGCACGATAGTCTGCTGCGGCAGGCTCTTGGCGAGCTTTGCCAAGTAGAAGCTGTCGCCGACGTAATCGGCAACGGCCTGGACCTCGGGCGCCACATAATAGTGCGCCAGGATCACTGCGTCACGTTGGGTTTTTAGCTGATGAATGGCCTCGACGAGCTCTGCGGGCACCAGTGCCGCGCGCTCCGTTGCCGTCGTTGCCGATGCCAGGCCGGCCGCGATATCGCGTGCAAGCTCCGATGCATCCATGTTCGCGCTCTGTGCCATCAAGGCCCCTCTCTTTTGGCGAATCTTGGAGCTTTAGTATGACACCTGGCTTTACAGCTGACAAGACAGCTGTAAAGCCAGGTGTAAAGTTGGAATAAAGATTCAATCTTGGGGCGGGTCCATTTTCGAACTGGCAAGCTGAGGATAGTTGAAAATGGACCCGCCCCAAGATTCGAGCAGCCCGTTTTGTCTTGGTCCGAGAGGCGGTTGGCATAGAAGCGGGCCCGAATCGCTCGATCCGGGCCCGCTGGGGACTGGCGCGCGACTACGCGCGGCGCTTCATGGCCCAAGCCAGCAGCAGAGCCGCCATGCCGGCAGCGAGTACGGCGCCAGCAATGACGTACGTGCTGTCGCCGGACTCAGGCAACGTCTCCTTGCCAGCCTTCTTCTTAGGCTTGGAAGTCGTAGTCGTGGTCGTAGTAGTCGTGGTTGCCTGGCCAGGAGCGGGCTTGGCAGCCTCGGCAACGGTAAAGTTCGTCTCGGCCGTGCCCGTGGTCGAAACCACGCTCAGCTTGTGTTCGCCCACGCCGAGTGTATTCAGGAAGCTCGCCTTAAGCGTCACGATCGTGGAGCCCTCGGTGAGCACGTAGTTCTCGACGGCGACCTCCTTGTCGTCGACCAGCACCTTCTGGAAGTACCTGAGCGGCGCGCTCGAGCGGAAGCTCAGGTCCTTGGCGGCGTCGACCACCATCGTCTGGCCCTTGCCGTCGATGATCTCTGGTGCCAGAATCGCGATCTCCTCGGTCTTGCCCTTCTCGCCGCAGACGGTGCACTTCTGGTACCTCTCGCCCTTGGCCTCGGTGGTCGCCGGCCTATCGACGACCCACTCAAAGGTATGCTCGGCCTTGTCGAGAACTTCGCCGCAGCGGCAGACATGCCAGTGGTTCTTGGCGTCGTGTGCCCAGCCGGAGCCGTCGGGCTCGTGCTTGAGGATACCCTCGACCGTCACATTCGCGTCGCCCTCGACATCCTTGAGCTCATAGGTGCCCTTGGCGGAAAGCTTAACGGACGTGCCGTTGACCTTGACGGCGTAGTCCTTACCCGCAAAATACGCGCTGTCGATGCTCATGGTGAGCGTTGCGGCGCCGTGCCAGTCGAGCTCGGTTGCCGTCGCGGTGAGCGCGTAGCCCACCTGATTGCTCGGCAGTGACACGACCAGCTTGGGACCGGCCGCCACGGTAACCTCGGTGGCAAAAGAAGCGTCGTAGTTGGCCTTGGCCTGGTAGCGCACCTCATACGTGCCGGCGGCAAGACCCGTAAGCTCGGTCACGCCCTCGCCCACCGCCTGATACTCGGCGGCACCCTTGGCGCGCCACTCCATCGTCGCGTCGACACCCGTGATCTTGCCGTCACGCTTGCCGCTCACGGTCTCGGCCGCAGCCTGGACCACCGGCGCGCCCTGCGCGGCGTTCTTGATGGAGAAGTCGCACGTCAGGCCCTCAGTCGGAAGTGCGTAGTTGCCAGCAGCCTTGCCCGTCAGTGCGGTGAGGGTCGCGGTATAGGTGCCAACCTCGGTCTGAGAGCCCTCGACGGTCGCGCCAAGGTCATCGTCGTCGATAACGTTGCCGAGCGTCGCCTCGGGGCAGTGCTCCTTGCCATCGTAAACAAACTCGCTGGTACCCCACTTCACAGTGAGCACGCGCTGGTTGATGGTGAACACGCCGTCAACAAACGTGATGTTGTAGTTGGGGTTAGCGTCCTTGGCCTGCGTCAGGTGCAGAGCATAGCCGCCGTCGCGCACGTTGTCGTCATCTTCGCGCTTAATCTCAATGCCCTGAAGGCTCTCGCCCTCGACAAGCTCGCCGGATGTGATCGCCCACGTAAACACGGGGTCGGCCTCGCCGTAGGTCTTAGAAGCGTCCTGGGCGGTGACCGTGATCGCGCGCGGCTTGACCTCGAGCGTAACCTCGCCCTCGGCAGTCGCACCGTCGATCGTCACCTGGTAGACAACGGTCAGCGTGCCAACGTCGCGAATCTTGGGGGCCTCGGAGGACCAGTTCTTGCCGTCGGTGCTGTACTGGGCCGTCGCGCCCTCGGGCAGGCTCGTCGCGTCGACCGTGTGATACGCACCGTCGTACTCGTCGGAGTAGCCAACGATGGCGGCAGCCGGAATCTCGACTGCAGGCAACGCGTGTCCACAGACCGTGCACTGCTGATGCTTGGAGCCCACCTCAGTTGCCGTGGGTGCCTTGTCGACGACCCACTCAAAGGTGTGCACACTCTCGTCGATCTTGTCACCACAGGCGCACTTATGCCAATGCGTGCTGTCGTCGGAGAGCCACTCATCGTTCACGGCCTCGTGCTTGCGCACGCCCTCGACGGTGACGACGAGGTCGCTCTCGGCGTTCTGGACGGTGAACTCGCCACGCGCGTCGGGCGTCACAACGGCATTGTTGACCTTGACGGCGTAAGAGTCGTTGTCAGTAAAGTAGCCGCTCTCGATGCCGACCGTGAGGGTGGTTGATCCGTGCCAGTCAAGCTCGCCCGGGTTCGCCGTGATCGTATAGCCGACCTGCTTGGCAGGCAGCGTCACGACGAGCTTGCCGCCGGCATTAACGGTAACCTCGGTGGCGGAGGAGGCATCATGGTCGCTATCGGCGCGGTAGCGCACCTCGTACGTGCCGACAGCGCAACCCGCAATCTCAGTCACGCCTTCGGGCACGCCCCGATACTCGCCAGAGTCCTTGGCGCGCCACTCCATCATAGCGTCGACGCCCGTGATCTTACCGTCGGACTTGCCACTCACAGTCTCGGCCGTGGCCTGGACCTTCGGCGCGCCCTGGGGCGCCTTCTTGATGGAGAACTCGCACGTCAGGCCTTCGGCGGGAAGCTTGTAGTTACCCGCGTCGTCGCCCGTCAGCTCGGTGATTTTCGCCGTGTAGGTGCCAGCCTTGACTTTGGCGCCGTCAACACACGCGGAGAGATCGTCATCGCCGACAACGTTGTGGAGCTTCGCTTGGGGACAGTGCTCCTCGCCGTCGTAGGTGAACTCAGTAGTGGTGTCCCACGTTACGGAGAGCTCGCGCTTGCCGATCGTAAAGGTGCCATCCTTGAACGTAATCTTGTAGTTGGGGTTGGCGCCTTCGGACTGCGCTGCCGTCACGGCGTAGCCGTCCTTGCGCACGGCCTCGCCGACCTCGCGAGAGACGGTGATGCCCTGGAGGCTCTCGTCCTTGACAAGCTTGCCCTTGGTGACCTCCCACCCCAGCGCGGGATCAGAATCGCCGTACGTCTTGGAGGCGTCCAAAGCGGAAACCGTGATCGCGAGCGGAGTGACCTCGAGTGTCACCTGGCCCTCAACCGCCGCGTCATCAATCGTGACGCGATAGTCGACCGTCACACTGCCGGCGTCCCTAATGCTGGGCGCATCGCTCGTCCAGCTGCCGTCAGCAGCCTTGTACTCAACGACGGCGCCCTCGGGCAGGGCCGAAGCATCGACAGAGTGGTCCTTGCCGTCATATTTGCCCGAATAGCCCTTAACAGCCAGGGCCGGAATCTCTACCGCGCCCGACTCATGGCCGCACACGGAGCACGTACCATGTTTGGAGCCGGTCTCGGTAACCGTCGGCTGCTTGTCGATTGTCCATTTATACGCATGCTCGGCGTACATCTTAATTGTGATGGTCTCTTTGTTGCCGGCAGTGTCCGTAGCCACGATTACATGCTCTGTACCGGCATCGCCTTCAGCGGCCTTAACCGTGTACTTTCCGTCCTTGCCAGCCTTGAGCTCCTTGCCGTTATCGGTAACCGCCACCGTCTCGTCGCGGTCATCGAACACGTCAAACGAAACGCTCTCGCAGTAGGCCTTATCTACCCAGAGGTCATAAATGGTGGGGGCGTAAGTGTCCACGTAGGTATAACGCTCTTCATCCCACCTGCCGCTGCAAACCCTGCAGACCTTTTGACGAACACCATCGGCCTCAGGCGTGGCGGGCGTAACGATCTCATATTTCCACCTGCAGGGCTGGCGCTCCTGAGTCTTCTTGCAATACTTGCAGACCTTAACGTGGCTACCTTCGCCATTCGGCTTCCAGGCAGCGTTGTCGGCAACGGCATGGGGGCCCTGCTCGATCTTAACCTCGGCATCGGCAGACGCATTGTGGTTGCTATCCTCGGCAAAGCGGACGTAATACGTTCCCGACTTCGTAAGCCCGGTCAGTTTACCGTCAGACGTTATCTTCTGATAGCTCCCGCTCGACCCGCGACGGTATTCCATCGCCTTGGTCACGCCCGAGATAGAGCCGTCCTTGCTGCTGCAAGTGGTCCAATTATTACCCACGAGTCCAGTCGGCGCCTTCTGATCGGCCTTGGAAATCTTCACAGTCGCGCTGCCCGTGACGGTCAGGTAGTCAGAAGCCGTCACACGATAGGATGTCGTGTACTCGGCCGCATTGCGATAGGTCGGCTTTTTCGTCGTCCAATCGCCGCCCTCTTCGCAGTACTCGATCTTCATATCCGCCGGAACAGGATCGTTCTTAACGTTGACCGTAATGCCGTGCTCGTCGCCATCATAGGTGCCATCGAAGCCAGCGACCTCGAGGTCAAAGCGCGAAACGTCAACGATCTCCCATTTGAGCGTCAGAACACTTGTGGTGCCGCCATCGGTCGTGAAGTTGCCCTTACCGATGACAATGCACTCGTATTGTCCTGGCTCGGTCTGCTTCAGTCCGGATTCACTTCGAGCGCTGAGCTCGTAATCCTTGCCCTCAACGAGATCGACCCACTCGCCGGCACCGTTCTTGAACTTTGCACTTTCAACGACAGGCTGATGTTCCTTGCCGTCATAGGCATACTTGCCCGCGCCCTTGCCGCCGTCTTTAAGGGTGAACTTGTAGGATTGATTCTTGACCAAGCGGCGCTGCGAAATCTCAAAAGACTTCTTGCCCTCGAGCGTCTGACCAGAGGCAGTCTTAAAGCTCGTAACGACATAGTAGTAGCCGGCGTCCGTCGGGGCGCCCTTGAGCTTGGTGCCGTTTTTATATGCCTCGGCATCCGCCTGGGACTTGCACTGATACCACGTGAATTCACCGCTGGCAGTTACGCCCATCTGCTCTAGATTCCACGCGCCGTCCTTGTTCAAAGCAATCTTGACCGGGCAGCCGTCATAGACAAGCTCGGTGCTCTGAGAGCTCGTTGCCTTGGACATGGAAAGCTTATACGTGGCCCTCAGGTACTTTTTGGGCTCGCCGTCCTCGCCCATACCATATTCGCACTCGCTGTTGCGGAACGGACCCACGCACGACGCCTTAACGCCCATGCCGTCAGCTTCGACCTTCCACTTGTGTTGGTGGATGGTCTCGCGGAAGGTGAGGTCGCCGTTAAGGTTCACGACCTCGTACTTGTCGGAGTTGTCGTCGTTCTCGGACGAGCCGTCTGGCACAACGCCTTCGATCTTGTTGGATTCGCAGGTGCCAAGGACACGCGACTTTACGCCATTACTGTCCGCAGTCTCCTCAATCGAGATCCAAACATTGTCTCCAAAGCCTCCGCGTACGGAGAAGTCAGACGCGATATTCAGCGCCGGGACGTTGGCATCGACACTCTTTTTCTTCGGGACATACAGGCTCTTGGCGGTTCCCGTAGCCTTATCAGCTTCAGTGTACTTGTCGCCATAATTAGTATCGTCGGCGTGGCTGTTCTTCCAGTAGCTCGCGATTTCCGGCGATCCGTTAAGGGTAAGGGTTCCGGCGGCGTATACCACGCACGTATTGCCGCGCGCGCCATAGCGAGAAATTTCGCCGCCGTTTATGTTGCAGCGAGCGCTTCGTGCAACATTAAGGGCATCGACTGTCAAAGTGTTGTCGGCCGAGCTCGAACGCGTGCTGTGGAAGTTGCTCATCTTGCAGTCGTTGAGGTTGACCGTAGCGTTGGTGACGCCCATCACGCCTGCGACAGCATAGGTATTAAGGACAGAAGAATTAGTAAAATAACGAGCCGCTTCGACTGAGCTGTAACTATTGTTCGTCTGCCTGACGCCCACGTTCTCCCCATTGCTGCCAGTGAAGCTGCAATTGTTGAACGTCGCCGTCAACTTTGCGACAGCGCTTCCGTCTTTGGGCATCTTGAAGCTGCTGTTGCCATCGACGGAAACAGCACCATTGAAGTCTCCAGACGTATCGTAGAACACACAGTCGGTAAAAGTCGCCGCGAAGGAGTTGGTATTGCCGCCAGTCGTATCCCTGCCCTCACGGAAGAGATGTACAGGAACGGCATACTCTTGGGCGTTGCCCGCCACTGCGCCCGATTTGCCAACATAGCCTTGGATCTTCATTTTTTCGAACTTGGCGGTTAACTTGCCCTCGGTGCTACCCAGGGAAATCGCAGGTACCTTTTGCTCGTACTTGCTGCCATACGAGAGAATGAAATTCTGCGAGCCGTCGCCAACCCCCAGGCCAACCGAGATGTCGCCCGATGCCTTTTTGTAGCCACCGCTGTAATAGCGGTCGGTCAAAAAGCCGCTTACGGACTCAAATTGCTTTTGGTTTCTATGGAAGCTGACGCACGGATTGTTGACACCGATGAACTCGATATTGCTACCCTGTTTGATGTTGAACAGCCATCGAGTTTGCTCAACCCGCCAGTTAGTCTTATCGTTCA
This sequence comes from uncultured Collinsella sp., assembly GCA_900549455.1. Taxonomy (GTDB): domain Bacteria; phylum Actinomycetota; class Coriobacteriia; order Coriobacteriales; family Coriobacteriaceae; genus Collinsella. The sequence continues at coordinate 43,318 of UROM01000001.1, read as the reverse complement.
CGTAGACCGTACCATCGATGTAGATCCTCACAGGATTAATCCGAGACGCATCCGGCGCGTCGATGGTGTAACCCGAAGATGGCGTGACCTCACCCTCAGCCGTCTTAAGTACGTAACTGCCCGGCTCGGTGATTTGGACGGGTTCGTTGTTGGCCTGCTTAAGCGACAGCACCTCCGCCCTCACCCCGTCGGGCATAACCTGCGTCTCGGCGTTTGCCACGGCCGGCGTCGCCACGAGCGCGCATGCCACGGTTGCGATACCCAGCAGACGCATCAACGCAGCGCGCATCCCCATCTTCTTCTCCTTCATCGTTCAGCTCCCTTACCCCTATGCTTTCGCGATGTCCGATATCGCTTGGCGCGGCCGGCATGGTCCCTCGCCAGCCGCTAGCTCAAATTGACATATATATCCACCTGGTATTGTGCAACCGCATGTTTTGACACCCTGCCGCTCGGCGCGAGTTGCGTACCGTGGGGCGCAAACGGAACGCACCCCCGCGGGTGGCGCGTGCACGATGTGGCAAAATCGAGGTACTAAGGGGGCCCAATATGCTCAAAATCATCGCCTGCGACGACGACGTCGCCTTTCTAGATAACCTGCACCGCATGATCAACCGCTGGTCGGCCGAGACGGGTACGGCGGTCGATGTTGCACTCGTCACGCGCGGCGAGGACCTGCTGGCACGCCATGCCGCATCGCGCGCCGACATTATCATGCTCGACATGATCATGCCGCTCGTCAACGGCATGGACACCGCCCGCGAGCTGCGCCAATCCGATACCGCCGTGCACTTGGTATTTCTGACCTCATCGCCCGAGTTCGCACTTGAGTCCTACGAGGTCCGCGCCTTCGACTACCTGCTCAAACCCGTGACCTACGAGCGCTTGGCGCAACTGCTCGACGAGCTGTCGAGCCTGCGTCCGGCTGCAATCGACGAGCTCGTCATCAAGACGTCCTTTGGCTACCATGCCCTGCGCCTATCCGATATCGAATATGCCGAGGCTCGCAACAAGCACGTGGTCTTCCACCTGCGCGACGGCCGCGATATCGAGGCGCTCGAGCCGTTCCGCAGCATCGAGGACCGACTGGCCCAAAACGCGACCTTCTTTAAGTGCCACCGCAGCTACCAGGTCAATCTGCGCAACATCGACCACTTTAACCGCACGGAAATCGTCATGCGCTCGGGCGCGTGCATACCGCTCGCGCGCAGCTGCAAGCAGGGATTCCAAGACGCCTACTTTGCGGTGCGGTTCGAGGGCGGGAGACGCTGATGCTTTCCTCGGCAGAACTGGTACTTTGGGCAATCCACCATGCGACGACGTTGCTCTTTGGCGTCTTTGCCTCGGCGGCGCTGTGCGGTGTCGAGATCAGCCGCCGCCATTCGCTCGAACTGGTGGGGGTCGGCGCCGTAACCGGCACCGCTTTTGCGATTGCCAACCTCGTCGGTGGTGAGCTGCTTGCCCGACAGGCCTATCCACTCGTCGTGCATCTGCCGCTTGTCGTCTACTTGTGCGTACGCTATCGCCTGAGTCCGCTGCTCGCCATCCTGGGCGTTACCAGTGCCTACCTGAGCTGCCAGTTTAGCAACTGGATGGGCATCGCCGCATTCGCCGCCACCGATTCGCAGGTCGCGTACTACACGGCGCGCATCATTACCACGCTCGGCGTCTTTGCCGTCTTGTTGCATTGGGCAAGCGAGATTGGCCCCCGCCTGGCGATCAAAAGCCCCACCGAGCTGGAGATTCTGTTCATCCTGCCGCTCGTCTACTACATCTTCGATTACGCCACCAACGTCTATACCACGCTCTTCCACTCGGGCTCGGTGGTAACCGTTGAGTTTTTGGCGTTCGCCCTCTGCGCCTTCTACCTTATGTTTCTTGCCGTCTACCTTCGCGAATACGAGGCAAAGGAAATCGCCGAGCGCGAGCGTTGGATGCTCGCGACCCGCGACAGCGCGGCCATCAAAGAGCTCGAAGCCTGGCGCCAGTCCGGACGCGAGCTCTCGGTTCTCCGTCACGACATGCGCCACTACCTGCGCGGTCTAGCGGCCCTGATCGAAGAGGGTCGCACCGATGAGGCGCTCGAGCGCATCGACGCGCTCTGCGAGACCAACGACCGCACTGCCGTGCGCCGCTACTGCGCCAACGAAACGGTCAACATTGCGCTCTCGTCGCTTTCCGCGGACATCAACGCGCACGGCATCACCGCCGACCTGCGCGCCGCCGTGCCCGAAACCGTCCACGTGGGCGATGTCGATCTGTTCAGTGTGGTATCGAACGCCCTGGACAATGCCATCGCCGCGGCGAGCGCCGCCCCCGAAGGCAAGCGGTTTGTCGACCTGGACCTCCGCTACGAAGACGGTCATCTTCTACTGCTGGTTTCCAACACGTTTGGCCGTGCGCCGCACATGGTCGATGGCATGCCCGTGGCTCAGCACACAGGGCACGGCTTTGGCACCAAGAGCATTATGCTTGCCGTCGAGCGCATGAACGGCAACTGCCAGTTCCGCATTAACGGCGACCGGTTTGAGCTGCGCGCCGTGATGTAAGGACGCGATAAGTCGGCGCCGCGCTCGACCCGCCAGGGCCACCTTGCCGGCTCCGGTCCTCTACAGCGGTGCAGCCGCCGGGGTCAGCTGCTTAATGTAGGCCCACATGCGCTGCTTGGCGGCCTTGTCGGTGAGCGCCGCCTCAAAACCGTCGAGCGCCAGCACGCGGCGTCCCTGCACATGGGCGACCAGGCCGGGCTTGAGCATAGCGGTGTCAAAGTCATCAATTGCCACAAGCATATCGGCATAGGTCTCGCGCATGACATCAGCCGCACTGTTGTCCAGCAGCAGCACCGCCTCGGGGTCCAAGGTCTCCAGCGCCTCGCGGAACAGGTCGCACGTCAGGGCCTCGCCCGCCGCGACCGCTCCGTCGCCCGCGCCGGCGACGCTTGCCAGCACGCAAAAATCCTCGGGGGCATATCCGATGGCGCCGAGCGCCTTGCGCAACGCGGCGCCATCCGCGCCGGCAGCCAGCTCGCCGCCCGAGCACTCGGCTTCATCCAAATCGCCTTTGACCAGCACAATCGGCGAGCACGCGTTGCCCGAGATACGCACACCGCGATCTGCAAGCGACGCGAGCTCCTGCTCGGTCGCCTGAGCGATGGCTTCTTTTTTCTGGCTTTGTGACGTGGGCATGCGCTCTCCAATCGTTTGCGTGCCCACTATTATATAAAAGAGCCGCCCGTGAGTGGTTGCTTTACGAGCCGCTGGGTATAAGCACGGTCGTACTGAGTTTTACGCGGCCGAGCCGCGTCGCATTATGGAGGTCACCATGGCTGACATCAAGCAGATTACCCCCGAGAACTTCGACGCTGTCGTCAACGATAGCCTGCCCGTACTGGTTGATTTTTGGGCCCCGTGGTGCGGCCCCTGCCGCTCGCTCTCGCCCATCGTAGACGAGGTTGCCGACGAACTGGCCGGCAAGCTGGCTGTGGCCAAGTGCAACGTCGATGACAACCAGGACCTGGCCATGAAGTTTGGCGTCATGAGCATCCCCACGCTGATCGTCTTTAAGAACGGCGAAGAGGTCGACCGCTCGGTCGGCGCCTTACCCAAGGCAAGACTTCAGGCACTGCTGGAGAAACATCTGTAATACGCTTGTTACTTGCCTGCCGTCCATGAGCGGTTTCGCACCGCTCGCCGGAGTGCCAAACGCAAGGCATGCGACCACGGATAGCATGGTAGACACAAACAGCCCCCAGTGAACGGGTGCGAGTCAGACGGACTCGCACCCGTTTTCTTATGCGGCGGCGCCCAAGGCGGGCGTAGTAGAATCTGAACCACCATATCGCCCCGCACAAAAGGAGATTCCCATGCATGACGTCGGAATGAACATGAGCCAGCTTGCCATGAGCGTCAAGCAGGTCGACGACACTATTGAGCTCGCTCACGAGTGGAGCCATCAGTTGCTGCATGCGACCGAGAACTTTGACATGGAGCGCATTGGCGCCAAGCTCGAGGCCGCCATGTCTGCGCTGCACGAGGCGCACGATGCGCTCGAGGGCTACGAGGAGGCCATCGAGGCCGACCACAACTCCGTCGGCTCTGTGAAACTGGTGTAACGTGGCCGAGCACGAGCACGAGCACGATTACGGTGCGGACGACGATGCGAACTGCCGCTGCAGCGGCTCCAGCTCCGAGCTGGTCCGCTTTTCGGTCACCGCGCCCGACGACCTGCTGCGCCGCTTTGACGAGCAGATCGCGCGCCGCGGTGACGTGGCCAACCGTTCCGAGGCCGTACGCGATCTGATTCGTGCCTCAATCGCCAAGGAGCAGATGCGCACGCCCGACGAGCAGGTCATCGGTTCGCTCACCATGATCTATGACCACCATACCGGCGACCTGACGCGCCGTCTGGACGAGGTGCAGCACGACTACACCGACGAGATTGTCTCGACCATGCACGTGCATCTGGACCACCACAACTGCCTGGAGATTCTGGCGCTCAAGGGTCGCGGCAAACGCGTCTACGAGCTGGCGGACCGGTTGCTGGGGCTGCGCGGCGTTAAGCACGGCGAGCTCACCTGCGCCGCCACCAAGCAGAGCTTGGGGCTCTAACAGCACACACTTCAATGAAGGGGAGCCACATGCGGCATGTGCATATTCATGTGACGGGCATTGTGCAGGGCGTTGGCATGCGGCCATTTGTGTATCGCGAGGCTATGGCGTATGGCATCTGCGGCTGGGTGCTCAACGCGGGCGATGGCGTGCACATCGAGGCGCATGCTTCGGTCGAGGCACTCGACGACTTTGTCGCCGCGCTGTCGAAGCACGCACCTGCCGCGGCCCGCGTTGAGCATGTCGCTGTTGCAGACCTGGAGCCCGACGCTTGGGATGCCGACGATGAGCAGGTCTTTCGTATCGTAGCGTCGCAGGATCAGACCATGCACACGACGCTCATCTCCCCCGATATCGCCACCTGTGACGACTGCCTGCGCGAACTGTTCGACCCCGCCGACCGACGATATCACTACCCCTTTATCAACTGCACCAACTGCGGGCCGCGCTTTACCATCATCCGGTCGCTGCCTTATGACCGAGCGGCCACGTCGATGGATTGCTTTCCCATGTGCCCCGAGTGCGCCGCAGAGTATGGCGACCCGCTTGACCGGCGCTTTCATGCGCAGCCCGATGCCTGCTTTGACTGCGGGCCACATATTACCTGGCGCGAGGCGGCGGGTGACATGGAGCTCGAAGGCTCGGGAGCGACGCCAGCCATCGGCAGCACGCGCGAAACCAGCGATGCCATTATTGACCGCTGTGTCGAGCTGCTGGCCAGCGGCGGTATTGTCGCCATCAAGGGCCTGGGTGGATTCCATCTGGCCTGCAACGCCGCCGATGAGCAGGCGGTGGTCGAGCTGCGCCGTCGCAAGCGCCGCAGCAACAAGCCGCTTGCCGTTATGGTGCGCAGCCTTGCCGATACTGAACGCCTGTGCCATGTCGATGATGCCGAGCGCGGCTTGCTAACCGGTAGCATCCGCCCCATCGTGCTGTTGCGCCGGCGTGCTGTTGGCGAGGGAGATTCCCCCGACGCCCTTACACTCGCACCATCCGTCGCGCACGATCTACCCGAGCTCGGCGTCATGCTCCCCTATACACCGCTTCAGCATCTGCTGCTTGCAGCTGCCGCGTCGCATGACATGCACGCGCTGGTCATGACCAGCGGAAACCTGAGCGAGGAACCTATCGAAACTGACGACGACCTTGCCTGGGAATACCTCGTTGCCGTCGGCATCGCCGACGCGCTACTTGGCAACGACCGCGCGATTCTGTCGCGCTACGACGACTCCGTGGTACGCGTGGTCGGTGGGGCCGTTATGCCCGTTCGCCGCGCTCGCGGATATGCGCCTCGGCCGTTGCCGCTGCCGGCACTCGACGCCGTCGCGCCCTGCGTGCTCGCCTGCGGCCCACAGCAAAAGGCAACGATCGCATTCACACGCGAGGATGCGAGCGGCGAGGCGGCCTGTTTTGTGTCGCAGCATATTGGCGATGTCGAAAACGGCGAGACCTTCGATGCCTGGAACGCCGCGCGCACGCGCTTGGAAGATCTCTTTGACTTGATGCCCGCCGCGCTGGCCTGCGACTTGCACCCCAGCTATCTATCGAGCCAGTGGGCGCGCGAGCAGGCGCGAAAATGCAATCTGCCGCTCGTCGAGGTGCAGCACCATCATGCGCATATCGCGAGCGTAATGGCCGAGGCTATCGCCGCGGGCCAGCTTACAACCGACGCGCGCGTCCTTGGCATCGCCTTTGACGGCACCGGCGCCGGCACCGATGGGACCATTTGGGGCGGCGAGTTTCTTGTTGCCGGCCTTGCCGATTTTGAACGCGCCGCGCACCTGTGCACCTGGGCGCTGCCAGGCGGTGCCGCATCCGTGCGCGATTCCCGGCGCAATGCCTTTGCCCTGCTGAGCGAGCTCGGCCTGCTTGAACACCCGGGTGCCGCTCGGCTTTTGGACGGCCTCGACGAGCAAACGCGCAGCGTGACAGCCACCATGACCGAGCGCGGCATCAACAGCCCGCGTACCAGCAGCGTGGGGCGTCTCTTTGATGCCGCGGCAGCGATTCTGGGAATCTGCGGCAAGGCAACCTACGAAGGCGAGCCCGCCATCGAACTCGAAGCCGCCGCTTGGCGTGCGCTCGACGGTAAGCCTGTTCGTCTCGACGGCAATGATGCAGGCGTATTCATGTCTGCCGACGACTCCCCCATCTTGGACCCCCAACCGCTCATCGAAACTCTTCTGAATGGAATCGAGGCAGGCGCGCCGGCCGACAGGCTCGCCCTCGGGTTTCACATCGCCATTACGCGCGCTACGACCCACGTCGCGTGCGAGATCTGTGAGCGCGAAGGCCTCGATACCGTCGCGCTCTCGGGCGGTGTGTTCATGAACCGGCTTTTGCTTCAGCTCCTTACCCACGAACTCAAAGACGCCGGTCTTGCCGTCTTGGTCCCCCACGCTGTGCCCGTCAACGACGGCTGCATCGCCTACGGTCAGGCCGCCATCGCTCGCGCTTGCCTCGCGCAGACGGCGTCGAGATAGGCTGTTTTGCCAGCCTGCGCGCCGCCGTCTCACAGGTGTAACGCGTTTGCTCGTGACTCCTGCGAGCGCTACCATCAAACGATGGATTATTCAGTGCCTATCCAGCGCAAAACGTATAAAAGGGAAACATTATGTGCCTTGCCGTTCCCGGTAAAGTGGTCAAACGCGACGACGACCTTAAGGCGACCGTCGACATGATGGGCATCGAGCGCCCCGTTTCGCTGCGCCTCGTGCCGACGGCGCAGGTCGGCGACTATATTCTCGTGCACGCCGGCTTTGGCATTCAGATTGTCGACGAGCAGGAAGCCCAGGAGACACTCGAGCTCGTCAATACCATGGCCGAGCTGGCCGAAGAGGACCAGCTCGCCACCAACCCGGCTGAGGCATACTAGTGGCGGCGGCGCAGCCGGTTCGCTCCGGTATCGACTTTTCGGCATTTCGCGACCCCAAGCTGGCTCGCGAGCTCATCGAGCGTATTCATGAGCTTGTCGGCAACCGCAGCATCAACCTTATGGAAGTCTGCGGTACACATACCGTGAGCATTGGCCGCTATGGCTTTCGCTCCATTATGCCGACGGGACTCAAACTGCTAAGCGGCCCGGGATGCCCCGTTTGCGTTACCGCCAACCGCGACATCGATCACGCAATCGCGCTTTCCAACATGGACGGCGCCATTATCACCACCTTTGGCGACATGATGCGCGTGCCCGGATCATCCACCTCGCTTGCCGCGCAAAAGGCGGCGGGGCGCGACATCCGCATCGTCTACTCCCCGCTCGACGCGCTCGACATTGCCGAGCAAAACCCCGACCGCCCGGTCATCTTTATGGGTGTGGGCTTTGAGACCACAACGCCCACCATCGCCGCCGCCATCCTGGAGGCAGACGCACGCGGGCTGCAGAACTTCTCGGTCTACTGCGCCCATAAGACCACGCCGCCGGCGCTGCGCGCCATCGCCAACGATCCCGAGACCACTATCGACGGCTTTATCCTTCCGGGGCACGTCGCCACCATCACGGGCTTGACGCCCTTTGGCTTTTTGGTCGACGAGTTTAAGACCCCAGGCGTGGTAACGGGATTTGAACCGGTCGACATCTTGCAGGGCATCTGTATGCTGGTCCAGATGGTTGTCGAGAACAAGCCGGCGATCGACAACGCCTACCGCCGTGGCGTCAACGCAGACGGTAACCCCGTGGCGCGCCAGCTGGTCGAGCAGGTGTTTGAGCCATGCGACACCACGTGGCGCGGGCTGGGGCCGATTGCCAACTCGGGCCTTTCCATCCGCCCCGAGCTCTCGCGCTTTGATGCCCGCACCCGCTTTGACGTGCCCATCGAGCCGGCGGTCGAGCCACGCGGATGCCGCTGCGGCGACGTGCTGCGCGGAGCCATTGCGCCGAGCGACTGCCCTCTGTTCGGCCACGCTTGTACACCCGAGCATCCCGTCGGCCCCTGCATGGTGAGCTCGGAGGGCAGCTGTGCGGCGTACTTTAGATACCGTAACTAGCCCGGACGCACCCGCACACTGGCACCACCCACGATTGGAGTTTTCGATATGTCCCGTACTGCCACCGATAGCACTGTCCTGCTGGGCCACGGCTCCGGCGGCCAGATGATGAAGCGCATTATCGATGAGGTCTTTCTGGATGCCTTTGGGTCGCCCGAGCTGCTTGCGGGCAACGATGCCGGTGTCGCCGCGCTGCCCGCAAGCGGGCGAATCGCCATGTCGACCGACAGCTTTGTGGTAACGCCGCAGTTCTTCCCCGGCGGCAATATCGGCCGCCTCGCTGTATGCGGAACCGTCAACGACGTCGCGACCTCGGGCGCCAACGTGCGCTACCTATCGTGCGGCTTTATCCTCGAAGAGGGCTATCCCATGGACAAGCTGAGCCAGATTGTGCAAACCATGGCCGAGACCGCGCGCGAGGCCGGCGTGCGCATCATCACGGGCGACACCAAGGTGGTCGAGCGCGGCGGAGCCGACGGCGTCTATATCAATACCGCCGGCGCAGGCGAGGTGCCCGCTGGTGTGGAGCTCAGCGGCGCTAACTGCCAGCCCGGCGACGTCATCCTAGTATCGGGCACACTGGGCGACCACGGCATCGCCATCATGAGCCAGCGCGAGAGCCTGGCCTTTTCGAGCAACATCGAAAGCGACGCTGCGCCGCTCAATCATCTGATTGCCGACGTGCTCGCCGCCGCCCCCGACACCCGCTGCTTCCGCGACCCCACGCGCGGCGGTCTGGCATCCACGCTCAACGAGTTTGCCCAGGCCAGCGGCGTTGCCATGGAGATCGACGAGGATGCCGTGCCCGTGCGCCCCGACGTGCAGGCGGCATGTGAGATGCTCGGCTACGACGTTCTACAGGTGGCAAACGAGGGCAAGATGGTCGCCGTGGTGCCGGCTGAGCAGGCCGATGCCGCACTGGCGGCCATGCGCGCCGCCCGCTACGCCGAGAACACCGCCCTCATCGGTCGCGTGCTGCCGCTTGCCGAGGGCGCTCGACCCGCCGTGCGCGTACGCACCGGCTGGGGCTCGACCCGTATTCTCGACATGCTCGTAGGAGAGCAGCTGCCGAGAATTTGCTAGGGCGGAATCGCGCGGTCGGCGCGATGCGGCTTGATATCCCTGGAGATGTTCAGATTCCAAGCGCGCCCAACGCGGAAGCCCAGTATTATGAGGTGCGTTTTGAAACCCAACGACGGGAGCTTTCATGGCAGCAGCTTTTTCCCATGTGATCTTTGACCTGGACGGCACCATCCTCAACACGATTGAGGACCTGGCGGCCGCCGGCAACCACACCTGCGAGATGCACGGCTGGCCCACGTTTGCCGTGGACGAGTACCGCTACAAAGTGGGAAACGGCATGCTTAAGCTGGTCGAGCGCTTTATGCCCGCCGAGTATGCAGGCGACAGCCGTATGTTTGAGCAGACGCTTGCCGAGTTTAGGGCTTACTACGGCGATCACAAGGAGGACCACACCGCCCCCTACGCCGGCACGATTGAGATGCTCGACCGTCTGCGCGCAGCGGGCGTTCAGCTTGCCGTGCTCACCAACAAGGATCATATTTCGGCAGCCCCGCTTATCGAGAAATACTTTGGCCCCGATCGCTTTGCGCTGGTACAGGGCCGTGTCGATGCGTTTCCGCCTAAGCCCGAAGCACCCGTCACGCTGCATGTGATGGAGGAGCTGGGCGCCGATCCGGCAACCACGATCTATGTGGGCGATTCCAATGTCGATATCCTAACCGGTCACAACGCCGGCCTTAAGAGCGCGGGCGTCAGCTGGGGCTTCCGCGGCCGCGCAGAGCTGGAAGCCGCCGGCGCCGACTACGTGGTGGACACCCAAGCAGAGCTCGCGGCGCTGGTGCTGGGCGAGTAACCGCTCATCCCTTCCACGGGTAGCTAATGTGGGACGGGACTCTTTTAGCTGCCCCCGCAACAAAGAAATGTCCCCGACTGCCGGCAGAAAAGGAACGTCCCCAAGTGCCGCCTTCGACAGCGATGGCAACGCCACAGGCACAAGTGCCACTTTAAGCCAGCCAAGGGAACGCCGTTGTTTTGGCAACGACAGCGAAAGCCCGCCAGAGCGAGCAAGGCGCCTTGAAACGAGGCGGCATTGACCTTCTGGTCATGCCGCCGAAGTTGAAAGGCAGATTGCCGCTCTGGCGGGCTTGCAGCGTCGAGCAGTTGCGGCGTTTGGTAAAACGCCGCAACGAACTAGCTCATCATCGCATTCATCATCTCGGTGGTTGCGGAATCGTCGGCGGACCACTCGTTATCCTCGTCGGCGGAATACTTAAAGGTGACCTTGGTGTCCTTGGTCTTAGCGGCCTTGGTCACGTCGACCATGACCTGGCCGGCCATCTTGTACAGGTCGTCCTCGGACGGCAGCTCGTCGAGCGCTGCGACCTTCTCCTGATACTGAGTAGCAAAATCTTCGACAATCTTGTTCATGGACTTGCAGGTTATGGTGACCTCGGCGGTCGCGGTGCCCTTGTCCTCGTCGACCGTCACATCGCCGATCTTGTAGTCAAAGCCCTCGAGATAGCTCTTGGCATACTCCTTGGGATCGATGCCCAGCTGCTCAAACTCGTCGCCCGAAGCCTCTTCCAGGCCGGAGAGGAAGTCATCGCCGCCGTTCTTGATCTCGTCAAACTGACTCGTAAGGTCATTGGTGATGAGCTCCTCCACCGAAGGCCCTCCGCAGCCGGAAAGCAAAACCACGCACGCGACCAGGGCAGCCATCAGGGGCGCAAGCAGCAGCTTCTTTTTCATGACATTCCTCCAAACAAGCGGCGCCGCGCTCCCTACGCAGCGCACGTCGTGACAGTAAGTCCATATTAGCGGCCCGGCCCAACCCCCTGCGTCGCAAAAGCGCAGGCGGCTCAATTTGACGAACGAATGGCCCTTAAAGCAAGCCCCCTGCAATAAAATGCACCTGCTTAGCCTATTAAAAAAGGGTGGCCGGATAACCCGACCACCCTTGTGCATCTTCTGGATGCCGCAGACTACTTGCGGACGACCTTAACGATGGCGTCACCGGCGGCGACGGCAGACTCGGCCTCGACGGCGAGCTCGACATCGGCAAACTCGGCGGTGTTGGACACGGCCACGACGACGCAGTCCTTGTAACCGGCGGCAGCGATCTTGGCGCGGTCGATCTTGAGCAAGGGCTGGCCGGCCTTCACGACGTCGTCGGCCTTGACGAAGCCCTCGAAGCCGTCGCCGTTCATGTTGACGGTATCGACGCCAACGTGCACCAGAACCTCGATGCCGCTATCGGACTGCAGGCCCACGGCGTGACCCATGGTGACGGTCACCTTGCCGTCGCAGGGAGCGTAGACCAGGTCGTCCTCGGGCCACACGGCGCAGCCCTTGCCCAGAACCTCGCCACCAAAGACGGGATCGGGCACGTCGGCCATCTTGATGACCTTGCCCTTGACGGGCGAGCACAGCACGTCGGCACCGGCAGAAGCAGAGATGGAGGCCGGAGCAGCAGCTGCCGCGGGCTCAGCCTTCTTCTTGAACATGTCAAACAGACCCATACGTTTTCTCCTTTTGATTAAGCGCAACGTTATGCGCATGCCTATGGTGATTATAGTGCCAAATGATCAAATTGCTAAGGTGAGGGCTCGAATCGCAAGCCCTTCCAAGCCCTTCCCAAAACCTTTTACCAGTGGCACTCATATTGTCGATTACTCCAAGCCCTCGGCGCCGTTGGACTTGATGATCTTCTGATATGCGAAGAAGCTGTCCTTGCGGCGGCGCTCGTAGGTACCGGTGCCGTCGTCGTACTTATCGACGTGGATGAAGCCGTAGCGCTTGCGCATCTCGCCAGTGCCGGCGGAAACCAGGTCGATGGGACCCCACCAGGTGTAGGCGATCAGGTCAACGCCGTCGGCGATGGCCTCGCCCATAGCCTTGATGTGGCTCTGCAGATAGGCGATGCGGTACGGGTCGTGGATGGAGCCGTCCTCCTCGACCTCGTCGTAGGCACCCATGCCGTTCTCGACCACCATCAGCGGAATCTCGTAGCGGGCGTAAATCTCGTTGAGGGCGATGCGCAGGCCCAGCGGATCGATCTGCCAGCCCCAGTCGGTGGACTCCAGATAGGGATTCTTGCCGCCAAAGGTCATGTTGCCCTCGGTCATCTCGTGGTCCTTGTGGGTGCCCACGGTGCCGGACATGTAGTAGCTAAAGGTGTAGAAATCAACCTTGCCGTCGGCGATATCCTGCAGGTCGCCGTCCTCCATCACGAGCTCAACATCGTTCTCGGCCCAGAAGCGCTTGGCATAGAACGGGTACTTGCCGCGCACCTGTACGTCGGAGCAATACCAGTTCATGGTGTTCATCTCCTGCTGCGCGGCGAACACGTCGGCCGGATCGCACGTGGCGGCATAGGAGAGGATGAAGCAGTCCATGTTGCCCATCTTAAACTGCGGGTAATGCTCGTGGGCATAGCGCACGACGCGGCCGCTGGCGACAAACTGGTGATGCAGCGCCTGCATACGAGCCTGCGGCGTGGTATGGACCGCCGATGCCGGACCCTCAAAGCCCTGAATCATGCTGGTCTCAAAGAGGTTGCCCATGTCCTGAGTACCGCAGTTGATCTCGTTGAAGGTGAGCCAGAACTTGACCTTGTCCTGATAGCGGTCGAAGACGGTCTGGCAGTACTTCTCAAAGAAGCTGATGAGCTCGCGGCTCGCCCAGCCGTTGTATTTCTCGACCAGGTGATAGGGCATCTCGTAGTGCGAGAGGGTCACGAGCGGCTCGATATTGTGGGCGCGCAGGCAGTTGAAGACGCGGTCGTAGAAGGCGAGACCGGCCTCATTGGGCTCAGCGTCGTCGCCGTTGGGGAAGATACGGCTCCAGGAGATGGACATGCGGAACATATTGAAGCCCATCTCGGCGAACAGCGCGATGTCCTCCTCGTAGTGATGGTAGAAATCGATACCGTCATGATTGGGGTAGAAGCGGTTGGGGTCGATGTCGATCGTAATCTGACGTGGCTCCTTGTAGCTGCCGCCCAAGAAATGGTCGTCGACGGAAGGACCGCGGCCGTCCACGTTCCAAGCGCCCTCAAACTGGTTGGCGGCGGTGGCGCCACCCCAATAGAAACCCTTGGGGAACTTGATGTTTGCCATGAGCATCTCCTTTGCATCGCGGGTCGATAATCCGAGTATCGCCTGCGCACGAGACGGGCAGAAGCGGGCGCGCCAAACCCGACACTTCTTTTCGCGCCCACGGACCGCCGCCGCCCCGTCCCTGACACTTCCTGATACCGACCAAAAAAGGGACAGGTTTATTTTGGAAGGTTTTATCTGAGCAAACGCCGGCGGTAGGCGGCCGGCGTGCAGCCATAGCGCTCGGCAAATTTTTTGTAGAAGAAGCTCATATTGGCATAGCCCACCTCGCGCGCTGCGGCCTCTGCAGTAGCACCGGTGTCGAGTAGAGCCGCCGCGCGTGTCAGGCGGCTCTCCTGCACGAGCTGCATAAACGTGCGGCCCGTCTGCCGCTTGAGCAGCGCGCTCGCGTAGTTGGGGCTCAGGTGCAGGTGGTGGGCTAAGTCGTCGAGTGTGCAATCGCAAGCATGCCGCTCGATGTAGCCCACGGCGGCCGCGACCTGCGCCGAAGGCAGCGTGGGCATGTCCGCCTGCAACAGCGATGTCTCATAGCTTTGCATCAGCTCAACCAGCAGCAACTCAAACAGCCTCGACACGGTCTGGGGACTCGCCGCCGTCGGCTCCAGAAGCTCGCACAGTATCTCCTGCATGTATCGGCGCACGCGGCGGCTGTTGCCCGTGCGGAAATGCACATGGCCGCGGTGGTCGGTTTCGTCATTGAGGGCATTAATGAGGAACTGCGAGACGGTGCTTGACGGCGACAGGCTCTGCTCTAGGCTGCGGTGCAACATCGGCCGCGAGATAACGATGCTCAGCATAATGTCATGCTCGCCGAGCTCGCCCACGGCATGTGGACAGGCCGCGTCGAGCAAGAGCACCTCGTTTTGGGCAAGCGTGAGCTGTGCGCCGTTGACGACCTGTGGCGCATGACCGCGATAGACATAGCTGATTTCGACATAATCGTGCACATGCTCCGGCACGGGGTTAAAGCGCGAGTTGCGTACAATCGACAGACCCTCGGGCATGCCTTCTTGGTGCAAGGCTCGCGTCGGGTCACCGATTTTACGGATATGTTTCTCACCTATATTCTGCTGATGACCCGAGCCGAACGCATCATTCCAGTCATAGCGGGCGCCCGCGTGGTAAGCACGCTCGCTGTCGGTCAGCTCGAGCAGAAGGCTGTCTAAACGTGCGAGATCCATGGCATCACTATCGTTGATTCAGTCATATGCTGTCGTGATTTTGATATTAGCAGGAATGCGCGCGCGGCGTACTCTGACTTCAATCGATTTAAAAGGTTGGTTTTAGAGGAGTGGATATGGCGGCATGCGACAACCATGTGCTTCCGTTCTTGTGGCTCAAGGGCGAGGCGCACGAGACGATTACCGAATACTTGGAGCAGATTGCCGGTGCGGACATCCGCGAGGTCTGCCTCGAATCGCGCACGCATCCCGAGTTTTGTCGCGACGGCTGGTGGGCTGACCTGCGTTTTATCATTGGCGAGTGCAAGCGCTTGGGGTTGAAGATCTGGCTGCTCGACGACGCCCATTTCCCCACGGGCTACGCCAACGGCGCGCTTGCGGGCGAGGATGTTGACCCCGCGCTTAAGAAGACCGTGCTCAAACATCGCACGGTTACGGTCGTTGGTCCCCAGCCGTCCACGGTCATCAAGCTCGGCAATCTTATGGATCCCACGGAGCGCTTTGTGGGTGCGGCGACTTTCGACGCCGCCGGCGCACCGCTCGACTTTGAGCTCTCCGTTGAGCAGGCCGACGGCACCCCCGCCCGCCTGCGTTTTGACGCGCCCGCCGGCATCACCACCGTCGAGCTCTTCGTCACCAGCCAAAAAACCGGCTTTCGCGATGAGTACATCAACATGGTCGACGCCGATTCGTGCCGCGCGCTCATCGATGCCGTCTACGAGCCCACGTTTGAGCATCTGGGCGACGAGTTCGGCTGCACCATCCTGGGGTTCTTTACCGATGAGCCAGGCTTTATGAACGAGAAGGGCACGGCTCTCGACGACGCTTCTACCAGCAGCTTTATTGGACGCGGCGATATGGCACTACCTTGGTCGGACGAGCTTGCCAGCCGCCTGCGCAATGCACTTGGCGAGGACTGGCTCACCAAGCTACACGGCCTTTGGACACGCGAGGCAGATGGCGCTCGAGTCCGTCACACCTACATGGACATTGCCACGCAACTCTACCGCACCTGCTTTGACGAGCAGATCGGCGACTGGTGCCGTGAGCACGGCGTCATGCACATCGGACATGTGATTGAGGACAAAAGCTGCCACACGCGCCTGGGCCAGGGCGCCGGGCACTACTTCCGCGCTGTCGCCGGTCAGGACATGGCGGGCATCGATGTGGTTATCAACCAGCTCGCCCCTGGCATCGACCACGGCCCTTACAGCTACTTCCATGGCGCATGGAACATCGAGTTCTTTACCTACGCGCTTGCCAAACTGGGCTCTTCGGCCGCGCGCCTCGACCCCAAAAAACAAGGACGCTGCATGGCCGAGGTCTTCGGCGCCTTCGGCTGGCACGAGGGCTTGCGCGGGATGAAATGGATTGCCGACCACATGCTCGTCCGCGGCGTCAATTGGTTTACGCCGCACGCGTTTAGCATGGCGCCCTTTCCCGATTGGGACTGCCCGCCGCACTTTTACGCGCACGGCAACAATCCGCAGTGGCCGCACTTTGGGCAGCTCATGAGCTATATGAACCGCACGGCAACACTGCTTTCGGGAGGCTGTGCCACGCGTCCCGTCGCCATCCTGTACCACGCCGATGCCGAGTGGGCCGGCAGCGCCATGCCTATCGAGCGCGTGGCTGCCGAGCTCACGCGTGCGCAGATCGACTTTGATTTTGTGCCCGCCGAGGCTTTTGAAGACAAGAGCCGCTACGAGGTTTCGATTGCCGACGGATTACTTTGCGTTAACAACTGCCGCTACCAGGCATTTGTTATGCCCGGTGCTACGTTTATTGGCGCGGAGACGGCGCAGGCCGTAAGGCGCATGATTGATGCGGGAGTTATGGTCCTTGCCGTCGACGAGGTGCCGAGCGCGCTTTACGACGCGGACGTCGTGGTTGAACTGGGTGAACTTGCAGCGACTCAGCTTGCCGATATGGCGGGCGTGTTGGCGAGCGCTGGGCTGCAGACGGTTGTCACCGACACGCCCCAGCCCTGGTTGCGCGCGCTTCGTTACGAGCGCGCCGGCGAGACCTACGTTATGCTCGTCAACGAGCACCCACGCGAGCGCATCGACTGCACGGTTGCGCTTGCGACAGGCGAGCGCCTTTGCGGCACGCGGCTCGACCTGTTAAACGGTATCGAGCCCGTTGCGTTTGACGGTGCGTTGGAGCTCGCACCCTTCGAGAGCTGCTTCGTTGTTTTGGAAGCGGGCAGCGAGGATGCGCCCGGAGACGGCGCAATCGACGCTGATGCATCGCTCGACCTGCGCATCGAAGGCCCATGGACCGTTGCCCTCTCCCCTGCCGGCAGCAATGGCGCCTTTGGTGAAGCGCAAGAGCTCGAGCACCTATGCGACCTTACAACCGATCTGTTCACCGGCACCTGCGGCACCTACCGATATCATGCGTCGTTTGAGCTGGCGAACGACCTTGCCGATGCCACAATCGACCTGGGAGATGTCTACGAAGTCGCGACACTTACGCTCGACGGACACCCACTCGGCACACGCATCTGTCCGCCCTATCGCTTTGTCATCAATCCTCTTGCTGCCGGCACGCACGAACTCACCGTCGACGTCATCAACACGCTCGATCATGCGATTCCCGACATCTTCGCCCTCACCGAACCCGTCGCCCCGAGCGGCATCCTCGGCCCCGTTACCCTTTGCGGGCAAAACCTGCCAAAATAAACCTGTCCCTTTTTGGCAGGTTTGTTGAGTGTGGGAGTTCGCATGGATATCAAACGCAAGATTTCCGAGGCACAGGGCCTTACCCCTACCGAGCAACAGCTCGGCATTGCAGCCCTTGCCATCGGCGAGGACATCCGCGGGCTTTCTATTAAGGAATTTGCCGCACGCACCAACGTTTCGGTCGCGAGTGTGCACCGTTTTTGCAAAAAGCTCGGCCTCGAGGGATTCAAAGACCTCAAGGTCGAGCTTATTCGCTTGGCAACCGAGGCGGGCAATCGGCGCAACGTGGACATCAACTTTCCCTTTGATGCTACGTCCAGCCCCGCGCAGGTTATGGAGCGCATGGAGGGGCTCTACCAGACCACGCTGGCCGAAACGCAGGAGCTGCTCGACCCCACGCAGCTTGACCACGCCGCCAAGCTCATCGCGAACGCCCGACAGGTCGACATCTACACGGGCTCGCACAACCTCTATCCAGCGGGAATGTTCCGCGACCGCCTGCTCTCCGCCGGTAAAAGCGCGACGTGCCACGACGGTGTCGAGGCCCAGGTGCGAACGGCACTCGCCTCGGGTCCCGACCATGCGGCAATCGTCATCTCCTACAGCGGCCTTGCCCCCAACCTCAAGGACATCTTGCCGATCCTCAGCAGCCGGCATGTCCCGGTCATCGTCATCGGCACGCCTTATTGCGCGCGCATTCACCCTGGCTTTGCCGCCTACCTTACGGTGAGTGACCACGAGAGCATGACGCATCGCATCACGCAGTTCGCCAGCCATATCGCCGTGCAATACGTGCTCGATTCGCTCTACAGCAGCTACTTCGCCAAAGACTACGCCCACTGCTCCGAATTCCTGGAGCGCTCGTTCCCCTACACCCGCCTCCCGGGGCTCAAGTAGCGACGAGCGTGGATTTTCGGACGCTTATCTAACGAGCGTGGATAATCTCCCACTTTGAGGCCGTCACCGAGCCAAAAACGGGAGATTATCCACGCTCATTCACGACTAGTCATTTAAGAACGTCCCCAATGACTACCCATCCGGAGCAAGACAACGCCGCAAGTAGAGGACGGACAGCGAGCGCCGCCCAGGGCGAACAAGTTGGCATGAAAAAGGCGAGGCATTGGCCTTCTGGTCACGCCTCGCCTTTTGAATGACAAATTGTTCGCCCTGGGCGGCGCGCAGCGTCGGTCGGTTACGGCGTTTGGTAAAACGCCGTAACTACTCCTGAGCTCCGTACTGCTCGTAGTAAGCGTCGATGGCGGCCTTGAGCTCGTCGTCGATGACGACCTTGCCGTCGATCTCGTGGTTGTAGAGAGTCTCGACGACCTCGGCCATGGAAACGATGCTCGCGACGGGGAAGCCGTACTTGGCCTCGATCTCCTTCTGCGCGGTGGTCACGCCGCCCTTGCCGACCTCCATGCGGTTGAGAGACACGATGAGGCCCTTGATCTCGACATCGGCAGCAGCCTTGACCTTGGGATAGGTCTCGTCGATGGACTTACCGCTGGTGGTGACGTCCTCGACCATGACCACGCGGTCGCCGTCCTGAGGCTCATAGCCCAGCAGGTTGCCCTTGTCGGCACCGTGGTCCTTGGCCTCCTTGCGGTCGCAGCAGTACTTGACCTCCTTGCCGTACAGCTCGTGGTAGGCAATTGCGGTCACGACGGCCAGCGGAATACCCTTGTAGGCCGGTCCAAACAGCACATCAAAGTCGTCGCCAAAGTTATCGTGGATGGCCTGGGCGTAATACTCGCCCAGCTTCTTGAGCTGATAGCCCGTCACGTAAGCGCCGGCGTTCATAAAGAACGGGGACTGACGGCCGCTCTTGAGCGTAAAGCTGCCGAACTTAAGAACGTCGGACTCGACCATGAACTTGATGAACTCTTGCTTGTAAGCCTCCATGCGGGCTCCTCTCGTAATCGCGTACGTGCCTTCCAGTTTAGCGCAGGCGAAGCGTCGATGCGGGCGCGCTTTGAGGCCACACCCCCGTTAGAGTAAGGGACTGGTCGGCGTCTCACACGTTAGTCATTTGGTGTCCAGGACCAGAAGAAGTTGATAAGGGCCACGCGCGAGGCGGTGCCGGTCTTTTTGTTGATCGAGGAAATGTGACGGTAGAGCGTGGAGCGCGAAAGGAAAAGCGTTGCGGCGATGTCCTGAACGCTCTGGTCCGAAACGACCAAGGCCTCAAGAATATCGCGCTCGCGCTCTGTAAGCTCAAAGGTGGCGACGAAGGCATCGAGTCGTTCATCGGACGTGAGCTCCGCTGCCTCCACGGGCTCGGAGTCGGAGCATGTGGGCGCAAGATCCCCACCAAGATCATCAGTGGCAAGCGGCAGGCCGTCCTGCATCACGACATCATCGGCCCGTTGCCCCAACTGCCCCAGCAGCGTAATCGCAATACCCACAAACATCACGAGCGCCGCGCCGACTGCCACCAGCACGTTTTGACTCGAGATGATCGCCACCGCCGGCGCCGTCACGAGCATCGAGCACACGTTGTTGACGACGCGACCCATGCACGGCCAAAAATATGACCAGCGCGCATAGAGTGAGATGGCGGCGAATTTTGTGGTAAAGAACACCACAAAGAAGCCCGAGCCCAGATAAAAGATGATCGTGGCAGCAAGCTCGTTGCCGCCATTGCCATCGATGATGAGCACAAAGAACGAAAGCGTGGACAGCATAGCGACACATGTCATGCCGATATTCATATACGAGCGGTCGTGCAGGTCAAATAGTGCGCCGGCGGCCAACGAGCTCACGACAAGCAGCAGGCGCGGCCAGTCACCCAAATCAACGGCTCCGGTAGCATACAGGGTTGTGAGGCCCGCGTTGAGAGCGGCGAATACGCCGGAAAGATACGCTGTCGCCACGGTCAGGCGAACTACGGTGCGGCGAAATGCCGCCTTTGCCTCGGGATCGTCATGCCATTTGGCGCCATATTCCAGAGCATCTACCGAAAGCCCGGCAGCACTGGGTTCGAAGTTGGGATCGGACTCGTCGCGCAGCTTGGCGCGTCGGGCACCGTGGAGCAACGCTACCTGCGCGATCGCACAGATGACCAGAGCAGCCTGCTGAGGAATACCAACAGGCATCGCCATGTGGTTGAACACCTGTACCAGAACGCCCATGGCATAGGAAAGTGCTGCGGCGCGCGCCAAGCAGGGCGTCCGCGCAAAGCGTCGCGCAAAGTTTGCGTGGGCAGTCGATCCGCAGTAGCCCAGGGCGCAGCACGCCACCAGGCCGCCGGCAATTACCACCTCAAACCGCACTGCCATAATCATCAGCAGCAACGCCGATACCAAAAGCACGCCTGTAATATCGCTCGTCGCATCGATCGTCTGGGGACGGCGCTAGTACAGAAATGGGCGCACGAAAAAGCCAATCACGCTCGCGCCGACAACGATGCTCTCGTAGATGACGACCTCACTCGATGGCACGAACTCGGCTATGCGCACATCAAAAAGATACTCGCACGCCAAAAACGTGAAGAAGAACAGCGCCAGGCATATAATCTCCCGAATGCCCCGACGCAGATATGCGGTTGTGTCTCCCATGCCCCTCACGGTTAACCCCCGGCCGCTTAATTGGTCTGGAATCTATTTTAATAAAGAATCAATCTCAATATCAAAACCAAGCTCGAAATGCTGCTAATTCGACCCCAGTCGTCCACATCACGCCGAGATTTTGAGCCGCATGGCCCAGAAGGGGCACGCGCGACCTCTAGCTCGGCAAGGAGTGTTTTCAACTGCGCTCATTTAAGTACGTCCCCAATGAGTAAAACCACCCCCATTTCCCGTGCTAAGGAAATAGGGGCGGTTCACGCCGGCCTTTATCTTTTTCGACAGCCTTGTTTGGCTCGCGCTACACCAGGCGCATGGCCTCCTGGACAGTACCGTAAAGGTTGGCGTCGTTGCCGAGCTCGGCCACCTTTATCTGCGGCACAGGAATGCCAGCAAGGGTCCCTTCGTAACTCGCGAGGGCCAGCGGCATCTGCGCACGCAGGGCATCGACGAGCTCGGGATGGCACGAGATGCCGCCTGCGATCACAAAGACCTCGGGGTCGAGCACGGCCTGCAGGTTGATGAGCTGTCCGTCAAATGCGCGAGCGTAGCGGTCGAGCGCGCGCTGCGCCGCTATGTCGCCATCCGCGATCCACTCAAAGACGCGGCGGCCGTCCACCGGAGAATCCGCAGGCAGGCCCTTCTCGGCAACGGCGGCATCGCGGAGCGCGCGCCAACCGCCCGAGCCCGCAAAGGAGTTTTCCATGCTCGCGGCAGTCGTGACATCGTTGCGCAAGAAGCTGAACTCGCCTGCAAAGCAGTGCGCGCCGCGCAGGACCTTGCCGTCGATGACGATACCGCCGCCGATGCCCGTGCCAATAGCGAGTACCACGCCAAAACGCGTCCCGCGCAGGGCGCCAGCCGCATACTCACCGAGTGCACAGCACTTACCGTCGTTATTGACGGCAACCGGCACCCCCAGCGCCTCGCGCATGAGCTTTCCCAGTGGGCAGCCGTCCATAAACGTGAGCGCACCGCCACGATGGATCGTTCCCGTGACATCTCCCTCGTAAATACCGCCGGGTGCGCTCACGCCTACGGCGTTCACGCGCTCGCGGTACGGCTCGACGAGCCCGATCAACGCCGAAACGGTCTCCTCAGCCGTGGTAAAGCCCGTCGGCAGGCTCCCGCGCTCGCGGATGGAAAAATCCTCGCCCAGCACAGCCCATTTAACGGCCGTACCGCCCACATCGATTCCAAAGAACTCCTGCATATTCGCCCCTCACGTGCCATAGCCCCGAACGCGCATCGCCGCGACCACCACAGGGGCTGCCCTTATGATGGTCGTGCAGCAAATCGCGCCCGGAGCCGATTATCTCTATTATTACGCCTCTACTTTAGTCAGACGAAGCAACATATACTGCTTACTAGGGAGGTCGATGCGGAACTTGCCCTCAAAGGTTCCGGGAAGCTCTTCCTCCGTCATGTCCCATGTGTCCACGACATTCACCTTGTAACGAGCGCCCGCCTCGCCCTCAAACTCACGATACGCCGGACGGTTGAACCCAAAGTACATAAGGACATCGGCAGTCCCGTGGCCATGATCGTTGGACATACAGGTGACATCCCAGGTAAACGTACCGTCAAGGATGCCGACCTCATCGGGCACCCAGTCAAAATCGGCCGGCAGCGCCTCCATGTAGCGACGGCAAAAGCCAATGCGATCGGGCGAATCGCCGTAGAGCTTGCCGCCGTGCGCCCACCACAGCTTGGGTCCGCGGTCGACGTAGGTCTCACCGTGGGTCACATAACCGCCACGCAAACTGCCCTCCCAAAAACGACGTACGAGTTCCTGAGCGGTCAGGTTACCCCAGCCCCAGTTGATGTTGCCCTCATAGCCGACCTCGTCGATCAAAACCGGCTTGCTATACTGCGCGCGCAGCATGGTGACGTCCTCGGCTGTGTTCTTGAGGTCGCACCTCTGGTAGCTCACGTGCGTAATCCACGGATGACTGTGGTCAAAGATCTCACGGCAATTGTGGATACTGCGCAGATGACCATACGGGTCGTTCGCCATGATGATACGGGCATAGCGGTCCCAGTCCTCGGCCGGCTTCCACGGCATAAGGTCCCACTCATTGGCAAGGCTCCACCAAATGTTCTTGTATGCCGAGAAGCGACGAGCGACATACGTCAGGTAGAAAATATCCTCCTCGCGCGTCATACGAGAGAAGCCCCAGTCCTCAGGCTTGTCATACGGATGCAAAACGATGAGATCCGCCTGGATGCCCAGCTCATCAAGCTGCTCGATGCGGTGCTCGAGGTTTTCCCAAAACGGCTCATAGAAGCGAAAATGGTCGAAATCGCCCTTCTCGCCTTCATAGGCATACATCGCTGGGTCCTCAACGTTATAGTCGTAGAACTTGGGGAAGACGCACATGCGGATCTTGTTAAAAGGTGCCTCTGCGAGCGTCTCGAGCGTCTGCTCCTGCAGCTGAACATCCTGGTTGGTCCAGGCATAGCATGTGGTGCCAAAGGGCAGGTAGCGCGTTCCATCCTCGTAGGCAAAGTTGAAATCCTCGTCAGTAATGAACGGAGCTCCGTGGGCGAGCACATCCTTTGCCAGCAGCACGCGACCATGATTGGCGCCCGTGGCGGGCACGGCCTCAAAAGAGCCGGCGGCACCATCGAGCTCGGGGTCATTGGAGCTCACCGTGTAGTTCCAGACACCGGCACTCTCGGGCATAAAGTTGATTCCGTAGCAGCCATTGCCCTTGTAGAAGCCATGGACCTCAAAGCTGTCCTGGCCATCCGCGCGGTCAAATCGCGCCGACAGCTCGACTTCGACATAGGGATTGCCGGCCGCAGTGCCCGCGAGCTCGAGCTTAAACACCTTGTACTGCTCGACGATAGTCATGATAACGCCTCCAAGTTAAGCGATTGAATAGTCGGAGTCCGTCGGGCAACACGAACGCAGCCCGACGGAATGAAAGAGAGTGGCAAATTACTTGGCGCTCTTGATGAGCATGATGGACACATAGCCCACGGCGATGAGCACGATGGAGATTGGGAACGCCATGAAATAGGAGCCAGTGGCGACAACGATTGCCGAGGTCACGATGGGACCAAGGATCTGACCGATGGTGTTGGCGATATTGAGGATGCCCAGGTCCTTGCCGGCGTTCTCCTTATCGGGCAGAACATCGACATTGAGCGCCTGGTCCACGGAAGAGTAGATACCGTAGCCAAGTCCGGCGAGCAGAGCAAATCCGTACATGCCGATAACGGACTTAAGTAGCCAGGGCAGGGCGATACCGATACACATCATAATCGTTGCGACGAGGATGATAGGCTTGCGGCGGCCGATCTTGTCGGAGATGGCGCCCGAGGTAAGCGAGGCGACAAGCGACACGACCATGATCACGACGGACATACTCGAAAGAACTGCGCCGGCTTCTGCCACGGGAAGACCGATGTACTTCTCGAGGATATAGAGCTGATAGCCGTTGATGCAGAAGTAACCGAAGATGAGGAGCAGACGGCCAAAGAGCGCCAGATAAAAGTCGCGGCAGTTCTTGGTGGGCGGAACGAACATGAGCAGCAGCGACTTGAGATTGAGCTTCTCAGACTGCTCGCCCTCGTCAAGAGCGGCAGACTTCTCGCGCGGCCAAATGATGACGGCGAGGATGCCGGTCAGCAACCAAGAGACCGTGCCGATGATAAAGCCAGGAACTGGGTTGGAGAGGAACTGCGTACCGATGATGGTGCCAATCGACTGGCCGGCCGTTGCGCCGCCGCCATAGAATGCGGAGAGCGTGCCGCGCTTGTTAAGCGGGATGCGGTCGGAAAGCACGGCAACAGCAGGGGCAAGCATGCAGTTGAGGCCAATCTGCAGCACGCACCAGGAGGCGACGATCATGGGAAGTGTGGTCGCGACCGAAGTGCTCCAGAAAGCACAGCCGCAGATAAAACCGCCGAGAACGATAAACGGCGTGCGCTTGCCAAAGCGGCTGTGGCAGTGGTCGGAAAGCGCGCCGAAAACGAGATTTGAGAACAGGGCGAAGATCGAACCGACCGAGTTCATCGCCGCGAGAATTGCCTCGGGCTGGCCAATATTAAGGCCGTTAAAACGCTCGGGGAACAAGACGTTGGAGCCGATTGTTCCCGACATCATCCACATGATTCCGAAGATGATAAAGCCGATCATAAAGCGCCATGTCTCGGTTTTGGTCATGGGCTTTCCGGTATCGGGGGCGATGGCGTTCTCGTCAATCGCCGCGGCGGTTTGATTTGCCATGGAATAGATCCTCTCTGTGATGGAATGCGCGAGGGCGCTCGTGCACCAAGGGTCAAGGGGTCAAACCCGCTGGATGCGGCGGCCGTGGAATGGGGTACGGCTGCTCGCGAGCGTCTGTTGAGTTGTTACTTACTAACTAGTAAGTAACTCCACGACCTGTATAGTACGCTTACTAAGTACTTAGTAACCTATAAGAGCGGTAAACGGTTGTTTTGAACCGCTGAACGGCTGAGGTAAGCTATGGGGGTATACAAAAGGCATTTGGCGGCAATACTCGAGCCGCCCTAAATAAGGCAGCGCGATTTATATGGACACTCAGAAAACTCCCACACCCGCGGCAAAGAAACGCAGCGCTGCGGCGCAGGAACGCCTTGACCAGATTGTTTCGGCGGCCGTGCGGCTTATCAACGCGCGCGGCTTTAACGGCATGTCGCTCCAGGCGGTAGCCGACGAGGTGGGCATCACCCAGGCGGGCGTGCTGCACTACGTGGGCAGCAAGCACGGGCTTTTGGTCGAGGTGATCCGTCGCTATTACGATCGCAGCTCAACCTTAGACGACTATCTCTCCCTCTTTCATCCTGGCGGGGCATTTGAGGGCCAGAGCCCCAAGATTCCCGAATACTGCCGTCTGCTCGTGGCGGAGAACAACAGTCAGCCCGAGCTCGTCATGCTCTTCCAGATGCTCAATACCGAGGCCATGAGCACGGAGAGCCCCCTGCACGAGTATTTCAACGACCGCTCGCGCGGAGTTATCGAGCCCGAGCCCGATGTTAACTGGAGCGTTCCCGAGGGAATCGACGCCACCGAAGCCATCTCGTGCGCGCTGGCGGCGATGTACGGATTGGAAGGCCGTTGGGTGGCGCGACCCGACGAGATCGACTATCCCGCCGAGTGGTCTAAGTTCGAGGACATCCTCTTTCCCCTTCCCCTCTGGGAGGGCTACCGTTAAGAGCGGCGGTATGCAATCGCCATTACCAACCGCAACGGCTGTGTCGATACAGAAAGGCCCGGACTACCACCCGGGCCTTTTCTCTTGCGTTATTCCGTTTTCCTTAACGCGCCGGCGAGACCACGAGCAGCGCGTCGTGCTCAAAGGGATGCTGGGCCACGCGCACGGTGCCGTCACCGTTGTCGCGGACGGGCAGCTTGGCGATGCGCTTGTCCTCCATGTCGAGGACCGTCGCCGTCCAGTCGCGCGCACCGTCGAGCTTAAACTTGAGCGCCGTGGTACGCGGCAGGTACGTGACGACGCGATCGCCAACGCGCGCCACACGAATGGCCTCGCGCGCGTCATCGAGCAGCTCCTGCGCCGGAACCACGGCAAGTGCGTCATCGCCAGCCGTAGCGCCCAGGCCGGCAAGCACATGCTCGATCGCGCCAAAGTCCCAAACGCCCGCAAACTGCAGGCACTCCTGCCAGCGGAACGGCATATCGAAGCCCTCGCCCAGCACCGAGCCCTGGCTCTTGCTGGTCTGCCAGTTCCAAACGCCGTGCGCGCCATAGGTCACACCTGCACTGGCGCCGGCGAGGATCGACGACCACACGCTCGCGCGGCAGTCCTGCGCGGTGAACCGCCAGTACACGTTGCGCGAGGCGCCCATCTGCTCGTAACAGGGCTCGGAGTTGACCATCGGCTTTTTGGGATAGTTGGCGATAAAGTCCTGCGGCAGGCGCCAGGCCTCGGGCTGGCCCTCGTAGTTGTGGCCGGGCTGGAACATGTAGAAGTCCAGGCGGTCCAGGTACTGCAACGGAATGGTGCGGTTGCCGCGGTTGATATGCATGGTGCGCAACGCTTCGGGCGCGCGCTTGACAACTTCGTCGAGGGCATCCTCGTAATAGGCGATCGCCTCGTCGCTGGTAAAGTCGGTATCGCCCGTCACCACATAGACGGGGTCGAACTCGCCCAGGTTCTCGACGACGCGGGCAACGTGGGCACGGACCTCCTCGCGCGGCATAACCTCGGCACCGCAACGCTCAGCAATCTTGGCGCCCCAGGTACCGGGCACGTAGTTGCACCACATAAGCACGAGTGCCGGACGAATGCCGTGCTCGACGGCAGCGCGGCACATGGCAGCAGCACGGTCCCAGTACGCCTGGTTGGGACGGGACCAATCAAAATGCACGCCGTCCTCGCTGGCATAGGGCCAAATGCCCAGATCGGGACAGCAGCGGTCCCACTGCGGCAGCGTGTTGATCTGCAGCACGTTCATGCCCTGCTCGGCGCGACGGGTCAGATAGTAGTCCCAATCGGCCTCGGTAATGCTCGTAAACGCGCTCCAGCACGTATCGGCAAACCAAAAGAACGGTTTGCCCTCGCACAAAAAGCCGTCCTGACGACCGTTAACGGTCAGCTTTCCCAAACTCATCTGCATGCCCTTTCGTTTGATAAAGGAGTTGCGAACCGGCAGATTCTTTCGCGGTAACCCCGCGCGAAAGCCCCTGGCGCTTAGCAAGCCCCGGCGAGTAGGCGCCGCGCGCCCCCAATCAGTCTACCTTGTAAGAAGGGCCCCGCCGGGCTTGCGCCTGACGGGGCCCTGTCGTGTAGGTAAGGTCGTATGCGTCCGAATGGTTTGGCCTTAGGCCTCCATCTCGGCGAGCTCCTCCTTGGAGAAGCCAGTGGCAAAAACGACGGCAGCGGCGATGACAAAGGAGATTGCCATACCGACGATAGCCCAGACGGTGTTCATCTGGCCACCCTGCAGGTAGTTGGTGAAGACCAGGAAGTTGGAGGCACCGCCGGCCAGGTAGTAGGTAACACCCATGAGGCCGGAGAACACAGCGCCGATAGCACCGCCGATAAACATACCGAGCATGGTGCGACGGAAGCGCATGAGGATACCGAAGAGTGCGGGCTCGGTGACGCCGCCGGCGATGGCGGAGATGACGTAACCCAGAGCAAGACCCTTCTCGTCGGGGTTCCTCATCTTGAGGAAGGCACCGAAGGCGCAGCCCCAGACAGCGGCCATAGCGCAGTTGGTGGAAACGAAGACGAAGGGATCGTAGCCGGCAGCGATGATCTGAACCTGAGCGAGCAGGATGACGGGCATGTGCATGCCGCAGACCACGAAGAGCTGCCAGAAGGCGCCGAGGATGGCCATGACGATCAGGATACCGATACCGCCAAGGTCAGCAAGACCAAAGAGGGCGTTGGCGATGAGGCTGCCGATCTCGTTGCCGATCGGGGCAAGGACGATGAAGGCGATGGGGATGGTGACGATCATGGTGCAGAACGGCGTGAAGACCGTGGACAGCACGTCGGGCATGACCTTCTTAAAGAACTTCTCGACAAAGTACAGGACCGGCACCGAGAGGATGATCGGCAGGACGGACTGCTGGTAGTTGGCAGCGGCGATCTGGATGCCGTAGACGGAGATGATTCCGCCACCCTCCTGAGTCGCGACACTCACGACGGACGGGGCCATGAGAGCACCGCCGAGGAGCATGCCCAGAACCGGAGAGGCGCCGAGCTTCTTAGCAGCGGCATAGCCCAGGTAAATGGGGATAAAGGTAAACGTGGCCTCGTACAGGGTGGTGTAGAGGAACGTGTAGGTCGGATCGGTATCGGAGAGAACGCCGAGCATAGTGGGACCGAGGACCGCGGCGATGGTGCGGAACAGACCGCCGGCCATGAGCAGCGGGATCAGCTGGGTCATGGAGCCCGACAGATAGTCGAGGATGATGTTGGGCAGGTTCTTGAGCTCGAACTTCTCCTTAGGAGCGTCGAGGTTCTCGTCGACCGCGGCACCCTGCTTGACGCCGGACATGGCGACGAACTCGGCGAGCACCTTGGGCACGTTCTGGCCGATGATGACCTGGAGCTGGCTGCCGGCGAACTGGCAACCCAGAACACCCTTGACCTTCTTGATCTTCTCCACGTCGGCCTTGCTGTTATCCTTGAGCGTCAGACGCAGACGCGTCATGCAGTTGGTGGCGACGGCAACATTCTCCGCACCGCCCACGAGCTCGAGGACATCGGTGGCAATCTGCTTGTTATCTACTGCCATGGGACCCCTCCCCATATCATCGTGTGCCTACCCGTTTGGACGTAGGCACGCCTTTGACCCGGCGACTATAACCCCTTACGGCTGCCGAGCCCTTGGATACGCTGTCGTAAACAATCTGTTTACTGAACGTTTACAGCACTTAGTTTACACGCAGCGTTGAATTTGTGGCAGTTTTGCCGTTTGCAGTCCGGTGAACGGTAGGAAATCGGGGGTGAGCGTATCTGAACGGCGGTAAATCGTCTCTTTGCCTATGTATTGATATATGGCTATTTACGTGGGATTTTACTTTGAGCGGCCTCTCAATAGCCTGTTAGCTCATCAATAAAACCCCAGATAGAAACTACTAAACATATGTTTAGTAGTTCACTGCGTGTTCGATTATGCCGTTTACCGAGTTCATCTGCTTGTTCCACAACTCTGCATTAAACTAAACATGTTTAGATTGTATTGCCGCGATTGTTTAGCACGCGCGGCGCAAGGGAGGCAGCTCATGGAACTCAGATCGTGTACCTACGCAACCGTCACCACCTTGGGCGACTTTGGCCCCTGGATCAGCAAGGTCGTTCTCGACCTGCCCTGCACCGTGCGCGCCAACGATGTCGATGCGAACACTTTCCATATATATGTAGAGCGTCACGAGCGCACGGGCGAGGTCCTGATGCGCAAGGAGCACGGCGCCGACCATGCCGCGCCCTCCGTGGGTTACATCGACGTTCTCGCCGCGTATCCGTGTGACGAGAACGGCCGCAAGCTCGCCGTGGGCACCCATGTGGCACTCGAGGTCGCCGAGCAGCGCCTGACCAAAAAGATCGAAGGCGGCGTCATGGGCTCGCGCATGCTCGATGACCAGCTGCACATCACGCAGCTCGCGGCTCTTCCCGGCAACGACGGCGACGACCCCACCTGCGGCCTGGTCTTCGATACCTGTCGCGGCGACATCTGCCCCGCACTCAAGGGCTGGAGCAATGCCGTACAAAAGACCGCCATTGATGGCATCGCGCTCGAGTACGGCTTCTTTGAGCCCAGCTTTAAGGCAGAGGACTCGGCCTGCTTCAATCCCTTCGCGCCCGAGGCCACGGTCGTGCCCCAAAAGGCCCCGCTCGTGGTGTACCTACACGGCGCCGGCGAAGGCAAGGGCGCCACACAGGGCGAAGGCGCCACGCGCGCCTATACCGGCAACCGCGTGACAGCCATTAGCCAGGCGCAAATCCAGCGCTACTTTGGCGGCTTTGCCTGGGTGCTCGTGCCGCAGTCTCCGACGTTTTGGATGGACAACGGCGTCGAGCAGCTCGGTCGCTCCAACCAGAGCATCTACTCCCCCGTACTCAAAGCGCTCATTGACGAGTTTGTCGCCGAGTATGCCGAGCGTATCGACACCGACCGCATCGTGATCGCTGGCCTTTCCAACGGCGGCTTTATGACCCTGCGCCTGTGCGCCGACTACCCCGATTTCTTCGCCGCGGGCCTTCCCTGCTGTGCCCCGTGGTACAACGCCACGGACGAGGACGTAGCCGCGCTCGCCAAGACGCCGCTGTGGTTTACGCACTCCAAGGGCGACGAGCTCGTGCCGCCGCAACAGACCGTGCTGCCGCTCACGGCGCGCCTGCGTGACGCCGGAGCCAACGTGCACCTCACCTACTTTAGCCATGTCGAGGACCTGACCGGGCGCTATCGCGAGGCCGACGGCTCGCCCAAGAAGACGTTCAACCACGGCGTGTGGATCCACCAATTCAACGACCTGTGTTATCAAGACTTCGACGGGGGCAACGTACTCATCGACGGCGAGCCGGTGGGCTGCTGGGAGTGGTCGGCCAGGGTCGACCGCTAAGCCCTCCCATCGCGGGGACCGGGGTTTAGTCTTGCAAACGTCCTCGGGCATGCATGGGCTGGCGCTTTGCGCTTCGCGCTGCGCCTGCCCATGCCCCCTGCGGAATGTTTGCAAGACTAAACCCCAGTCCCCGCTGCGTTGACGTTGCTGTGATCCTGGCCGGGCGCTTCCGGCAGCACGCCGGGTCGGTGGCGATGGGGGCGTGGGTCCCGTCTTGCCTTGCGCGTAACTGGCTGAATTGATTTTGATTGGAGCTGTTCCTATGTCCCAGAATTTGACTCGGGTGATTGTTACCACTGATATGGAAGTCGATGATATGAACTCGCTCATTCATTTGGCTCTGTATCTTAATGTGCTTGATGTTCAGACTGTGGCGTATACGGCTTCGCAGTATCACTTTCTTGGGGATGGGGTTCATACGCTGGGCGAGGTGAATTCGCATTGGCGGACCAAAGGGCGTCGCTCTTACGAGTGGGCTGTTGTGCCTCATGAGCCTGATCCGCTGGCCGGGGAGCTTTGTGAGTATCGTCCGTTTCCCGAACATTGGATCGAAAGCCTCTGGAGTAATGAATATGCCCAGGCTTGGCCGCAGCTGCAGGCAAATGCGGCCGCTGCCGGTGAGCCGCCGTTTCCCACGCCTGCCCAGATGGTCGAGCGCACCTTTGTGGGAAATGTTACCTTTGAGGGTGATGTGACTGAGGAAACTGAGGGGTCCCGCGTAATTGCGCAGGCAATTTTGGATGACGATCCGCGCACGCTTTGGCTGCTCAGCTGGGGCGGCATGAATACCATCGTTCGCGCCCTCATGAGTATTGCCGAGCGTTATCGCGCCACGCCCGAATGGCCCGCCGTACAGCAGCGGGTCTATCGCAAGGTACGCGTGATGGGAGTCGCCGATGGCATAGGGCAGGACAACTCATGGCTCGACCATGGGCGTGAGCTCTTTCCCGAGCTCATCTTTTGGCGCGTGCCCTATATGTATGGCGGCTATGTCGACGCCAAGATGGCTCAGCCCGATACGCTGCCGCTGTTTAAGGCTCCTTGGCCCGAGCAGAATCTCACGCAGGACAACGGCCCCCTCATGGCACGCTATATGCTCTATGGCGATGGTAAGGTCTACGAAAACGAGCCCGAGCGCTTTCAGTTTGGCAAGCATGCCCGTCTGGATTGGGGTCTAGAAGGTATGCCCGCGATGCAGTTTGAGCGCGGCGACTTTATGGCCGAAGGCGACAGCATGACCTATATTCCGCTGCTGCCGTTTGGCCTGCGCGGTATCGATAACCGCGGCTTCGATACGCTGCTCGGCCGCATGTTTCTTGATGGGCACCCCGATGCGGACGCACCCGCCGGTTTTGCCGCCATCGGCACGCCCGCAGGCAACAACCCCAATCCCTATCTGCGCGCCTATCAGGAAGACTTTGCCGCCCGCGCGCAATGGTGCGCCCATGATCCGGCAGCCTGCTCGCATCCGGCATATGTTGTCGAGGTCACGGCCGACTGCAGCGCTACAGCCAGCGAGCGCGTCACCCTTGCAGCGACCATCGTCGACCCCGACGGCAAGGGCTTCGATGCACATTGGAATGTCGCCATGAACCCGTCGAGCTATGCAGGCGCGCAGGATCTTTCGCTGTGGCAGGAATGCACGGTGAGCACCACTTTCATCGTGCCCGCCGACGCGCAGACCGGCGACCGCTTCGTGCTCACCCTTACCGTGCAGACGCGCGCCGAACGCCCCTGCAGCCGTTACGCCCAGGTTGCCGTGACCGTGGCATAGCAAGGACGGCGCCCACATTCGGCATGGAGCGTCCCCAACTGCCACTCATTTAAGTGCGTCCCCAATGAGTGAGTACGCCCCCCAATGAGAGCCCCATCGACTAGTCGAAAATGGGCCATGTGTCCCAGTTGTGGAGACTCGTTGAGCCATCTGGGTATCGTGAAAGATCGCGCACTCCCCCATCATCAAAAGTGACACACGCTACCTGTTGATGGGAGGCAACCATGGGCTTCTTTGACAAGATGTTCGAGAAGAAAGAGTGCGCGATTTGCGGTACCGAGCTGGGACTTTTGGGAAAGACCAAGATCAGCGAAGGCTACCTGTGCAAAGAGTGCGCCGGCAAGCTCTCCCCCTACTTCCACGGCTATCGCTCCAGCACCGCGGACGATATCCGCGAGCAACTCGCCTACCGCGAGGCCAACGCCGAGCGCCTGGCCTCGTTCAACCCCACGCGCACGCTCTCTGCCGGGCGCACCAACATCATGCTCGATGAGGACGCGGGCCTGCTAATCATCACTTCGCAGAGCCGCTGGCGCGACGCCAATCCCGACATCATCGAGTTCTCACAGGTACTCGGCTGCGATATGGATATCGACGAGCATCGCACCGAAATCTATCGCGAGACCAAGGACGGCGAGCGCGAGAGCTACAACCCACCGCGCTACGACCTGGATTACGACTTCAATCTGACCATCCACGTCAACACGCCGTACTTTACCGAGATCAACCTGCGCGTGAACGACTCCACCATCGATCAGCGCGGTTCCATCGAATACCGCGAGGCCAAGCGGCAGGCAACCGAGGTCCGCGACGCGCTGGTGCAGCTGCGCCAGGAGACGCGCGACAGCGTCGTGGCCGCCAAGGCCCCCAAGACCGCGGTCACCTGCCCCTTCTGCGGTGCAACCACCATTCCCGATGCCAGTGGGCGCTGCGAATACTGCGGTGGCGCCATCGGCGCTTAGCCTCCGGCACGGAAAGGACCGATCATGGCCTTCGAGAGTGTCAACTATCAGTGCCCCGCGTGTGGCGGCCCCCTTCACTTTGCCAGTGCCGAGCAAAAGCTCGTCTGCGACTACTGCGACTCGCGCTTTGAAGTCGAAGAAGTCGAGGCCCTCTATCGCGAGCGCCAGGACAAGGCCGATG
The DNA here is from genome assembly GCA_900549455.1 of uncultured Collinsella sp. GTDB lineage: Bacteria > Actinomycetota > Coriobacteriia > Coriobacteriales > Coriobacteriaceae > Collinsella. The sequence goes on along the minus strand of UROM01000001.1, from coordinate 9,169 downwards.
CCAAAGCCGATGCCGCAGCCGCGGCTCCCAAACCTTCTGTCGACGATGCCGTGCAGGAGCTGGCTCAAAACGCCGGCTACATCTGCTCGTCGTGCGGCGCCGAACTGATCTCGGACGGCACCGTCGCCGTCACCACCTGCCCGTACTGCGGTAACTCCGCCGTGGCACCTGGCCAGCTCTCGGGCGACTTCTCACCCGACCTGGTGATTCCGTTTAAGCTCGGGCGCGACGATGTCATGGCCGCGCTCAAAGAGCACTACAAGGGCAAGATTCTGCTGCCCAAGAGCTTTGTCACCGACAACCACATCGACGAGGTCCAAGGCGTCTACGTGCCGTTTTGGCTCTACGGTGCCCGCGTGGACGGCGAAGTGTACTTTGACGCGACCAACGAGACCGTAACCGAGGAACCCGATCGCACCGTCACGACCACTGACCACTACGACGCCTACCGTAAAGGCAATATCTCGTTTGAGCGCGTGCCCGTCGACGGATCGTCCAAGATGCCCGACGGCCATATGGACGCCATCGAGCCGTTTGACTACGACGCGCTGTGCCCGTTTTCGGTCGCGTATATGCCCGGCTACATCGCCAACCGCTACGACGAAGATTGCGAGACCTGCAAGGCACGTGCCGAGCGCCGCATGGAGGAGAGCACGATCTCGGCCCTGCGCGAGACCGTCGTCGACGAATATGACGACGCCACGGTCGAAAGCAAGCAGCTCGACTACACCTGGGAAGACAGCGACTACGCCCTGTTCCCCGTGTGGATGCTTTCCACCTCGTGGAACGGCAAGAGTTATCTGTTTGCCATGAACGGCCAGACCGGTCGCATGGTCGGCGAGCACCCCTGCTCCAAGCCCAAGCTCGCCATCGCCTCGGTGCTGTTCTTTGTGATCGGGTTTGTCCTCTCCCAGATTCTCTTTATGGGAGAGAACGCCTTCGATCCGGACTACCTCACCTTTGATGTCGAGGGCATCCTCATCAACATCGTCGCGCCACTGATCATCGTAATCATCGCGGACGTGTTGCTGGTAGGCCAGCTCAAGACGGCCAACGAGGCAACCCACGCCGACTACTACTGCGGGGACCTCGATCTGACCGAGAAGCACGATACCTTCAGCCACACCGAGACCACCGTTGTCATGAAGGACAACAAGGACGATTAGCCATTCTGACCAATACCACCCGGCCTTTGACGAGAAAGGAAGATCACCATGGGACTCTTGAAAGCTGGATTGGGTGCTGCCGGCGGCGTCATGGCCGACCAGTGGAAGGAATTTATCTATTGCGAATCGATGCCCGCTGATGTCTTGGCCTGCAAGGGCAGCAAGCGCACCGGCGGCCGCAGCTCCAACACGCGCGGCGAGGACAACGTCATCTCCAACGGCTCTGTCATCGCCGTCAACGACGGCCAGGGCATGCTCGTGGTGCAAAACGGCAAGATCATCGAGGTTGCGCTGGAGCCTGGCGAGTTTGTCTTTGACACCGGCAGCGAGCCGAGCGTCTTTAGCGGCAATCTGGGCGACTCCATCAAGGAAACGTTCGCCAATATCGGCAGCCGTTTTACCTTTGGCGGCGATGCAGGCAAGGACCAGCGCGTCTACTTCATCAACACCAAGGAGATCATCGGCAACAAGTACGGCACCGCCTCGCCCGTGCCCTTCCGCGTGGTCGATAACAACATTGGCCTGGACGTCGACATCTCCGTGCGCTGCAACGGCGAGTATTCGTACCGTATCACCAACCCGCTGCTGTTCTACACCAACGTGTGCGGCAACGTGACCGATAGCTACACGCGCGATAAGATCGACAGCCAGCTTAAGTCCGAGCTGCTCACCGCCCTGCAGCCCGCCTTTGCCAAGATCTCGGAGATGGGCATTCGTTACAGCGCCATCCCCGGTCACACCGCCGAGCTCGCCCGCGCGCTCAACGAGGTCCTCTCGGCCGACTGGCGCGATCTGCGCGGTGTCGAGATCGTGAGCTTTGGCGTCAACTCCATCGCTGCCTCGCAAGAAGACGAGCAGATGATCAAGGACCTGCAGAAGGCCGCGGTCATGCGCGATCCCACCATGGCGGCCGCCAACATCGCCAGCGCCCAGAGCGACGCGATGCGCGCCGCGGCGGCCAACCCCAACGGCGCGATGGCCGGCTTTATGGGCATGGGCATGGCAGCCGGTGCAGGCGGTATGGGCGGCATGAGCGCCCAGAACCTGTTCGCTATGGGCCAGCAGGCCCGTCCGGACAGCGTGGACGCGCCCCAGCAGGTCAGCCGTCCCGCACCCGCCCCGGCGGACAGCTGGCAGTGCAGCTGCGGCGCTACCGTTACCGGCAAATTCTGCCCGGAATGCGGCAGCAAAAAGCCGGAGCCGAAGCCCGCTGCGGACAGCTGGACCTGCAGCTGTGGTGCGGTTTCTTCGGGGAAATTCTGTCCGGAGTGTGGTGCATCGCGTCCGGTGGAGGACAGCTGGACTTGTTCCTGCGGTACAGTGAATAAAGGGAAGTTTTGTACGAACTGTGGAGCGAAGAGACCGGAGAAGAAGTTGAGGTATCGTTGCAGCAGGTGTGGATGGGAACCGGCTGATCCGGAGAATCCACCGAAGTTCTGCCCAGAGTGCGGGGATCCGTTCGGACCGGAGGATGCTGTATAAATCACAAAATGGAGAAGGTCAGGAGAAATTCACAGGATAACTCCTGCCGGTCGATGGATACAGAAGGATGAATTGAGGTGGATATATGGCGAAGATGCAGGAGTTTAAGTGCCCGTGCTGTGGTGGCTCCATAGAGTTTGACAGTTCTGCACAGAAGATGAAGTGTCCGTTCTGTGATACGGAGTTTGATGTTAAGACATTATCGGAGCATGCTAAGGCTGTAGAAGAAGAACAGCCGGAGGATATGAACTGGTCGGATGAGGCTGGCAGTGAGTGGCAGGATGGAGAGAGTGAGGGATTACGTACTTATACGTGTAAGTCCTGTGGCGGTGAGATCGTGGGTGATGCCAATACGGCAGCGACAGCCTGCCCGTTTTGCGGCAGCCCGGTGGTAATGACCGGACAGCTGTCCGGTGCACTGAAACCAGATTACGTGATTCCGTTTAAGCTGGATAAAAAGGCTGCAAAGGAGAAGCTGAAGAAGCATTTGTCAGGCAAGCGCCTTCTCCCGAAAGCGTTTAAGTCGGAGAATCATATCAGTGAGGTGAAGGGGATCTACGTTCCGTTCTGGCTTTATGATACGGATGCCAGTGCGGATATCCGCTATAAAGCTACGAAGACCCGTTTCTGGAGTGATAATGATTATGATTATACGGAAACCAGTTATTATGCAGTACACAGAAGTGGTTCTCTGGGATTTGATCATGTACCTGTGGATGGTTCGGCCAGTATGGAAAATGATCTGATGGAGTCCATAGAGCCTTTTGATTTTAAAGAGGCGGTGGATTTCCAGACTGCATATCTGGCGGGATATTTTGCGGATAAGTATGATGTGACGGCGGAAGAGTGCGAGGGACGTGCCAATGAGCGTATCCGTCACAGTACGGAAGATGCATTCCGGGATACGGTCAGAGGCTATTCCAGTGTGGTTCCGGAGAATACCAGCATCCGGCTTCATAACGGAACTACGAAGTATGCACTGTATCCGGTATGGATCCTGCAGACGAAATGGAAAGGCGATAATTACATATTTGCCATGAATGGCCAGACTGGGAAATTTGTGGGGAATCTGCCCACAGATAAGAGTGCTTTTGCGAGATGGTTCCTGGGAACGACGGGGATCGTTGGCGTGATCGCCTATATTATCCTGTATCTGATCTGGGCTTTGTAGGGGAGGTGAATGCCATGAAAAAGAGAATATCCGTATTTCTGACAGTGATCCTTTTATGCCTGGCATGTGCCTTTCCGGTATGGGCGGAAACAGAAAGCCGGCTTGCGGATCAGGCGGGACTTCTGGATACAGATCAAAAGGAGAGCCTTTGCAATACACTGGATGAGATCAGTGAGCGGGAACAGGTAGATGTTATCATTGTTACCACCAATAGTCTGGAAGGAAAAACGGCGCAGGCTTATGCAGATGATTATTTTATTGACCATGGATATGGACAGGGAGAAGATGGTGACGGTATTTTGTTCCTGGTGGATATGGGTGACCGTAACTGGGCTATTGCAACACATGGTTATGCTATTGAAGCGTTTACCGATGCCGGACAGGAATATATCATGGAGCAGGTGAAGCCTTATTTAAGTGATGGGGATTATAACGAAGCGTTTCAGATGTTTGCCATGGAATGCGATGACTTTATCATGCAGGCGGATGAGGCAGAGCCATATGATGTGGGAAATCTTCCAAAGGAGCCTTTTGATGTGGGGGCAAATCTGCTGATTGCTCTTGCAGTGGGACTTGTGGCAGGCGTGCTTATAACCGGAAATATGAGGAGGAAACTGAAAACTGTGCGAAAACAGGATCAGGCTGCTTCCTATGTACGTCAGGGCAGTATGAAGGTAACCAGAAGTAACGAGTATTATCTTTACAGTACGGTGTCAAAATCCGCAAAACCGAAAAATGAGGACAGTGGCGGGGGCTCCAGTACACATACGTCTTCCTCGGGGGATACTTTTGGCGGCTCCAGTGGAAAATTCTGAGAGATTTTTTGAAAAACAGAATACAGGAAAAAGAAAAGGCTGCTGTACCGGAAACGGGAAGGCAGCTTTTGCCATAGTGGAACATCCTGTGGCATAAGATACTTTTCGGGCGGGAGCGTGGCGGTAACGGGCAGAAAGCAGGGAGCCAAAGTACCAGGAGTCAGGAAGAAAATCAAAGACACAGGAGCTCTTTTTATATCCTGGAGATAACTTTATCTATTTAATAGGTTGAAATCCGTCGAAAAGTGCGTTATGATAATAACAATTATCCACACCAGTGCGTTAAAATTTTACAGCACAGGGGAAATCGGAGGAGTAGATAAAATGGAGTACAAAATTGCCCTGATTCCGGGAGACGGAATCGGCCCGGAGATTGTTGCCGAGGCCAAAAAAGTTTTAGACAGAGTATGCGAGAAATACAGCCATAAATTTTCATACACAGAAGTTCTTTTAGGAGGTGCATCCATTGATGCTCACGGAGTACCTCTTACAGAGGAAGCCATTGCTCAGGCAAAAGATTCTGACGCCGTACTGATGGGGTCCATCGGCGGCGATGCCAAGACATCCCCGTGGTACAAACTGGAGCCGTCTAAACGTCCGGAGGCAGGACTTCTTGCAATCCGTAAAGCGCTGAACCTTTTTGCAAACCTTCGTCCTGCATATCTTTACAATGAGCTTCGTGATGCATGCCCGCTTCGTGATGAGATCATCGGAGATGGTTTTGACATGATTATCGTAAGAGAGCTGACAGGAGGTCTTTACTTCGGAGCCAGAAAGACTACCGAGGAGAACGGAGTCCGCACAGCCGTAGATACTCTTTCCTATAATGAGAATGAGATCCGCCGTATTGCCATCAAGGCATTTGAGATCGCACGTAAGAGAAGAAATAAAGTAACAAGCGTAGATAAGGCAAATGTTCTGGATTCTTCCAGACTCTGGAGAAAAGTGGTAGAGGAAGTTGCCAAAGATTATCCGGATGTTACCTTAGAGCATATGCTGGTTGACAACTGCGCAATGCAGCTTGTACGTGATCCGAAACAGTTCGATGTTATCCTGACAGAGAATATGTTCGGAGATATCCTTTCAGACGAGGCAAGTATGGTAACAGGCTCCATCGGAATGCTTTCATCTGCAAGCTTAAATGAGACAAAATTCGGTCTCTATGAGCCAAGCCATGGTTCTGCACCTGATATTGCAGGACAGGATAAGGCAAACCCTATTGCAACCATTCTTTCCGCAGCAATGATGCTTCGCTTCTCCCTTGATATGGATAAAGAAGCAGATGCAGTAGAAGCAGCAGTGCAGAAAGTCCTGACAGAGGGATACCGCACAGGTGATATTATGTCAGAGGGATGCAAACTTGTAGGAACAAAAGAGATGGGCGATCTGATCGCAGCAGCTCTGTAAGTAAATGATAAACAATTAAGAAAAGAGGAAATAGATAATGAGAAGTGATGCAGTAAAAACAGGCACACAGCAGGCACCTCACCGTTCCCTGTTTAATGCTCTTGGAATGACAAAAGAGGAAATGGACAGACCTCTGGTAGGTATCGTAAGTTCTTACAATGAAATCGTACCGGGTCATATGAACCTTGACAAGATCACACAGGCAGTTAAGCTTGGTGTGGCAATGGCAGGCGGTACACCTGTTATGTTCCCGGCAATCGCAGTATGCGACGGTATTGCAATGGGACACGTTGGAATGAAATATTCTCTGGTTACCAGAGACCTGATCGCAGATTCCACAGAAGCCATGGCAATGGCACATCAGTTTGATGCACTGGTTATGATTCCAAACTGTGACAAGAACGTACCCGGACTTCTGATGGCAGCAGCCAGACTGAATGTTCCTACTGTATTCGTAAGCGGCGGCCCAATGCTTGCCGGACATCTGAACGGACACAAGACAAGCCTTTCCAGTATGTTCGAGGCAGTAGGTGCTTACGCAGCAGGCAAGCTTGATGAAGACGGACTGACAGAATGTGAAATGAAAACATGTCCTACATGCGGATCCTGTTCCGGTATGTACACAGCAAACTCCATGAACTGTCTGACAGAGGTTCTTGGTATGGGTCTGAAAGGAAACGGAACCATCCCTGCTGTATATTCCGAGCGTATCCGTCTTGCAAAACATGCAGGTATGCAGGTTATGGAAATGTACAGAAAGAACATCCGTCCAAGAGATATCATGACAAAGGAAGCAATCCTCAATGCCCTGACAGTAGACATGGCACTTGGATGCTCCACAAACAGTATGCTTCACCTTCCGGCTATCGCTCATGAGATCGGAATGGACTTTGATATCAGCTTTGCAAACGAAATTAGCGCAAAGACTCCAAACCTCTGTCACCTTGCACCTGCAGGTCCTACATACATAGAAGACCTGAACGAAGCAGGCGGTGTATACGCAGTTATGAACGAACTGAATAAGAAGGGACTTCTTCATACTGAGTGCATGACAGTTACAGGCAAGACAGTAGGCGAGAACATCAAAGATTGTGTAAACTTAAATCCTGAAGTTATCAGACCGATTGACAATCCATACAGCCAGACAGGCGGACTTGCAGTACTTAAAGGTAACCTTGCTCCGGACGGTGGTGTTGTAAAACGTTCTGCAGTTGTAGAAGAGATGATGGTCCATGAAGGACCTGCAAGAGTCTTTGACTGCGAGGAAGACGCAATCGCAGCTATCAAAGGTGGCAAGATCGTTGAGGGTGATGTAGTTGTTATCCGTTATGAAGGACCGAAAGGCGGTCCTGGTATGAGAGAGATGCTGAACCCTACATCTGCGATCGCAGGTATGGGACTGGGATCTTCTGTAGCCCTGATCACAGACGGACGTTTCAGCGGTGCATCCAGAGGAGCATCCATCGGACACGTATCACCGGAAGCAGCAGTCGGCGGACCGATCGCACTTGTTGAAGAGGGCGATATCATCAGCATCAACATTCCGGAACTGAAACTGGAGATCAAGGTTTCCGATGAAGAAATGCAGGCAAGAAAAGCAAAATGGCAGCCTCGTGAGCCAAAGGTAACAACAGGATATCTTGCAAGATATGCTGCCATGGTAACCTCCGGAAACAGAGGAGCGATCCTTGAGGTACCAAAAGCAAAATAAAGATGAACAAGTACCCGGCGGGAATTGCGGCATAACCTGTGATTCCTGCCTGAAAAGTTAGGAGGATATGTAAAGATGCAGCTTACAGGTGCTGAAATCATCGTTGAATGTTTAAAAGAACAGGGCGTTGACACTGTATTCGGATATCCGGGCGGTGCCATCCTGAATGTATATGACGCCCTCTATGAATATAAAGACCAGATCACACATGTACTGACTTCCCATGAGCAGGGAGCTTCCCATGCGGCAGACGGATATGCAAGAGCTACCGGCAAAGTCGGTGTATGTCTCGCAACCTCCGGTCCCGGAGCTACCAATCTGGTAACAGGAATCGCTACCGCATACATGGATTCCGTACCAATGGTGGCAATCACATGTAATGTAGGAACACCGCTTCTCGGAAAGGATTCTTTCCAGGAGGTTGATATTACAGGAATCGTAATGCCGATCACAAAGCACAGCTTTATCGTAAAAGACATTACTACTCTGGCAGACACTGTACGCAGAGCGTTCTATATTGCAAAGAGCGGACGCCCGGGACCTGTACTTGTAGATGTGACAAAGGATGTGACAGGCGCGAAATATGAATACAATGCCTGCACTCCGGCAGCCATTACACCAAAAGTAGATACAATCAAAGATAAGGACATCGAAACGGCAGTCCAGATGATTAAAGATGCAAAGAAACCGTTCATCTTCACAGGCGGCGGAACAATTATCTCCGAAGCATCCAAAGAAGTGACAGAACTTGCTCACAAAATCGATGCTCCGGTATGTGACAGCCTTATGGGCAAAGGTGGATTTTCCGGCGAAGATCCTTTCTATACAGGAATGCTTGGAATGCATGGAACAAAAACTTCCAACCTCGGTGTCTCAGGCTGCGATCTCCTGATCGTGCTGGGAGCCAGATTCAGTGATCGTGTCACAGGAAACACAAAGACCTTTGCAAAGAATGCGAAGATTCTCCAGATTGACGTAGATGCTGCAGAGATTAACAAAAACATCGTAGTAGATGCAAGTGTGGTAGGAGATGAGAAAGAAGTTCTCAAACGTATTCTGGCAGAGGTTCCAGAAATGAGACATTCGGAATGGACTGCACATATCAGTGAACTGAAGGAAAAATATCCGTTAAGATATGATCACTCCCAACTTACAGGCCCATACATTATTGAAAAGCTGTACGAACTGACAAAAGGAGATGCCATCATCACAACAGAGGTTGGACAGAACCAGATGTGGGCAGCTCAGTATTTCAAATACAAAGAGCCAAGAACCTTCCTTTCTTCCGGTGGCCTGGGAACTATGGGATATGGTCTTGGAGCAGCCATCGGAGCCAAGATGGGAAGACCGGACAAGACTGTGGTAAATATCGCAGGTGACGGATGCTTCCGTATGAATATGAATGAAGTTGCAACAG